>CAYMRQ010000078.1:10329-12547 GCA_964392845.1 uncultured Rhizobium sp.
CGTCCCGGTGTGGCACTGCGCGGGTCCTGAGCGCGCCGAGATCGGAGCCGGCCTGCGGCTCGGTCAGGTTCATCGTCCCAGTCCACTCGCCCGAGACCAGCTTGGCGAGGTAGAGAATCTGCTGTTCCGGCGAGCCATGCGCCTGCAACAGCTCGATCGCGCCGAAATTGAGCAAGGGACACAAGGCCCAGCTCATGCAGGCCGAGTTCCACATCTCGACGACCGGGGCCGCCAGCGCCAAGGGTAGCCCCTGGCCGCCATGCTCGGGGGCGCAGGCCAGACCCATCCAGCCGGCCTCGACATAGCGGCGATAGGCCTCGCGGAAACCGGGCGGGGTGCGCACGACGCCGTTTTCGAGGACGCTGCCGATGCGGTCGGCGGGCTGGTTGAGCGGATCCAATTCGGCGGCGGCGAAGCGCGCCGCCTCGGCGAGGATCGCCCCAGCAAGATCGGGGGCGACATCGGCGGCGGCCCCATCGAGCCCTCCCAGCGTGTCGATCACAAAGCGCATCTCGGCGAGCGGGGCGGCGTAGGGCATCGGTTTCTTCCCAGGGCTAACCAGAATTCCGGACGTCAGAGCATCGCGGCGGTCAGCCCCTCACCCGCCTCGCTGCGCTCGGCACCCTCTCCCCGCGAGCGGGGCGAGGGTTTGGGCGCCGGCCCACACCGATGACTCCCTCTCCCCGCTTGCGGGGAGAGGGTTGGGGTGAGGGGCTCACTGCGCACAACATGCAGGCGACGAGGATGCGCCGCTCTACCGCCCCAGATGGGCGGCGCGGCGGCGGTAGAGTTCGTCATCGGCGTAGCCCATCGCCTCGGGACGGCCGCGCCCGAGCATGACCTGCATATAGACCGGCTCCAAACCCTCGTTGTGAAAACCGTGGATCACGCCCGGCGGGCAGGCGATGCACTCCCAGGGCGCCAGCTTGCGGCTCACCCGCCGCCCCGCCGCGTCCTCCAGGAACACGCTCAGGTATCCCTGCAGCACGAAAAACACCTCCTCGACCTCGTGGGTATGCGCGGCGTTGCCCTGGCCGGGCGGCACGAACATGATGCTGAGCGTAAAGCCGCGCGGCGGGATCACCGTCGGGTCGTCATGCTTGCCGGAGCCGCCGGCCACCACGACGAACACGTCGTCGGCCGCCGGCCCCGATGAAGCGGTGCTGGGCGCGGCGGTAGCCCTCGATCTTGGCGTCCTCGAAGGCGTCCCAGTCGGCGACCTTGTCGCGGAAGCGGCCGATATAGCGATCGGCGATCTCCTCCAGGCTCAACGCGGCGATTTCGGGCGGCATCGGATGCCGGGCTATGGCCATGATGATTATCTCCCAAAAACTTTGTCATCCCGGCGCAGGCCGGGATCCACCGATCAACGGCTCGTGCGGTTGGGGAGTGGATCCCGGCCTTCGCCGGGATGACAACTTAGTGATTGGCCCTACAGCTGAATTGTCGGTCCTATACCCCGTCGCCGTGATCGAGCGCCGCCTCGGCGGGCGTGAGGATCGTGTTCCAGGCATTGGTCGGGATGCGGTGGTTGGAAGCCGGGTCGCGCACCGTGTTGATCGGGTCGAGCCCGTCCTCGATCCGCCTCAATTGCTCGCGCAGCAGATGGCGCAGCATCGCGATCCCGGTATCCGAGGCGCCGAGGTTTTCGAGCGCGTGGATCGCGATCGTGCGCTGCCCCTCCTGGGCTTCGAGATCGTCGGGCTTGCGCTGGCGCTCCTCGTAGGTGCGCTCGAGCACCGAGCCCGGCCGGATCTCCTGGATCGTGTCGGTTCCGGCCCGCCAACCCTGCTTCGGCTCGCCATTTTCCAAGGGCCAGGCGACGATGCTGATGCCTCTGACATGCTCGTTGTCGACCGGCACCGCCCAGGATAATTCGGTGCCCCGCTCCTGGCGCTTCGCCACGGTTCCGGTCTCGCGGATATTCGGGATGATAAAGGCGTTGGGAACGATGCATTCGGCATGGCGCACCATGCGATTGCCGTTCGGCAGATCCTTGGTGAGATTGTAGCGCACGCCGAGCGGCGTCTTCTCCCAGGCGATGCGCGGCAGGCCCTGCATCAGCGCACCCTCGAACTGGTCGCCGCTGATCATCTGGTGCAGCATCAACAGGTGCCAGGGATCGACGATGTTCTCGTAGTGCTGCAGCCAGTTGCAGTCCTTGACCATGCCGACCGCGTAGTCGCTCGATCGGCTGGTCAGGTGGTCGTAGGCCACG
>CAYMRQ010000078.1:12557-19258 GCA_964392845.1 uncultured Rhizobium sp.
ACCGCGTAGTCGCCCCACAGCCGCATGCCGCGCAGCACGACATCTTCGCCCCGGTCTTGGTCGAGTCCGGCGGGGTCGATGATGTCATAGGCCGGGAACAGCGGCTCCGTACCGGGCGGCCCCATATAGACGAAGACGAGCCCGCCATATTCCAGCACCGGGTAGGCCGGCTGCCAGACATCCATCTGCTGGCGGAACTCGTCGGTCTCGCACGGCATCTCGATGCATTTTCCATGCGTGTCGTAGAGCCAGCCGTGATAGCAGCAGCGCAGCCCCGCCGCCTCGACCCGGCCCCATTCGAGCGATGCGCCGCGATGCGCGCAATGCGGGTCGAGCGCGCCGACCCGGCCTCGGCTGTCGCGAAAGACGACGATCTCCTCGCATAAGAGCTTGACCTTCTTCGGCAGGTCGAGGAGTTCGTCCGAGGGGCAAACCGGCTGCCAATACCGGCGCATCAATTCGCCCATCGGGCTGCCCGGCTCGACGCAGGTCAGCTCGTAATCCGGTCGCGGAAGCTGCCGTCCATAGGCTGATTGCATGCTGTCCTCCCGTCTTTGGCATGTCCGCCCTGTTTCTCGGCGATGCAAGCGCCGCTCCGCCTTGCCTGTCAACAACTGCGCTGCGGTCGGGACTGGAAACATCACCCGCTTTGCGCCACGATCGCGGAGCGACACAGGGGGAGGGCTCGATGACAACCGCAATCAACAGGCGCCAGTTCCAGACCGCTCTCGGTTGTCGCGCCGCTACGAACGCGCTGGCCGAACTCGGATTGGCGCGGCCGGCCCGGGCGGAGGAGAACTTCACGGTCGCGTCGACCGGCGCCAGCTGGGGCGAGGGGTTGCGCGCCGCCTTTATCGACGCGCCGAAATTCGAGGAGAAAAACAGCGTCAAGGTGATCCAGGATTTCGGCATCGACTCGGTTATTACCGCGAAGGCGATGGCCAACTGCGGGAACCCGTCCGTCTCGACGGTGTCGGTGCTGCAGGCCGAGGGGAACTTCCTCGGGCTCGGCGGCTGCCTGCAGGATTACGACCTCAATATCTGTACCAATTACCAGGACATTCTCGACAGCGCCAGGGAGCCGCCGCGCGGCGCACTCAAGAACTGGTTCGCGCCCTATACCCTTGTCATCATGGGGCTGGTCTACAACACGAAAGAGGCGAGCAAGCCGACCTCCTATCAGGACCTGCTCGATCCGAAATACAAGGGAAGGGTCGGCATTCCCGCCTATAGCTGGGTCGGCAATTCCTGGCTGCAGGTGTTGAACAAGACGCTCGGCGGCAACGAGGACAATATCGACCCGGGCATCGCCTTCCTCGCCCAACTGATGAAAAAGAACCAGCCGGTCATCATCGAGAATGCCGATGGCGGGTTGAAGGCCTTCACTCGCGGGGAGGTCGTCATCATGCCGTACTGGAACGGCCGCACCCATGTGCTGCAAACGCAGGGGGTGCCGGTCGATATCGAATACGTGCCGGGGACCATGCTGGTCGCCCCCGCCTTCCCGGTGCTCAAGGGCGGCAAGTTCGTCGAGCTGACCAACCGGTTCTGCAACATCACGATGGGCGGCGAATACCAGATGATGATGACCAAGCGCTTTTTTTATCCGCCGACGAACCGCAAGGCGAAGCTGCCGCCCGAGCTGGCCAAATACGACTTCCCGGCAGATAAGGAAAAGAACATCGTTCAGATCGACTACGAGAAAATGAACACACACAAGTCGAAATACCTCGATCGCTGGAACAAGGAGGTGCTCGGCGCGTAACGCCGCGTCGGCGTCAAGATCGTGCGCGGCAGCACATGCCCCTCACCCTGGCCCTCTCCCCGCAAGCGGGGCGAGGGAACGCGGCTGAGATGCCGTAAAAAGCCGTCGGAGGATATTGTCGGGAAGCGCCGCAAATTCTCCCTCTCCCCGCTCGCGGGGAGAGGGCCGGGGTGAGGGGCTTGTCGATCGAGCTCGAGGTCATTGGGCTGACCCGGCGCTATTCGCCCGAGGTGACGGTCGGCCCGATCTCGTTCGAGGTACACGCCGGCGAGTTCTTCTCGCTGCTGGGCCCGAGCGGCTGCGGCAAGACCACGACACTGCGCTGCATCGCCGGGTTCGAGACGCTGAACGCCGGCTCGATCCGGCTGCGCGGCGAGCGCCTCGATGACAAGCCGCCGCACCGCCGCGATGTCGGGCTGGTGTTCCAGAATTACGCCCTCTTTCCGCACCTGACGGTGTTCGACAACATCGCCTTCGGCCTCAGGCTGCGCCATATCGCGAAGTCGCAGATCGCCGAGCGGGTCGGCGCCATCCTGCGCCTGGTCGACCTGCCGGAGATGGCTGGGCGCTTCCCGGCCCAGCTTTCGGGCGGCCAGCAACAGCGCGTCGCGATCGCCCGCTCGCTGGTGCTCGAACCGCGGATCCTGATGTTCGACGAGCCGCTCTCCAATCTCGACTTCAAGCTCAGGATCCAGATGCGCGACGAGCTGAAAAGCCTGCAGCGCCGGCTCGGCAAGACCGCGATCTATGTCACCCACGACCAGACCGAGGCCTTAGCGCTGTCCGACCGCATCGCGGTCCTGTCACACGGCCATATCGAGCAGATCGGCACGCCGGCCGAAATCTATGAGCGGCCGGCGACCACCGTTGTCGCCGAATTCATCGGCAGCTCCAATCTGATCGGGGGCCGGATCGTCGAGCGCGGCGCGCAGGGCACGATCGTCGAGACCGCAACGGGCCTGCGCCTGCGCTGCGGTCATGATGCCGTTGCCGATGGCGGCGACCCTGCGAGCGGCGGCCGCGAGGTTTCGGTCCTCATCAGACCGGAACGCATTCGGGTGCTGGGGCCAGGCTCCAGCACCGGCTCGGACGCTAATTGTTTCCCGGCGCGGATCACCGAGGTGACCTATCTCGGCGAGGATCTGCATCTGAGCCTCGAACTCGCCGGCGGCCAGAGGCTGCGCGCGGCGCTGAAGAACACCGGCGCCGCGCGCATCTGGGCCGTGGCACAACCGGTCGAGATCACCGTCGATCCCGCCGATCTGCGGCTGCTGCGGCGCTGAGGGTCGCGCCGGTCATGTCACCCCCATCGACGGCCCCTCACCCCCACCCTCTCCCCGCAAGCGGGGCGAGGGGGTCGTTGGCGCGCTTCGTGCGCCGTGCCCCAAGCCCTCGCCCCGCAAGCGGGGCGAGGGAGTTCACCGAACAGCGGCGCCGCGCGTTCCCTCTCCCCGTTCACGGGGAGAGGGACAGGGTGAGGGGCTGGTTCCGGTGATGGATCGCGTCAAGACGCGGCCGGTCTGGGCATTCCTGACCGGCCCCTATGCGCTGTTCCTGTTGCTGCTGTTGATCGTGCCGTTCGCCAATGTGGCGCTCTACAGCGTGCACCCCTATTCGCCGACCCGGATCGCCCTGCCCGAATTCACATCGGACAATTACCGCAAGCTGTTCGACCTCTATTATCTCCGCCTGTTCGCGCGCACGCTGCGGCTCGGCCTGATCACGACGATCGTCTGCACGGTCGCCGGCTATCCGCTTGCCTATTGGCTGGCGCGAGCCCGGCCGCGGATGCAGACGATCGGGCTCTTCCTGTTGATCATGCCGCTGATGGTCAGCACGGTCATTCGCATCTTCGGCTGGATCGTCATCCTCGGCAGGAAGGGGCTGATCAACCAGGCACTCGTCGGCCTCGGCCTGGAGCCGGTCAAGCTGCTCTACACCGAGACCGCCGTGGTGATCGGCCTGGTCAACATCTTCCTGCCGTTCATGGTGCTGCCGCTGATGGCCGCGATCGAGCGCATCCCGCCGAGCCTCGAAGAGGCGGCGCGCAACCTCGGCGCCAACTGGGTCCAGATGTTCGGGCGCACGATCCTCCCATTGAGCCTGCCGGGCCTCATATCGGGGTCGCTCCTGGTCTACAGCGTCTCGATCAGCGCCTTTGTGACCCCGGCGCTGATGGGCAGCCCGCGCGAGCGCATGGCCGGCCAGCAGATCTATGACGAGGTGCTGGTCTCGTTCAACTGGCCGAGCGCGTCGAGCCTGGCATTGACCCTGGTGCTGTTTACTCTATTGCTGATGTTTGCTGCGCTGTTTGCTACCCGGCGCGCCGGGCGCCTGGAGACTAGCCAGTGAGCGGGCGGGCGCCCTGGCTGCTGCTTCCCTTCATCCTCGCGGTCTATATCGGGCTCCTGGCGCCGCTCGTCGTGGTCGTCGCGGTGTCGTTCGGGCCGAGCCCCACCTTCGCGTTTCCGCCGAGCGGTTTCACGCTGCACTGGTTCGAAGAGTTTTTCGCAAGCGGCACGTTTGTCACCGCGTTCTTCCGGGTCAGCCTGGTCGTCGGCCTGCTCGCGGCGGCCCTCGCCACATTGCTCGGCACCGCCGCCGCGATCGGGCTGGTGCGCTTCCGGTTTTTCGGCCGCGAAGCGCTCGAAACCTTCTTTCTTGCCCCGCTCCTGGTGCCGCAGATCCTGCTCGGCGCAGCACTCTATCTGTTCTACGCGCGCCTCGCGGTCCAGGCTTCGATCTGGACGCTGCTCTTGGGCCATCTAATCATCTGCACGCCGTACGTGATCCGCAGCGTCACCGCCGGCCTCGTCGGCATGGACCCGCGCCTCGAAGAAGCCGCGATGAGCCTCGGCGCGACCCGGGTGCAGGCCTTTGTCAAGGTGACCCTGCCGCTGTTGCGCTCGAGCCTGTTATCCGGTGCGATCTTCGCCTTCATCATTTCGTTTTCGGACATCAATCTGGCGCTCTTCCTGTCGGGCCCGGAATCGACGAGCCTCCCGGTCCACCTGTTCTCGCAGATCCAGTGGCAGGGCGACCCGACGATTGCAGCCGCCTCGACCTTGCAGATCCTCATCATCGGGATGCTGATCCTGGTCGTGCAACGCATCTTCCGCTTGCGGCTGATGGTGTAAGGGCACCGCAGCCATCCTACATTGTCGGCGATTGATGGTATGATCGCACCAACCGATACGGGAGGAGGCACGAATGTCTGCGAATGGCCAGCGTTATAACGTCGGCGGGATCCTGTTGGAGCGACCGTTCAAGATCAGGCGGCTCGGGCATTTCGGCTTCAACATCGCGAAGCTCGAAGAGGCCCGCCATTTCTATGGCGACCTCCTGGGCTTCACGGTGTCCGACAAGGCCGATTTCTCGCGCGCACCGTGGTTCCCGAAGGATAAGGGGCTCGGCGACACGCACGGCTACTTCATGCGCTACGGCACCGATCACCACGCCATGGTGCTGTTTTCCAAGCCGGTGATGGACCAGCGCGCCGACCGCAAATTCGCGCCCGAGGTCACGATCAATCAGATCACCTGGCAATGCGGCAGCCTCCAGGAGATCGGCGACGCGCACACCTATTTCATGGAACAGCAGGTCCGCGTCCAGCGCGTCGGCCGCGACATGCCGGGCAGCAACTGGCATGTCTATGTCTATGACCCGGACGGCCACACCAACGAGTTCTATTACGGCATCGAACAGGTCGGCTGGAACCAGCGGAGCAAGCCGCGCGACATGTATTATCGCGGCTTCCAGGAAAAGCCCGAGCTGCCGCAGATGTCGGAAGCCGCCGAGCTGGCCGAGGCCGAGGCCAGGGGCATCGACATCTTCGCGGGCCACAGGCCGGCGCCGCCGAATGGCGGGGCGATGTTCGATGTCGACGGGGTCCTCTTGGCGCGGCCGTTCAAGATCACCAAGATCGGCCCGGTCGGCCTGTTCGTCGACGATGTCGGGCAGGCCGAAGCCTTCTATACCGAGCGCCTCGGGCTGACGAAGAGCGAGGAAAGCACCTATCGCGGGGCGCGCTCAGTCTTCCTGCGTTGCGGCGCCGAGCACCACAGCCTCGCCCTCTATCCGAAGGAGCTGCGCGGCGTCCTGGGGTTGAGCGCGCACACGACCTGCATGTCGTTCGGGGTCGAGGTGGCGAACTATGCGCAATTGCGCGAAGCGGTCGATTTCCTCAAATCGTCGGGCGTCACCTTCGTCGACATCCCGCCCGAGCTCTATCCCGGCATCGATTATTCGGCATTCGGGTTCGATCCGGACGGCCATTGCATCCAGCTCTATTATTACATGGAGCAGATCGGCTGGGACGGAAGGGTGCGCACCGCCGCCGAGCGCCGCCCGATCGCGCGCCACTGGCCCGAAGCGCTGGAGCCGCTGTCGGACAGCTATGTCGACCAGGTCTTCCAGGGCCCGTTCGGCTGATCCCTATATAGTAGGGGCAACTGCTCCTGGCGGCGGACGGCGTGTCGGATTGCGACCGACCGGCGCGCTGGCCCCAGGCACCCAGAGGAGTATCCCTACTAATGGCTGAGATCAGTTTGGAGTTGATCGGCCGGCGCCTCGACGCGATCCAGACCGAGTTGCGCGAGTTCAAATTCGGGGTCGATGTCGACCGCCGCGACGCCGCCAGTTGGCGCACCAATCTCATTACCGAGGTCGCTGCGAAACTCGCGACGTTCGAGTTGCGTATCGATAACCGATTGGCGCAGATGGACGAAAGATTGGCCCGCATGGAAGCGATACTTCAACAAATATTGAACAAGTAATGCGATTTCCGCTCCCGTGTCAGAGGCTTTCCAGCGCCCGGCTTGCGGGGAGAGGGTCCGAGAGAGATAAGCTGAAATGATTTCTTCGGTCCCATACCGTGGAGAACGGTTATGCCAAGATCGAATGGTATCAACATGTTCATCCTTAGTCAGCAAATCCG
>CAYMRQ010000079.1:0-8190 GCA_964392845.1 uncultured Rhizobium sp.
AAAATCGCGGGCCGCTACTACCGGCTGGTGCGCGCCGCGCTGCGCGCCGCCGACCCCGACGCCCTCGTCTTCGGCGATCGCCTGCCGATCTACTACGACCCGGTGGCGGTGCGCGCCATGACCCCCTACGTCGACGCGGTCGCCACCAACTACAACGTCGACAGCCCGGACGGCTGGCTGGCGCGCTACTTCTTCGACGGCCTCGGGGAGCTGTCGCGGGACAAGCCTGTTCTCGTCACCGAGTGGTTCTTTGCCGCCCGCGAAAACCGCACCGGGAACCGCAACAACGGCCACCTGATGACCGTCGCCACCCAGGCCGAGCGCGCGCGCGGCGCCGCCGCCGCAACATTGAATTTCGCCGCTCGGCCGGAAATCGTCGGCACGCATTGGTTTCAGTATTACGACCACCCAAAAGGCGGCCGGGCGGATGGCGAGGACTACAATTTCGGCCTCGTCGACATCGACGATCGCCCGTACCAGCTTCTGACCGAGGCCCTGACTGCCGCCAACCGGGAGGCGCCCGCGGTCCATGAAGCTGCGGCGGCCTCGCCTGCGGCGGCCCTGTCTGCTGCGGCAACGAGCGCGCCGTTTGTGCTGGCGCATGCCGCCATCGACGTGCACGACCACTCGCTGTCGGACTGGCCGAAACCGGCGAGCCTGTTGCCGGCGCTGACGCCGTCGCCGGGTGCGGTCGATTTCGGCGAGGTCTACCTGTCGTGGAGCGACAAGGGGCTCGCGCTGGCGACGATCGGACAGGACTATTTCGACATCGAGCTTTTCGCCTATGACGGCGCGTTCCCGCTCGGCGACGCGTACCGGCTGGAGCTCGGGGTCGATGCCGGCGGTGGGCCGCGCCGGGTGAGCCTCTTCTTCATTCCGCCGCGCACGAAGGTGAAGGATCACCCGCCGATGACGGCGCTGCTGTGCGCCGGGACGGCCGCACAGGCGATCCGGACAGGCTGCACCCCGGTGCCGGGCGCCGATTCGGTCTATTTCGGTGCCGACCAGCCGCGCATCACCGCCGAGCTGCTGATCCCGTGGTCGGCGCTTGGCGTCGCGCCGCCGGCGCCGGGCGCAACGCTGCGCGCCGAGGTGGCGCTGACCTCGTGGCACCGCGAGCGCTGGATGTCGCTGTCGGGCCGAATGCCCGAGGCGGCGCTCGCCGACCCGACGGGCTGGCGCATGATGCGGCTCGGCGACGGCCTCGCCGTCACCGTGCCCGCCCCACGAGCCGGCGCGCCGGGGTGAACACGCGCCGGAACTCGTGCTAAGCTTCGGGCTGGCCTGTGCAGGATTTGGAAACATGGCGCACGAGCGGATCGAGATAAATCCCGAAATCATGGCAGGAAAGCCGGTCATCCGCGGGACGCGCGTTCCGGTCGAGCTGGTCCTGCGCAAACTCGGAGCCGGGTTGAGCGGCGCGGCGATCCTCGCCGACCATCCCAAGCTGACGCTCGATGACATCCGGGCCGCACAGGCCTTCGCAGCCGATTACCTCGCCGACGAGGAGCTCGTGTACCGCTGAGGGTGTCCGCGTGCGCTGGCTCGCGGATGAGTGCGTCGATGCGGCGCTCGTAGCCCGTCTTCGCACCGCAGGACATGATGTCGCCTACATCGCGGAGATAGCCTCAGGCGTAACCGACACCGAAGCTCTCCGGCGGGCGCAGGAGGAGGGACGGCTGTTCCTGACCGAGGACAAGGATTTCGGCGAACTCGTCTTTCGTTTCAAACTGCCCGTTCCCGGAGTTGTTCTGCTGCGAATCGACCCTGAGAGATCGCATCTCAAATGGACGCGCTTTGAGGCGGCAATTGCAAGATTCGGCGAGGGATTATTCGGGCGCTATGTCGTGATCGAGGAGGCTCGGTTCCGCTCGCGGCCGTTGCTCAAATAGCCCTCCGCGCCGAATCGCCGCCCGGTACCGGATAGTCTAGAGTTGGAACAGTATTCCCGGTATTAGCCGAGGCCGACGCGGCGCCGGAACTCGGGGTCGGTGACCGCGACTTCGCTGCCGGACAGGTCGTCGGCGTCGGGCGTGCAGAGGTAGAGCACCTGCCGCGCCGCGACTTCGACCGGCCTCAGCGACTCGCGCGGGATCTGGCTGACCCGATTGAGCCCGGAGGCGCGAACCACCACGTGCATATCGGTATCGGTGGTGCCCGGGCTCAGGCCGAACACCCGGATCGGCGAGGCGCCGGCTTCGAGCACGATTGCCCTTGTCAGCATGGCCAGGCCGGCTTTCGCTGCGCAATAGGCGCTCCAGCCTTCAAGCGGCTGGAACGCGGCGCTCGAGGACAGGTTGATAATGCGTCCCGAGCCGGCCGCCATCATTTCCGGTAGCACGGCGCGGACCAGGTTGTAGGCACCGATCAGGTTGATTTCGATGTTGCGGGCCCAGATCGCCGGGTCGCCATCGACAATCCGCGCGGTCGGCTCGATCACGCCGGCATTGTTGATCAGGATGTCGACCGGGCCGAACCGCCCGCGCGCTACGTCGAGCTGGCGCGACAGGGCGCTGAAATCAGAAACATTGCAGGGCAAGTGCGCAGCCTTGCCGCCCGTCGCGGCGATGGCTTGCGCCACTTCGGCGAGGCGACCGCCGTCGCGCGCAATCAACGTCAGCGATGCGCCGGCGCGACTGAGCGCCACCGCAGCGGCGGCGCCGATACCGCGGCTCGCGCCAGTAACAACGACATGCTTCCCTGCGAGCGCTTCCGCCATTGGCCTACCCCCTTAATACGCCTGCTCGGTATAGGCCGGCTCGATCCGGCCGCCCCAGCGGGTGCGGTAATCCTCGAGCAGCTCCTGGGCCGGGGTGCGGCCCGAGCCGGCGATCGAAAACAGCGTATCGAGGTAGTGCGTCTCATCTTCGCCGCACAGATCGCGCCGCGCGCGGCGATGCAGCCCTTCGCGAGCGATTTCGAGCATTTCACCCGCGATCTCGCGGAAGCTGCGGCTGCGGTGCGGGGTGTCGAGGCCGAGACGCGGCACGTCGCGCCGCATCGCCTCGCGCTCCTCGGGGGTCCAGTCGGCGACCAGCTCCGCGGCCGCGTCGAGCGCGGTGCTGTCGTAAAGGAGGCCGACCCACAGCGCCGGCAACGCGCATAGCCGGCGCCACGGACCGCCATCGGCGCCGCGCATTTCGAGATAGGTCTTCAGCCGGACCTCGGGAAAGGCGGTGGTCAAATGGTCGGCCCAGTCGCCGATCAGCGGCACTTCGCCCGGCAGGGCCGGCAGCTTTCCGGCGATGAAGTCGCGGAACGACTGCCCGCTCGCGTCGATATAGGTGCCGTGGCGGTAGACGAAGTACATCGGCATGTCGAGCATGTAATCGACATAGCGCTCGAACCCGAACCCCTTCTCGAACACAAACGGCACGGTACCGCAGCGGTCGGGGTCGGTATCGGTCCACACCAGGCTGCGCTGGCTCAGATAGCCCGACGGCCGGCCCTCGACGAACGGCGAATTGGCGAACAGCGCCACCGCGACCGGCTGCAGCGCGAGGCTGGCGCGAAACTTCTTCACCATGTCGGCTTCGGATCGGTAATCGAGATTGGCCTGCACGGTACAGGTGCGCAGCATCATGTCGAGCCCGAGCCGGCCCTTTTTCGGCATGTAGTCGCGCATGATCCGGTAGCGGCCCTTGGGCATCCACGGCACCTCGTCGCGCCGCGATTTGGGGTCGAAGCCGAGCCCGATCATGCCGAGCCCAAGCTCGTCGCACACCTCGCGCACCTGGCGCAGGTGCTCGTGCACCTCCTCGCAGGTCTGATGCAGGGTTTCGAGCGGCGCCCCGCTCAATTCGAACTGCCCGCCCGGTTCGAGGGTGATCGAACATTGGCTGTCGTTTGACAGCGCGATGATGTTGCCCTTTTCGATGACCGGCTTCCAGCCGAAGCGGGTCATGCCCTGCAACAGCGCGCCGATCCCGTCCGGCCCCTCATAGGCAACCCGGCTCAGATCCGCGCGGTGGAAGACGAATTTCTCGTGCTCGGTGCCGACCCGCCAGGCCGAGGGCGGCTTATTGCCGGCTTCGTGATATTCGACGAGCTGGCGTTTGTTGGTGATCGGCAGTCCTGCCACGCTCGACGGCCCAGACATGCGGTTCCCGTAACTCCCCAATAGGCTGAACAGCGGCACGCATCACCGCTTCCGGCGGCGGCGCCAATCTCCGGCGATCGCCTGAAAAACCGCCAGGGCGGCGAGAGCGGCGGTCTCAGCGCGCAGCACCCTCGGGCCGAGCCCGACCCGAGTAACAATGGGGAGTTTGCCGAGAGCGTCAAGCTCCCTGTCGGTAAAGCCTCCTTCCGGGCCGACAAACAGCGCGGCGGGTTTGTCCGGGGCAAAGCCGGCGAGGGCCTCGGCGATCGGCGGGCCGGCGCCGCTCTCGTCGCACAGCACCAGAAGCCGCCCGGGGGGCCAGGCGGCGAGTACCTGGTCGAGCGGCTCGGGGGTGGCGATCATGGGCACCGACAGGCGCTCGCTCTGTTCGGCCGCGGCAACCGCCAGCGCGCGCAGCCGGTCCTGATTGAGCCGCTCCTTCTGGGTGCGCGCGGTCCACACCGGCAGAAGCGCGGCGGCGCCCAGCTCGGTCGCCTTTTCGATGAGCCAGCCGAGCCGGGTCCGCTTGATCGGCGCGAACAGCAGCCAAAGGTCGGGCTCGGGTCTGGCCGCGCGCAATTGCCGCACAACCGCGACCCGGGCGCGGCGCTGGCCGATCTCGGTCAATTCGCACAGCCACTCGCCGTCGCGTTCGTTGAAGGCCGCGACGGCATCGCCCTGCACAAGTCGTAACACATTGCGCAGGCGGTGCGCCTGCGCCGGAGCAAGGACGATCGGGCGGCCGGCCGCCAGCACGTCGTCGATGTAGAGCCGTGTTGCGATGCGCTCGGGCAGACGAGCCTCCCTGCTTGAGCTAAGGCCGCCGGAGGCCCAACATTAGGCCATGCGACCCGGTATCGGAATCTCCGAAGCCAGCCCCCTCCCTAACCCTCTCCCGCTTGCGGGGGAGGGAGTTACCGGGCGCGCCGCCCAAACCCCTCCCCTCCCCGGGCTTGACCCGGGGATCACGGGGGAGGGAGGGACCCGCGGCGAAGCCGTGGGAGGGTGGGGGCCAGCGGCCTTACCTCCAGCCGACCCCACCGACATCCACCCGTACGATTGGGTCGCGCGCCGGCTGCCGGATTGGGCCGAACCCTACGCGCGCCTCGCCCGGCTCGATCGCCCGATCGGCACCTGGCTGCTGCTCTTCCCGGCCTGGTGGGGGATCGCCCTCGCCGCCCCGGGCTGGCCGGACCCGGTGCTGCTGGCGCTTTTCGCGCTCGGTGCGGTGGCGATGCGCGGTGCCGGCTGCACTCTCAACGACATCGCCGACCGCGAGTATGACGGCAAGGTCGCGCGCACCCGGTTGCGGCCGCTGCCGAGCGGACGGATAACGGTGCCGCAGGCCATCGCGTTCATGGTCCTCCAGCTGGCGATCGGCGCCGCCGTGCTGTTCAGCCTCAATCGGATCAGCATCCTGCTCGGGATCGCCGTGCTCGGGCTGATCGCCACCTACCCGTTGATGAAGCGGGTCACCTGGTGGCCGCAGGTTTTTCTCGGTCTCAATTTCAACTGGGGCGCGCTGATCGGCTGGACCGCGGTGACCGGCGAGCTGGCTTGGCCGCCGCTGCTGCTCTATCTCGGCGGCATCCTGTGGACGGTCGGCTACGACACGATCTACGCCCATCAGGACAAGGAGGACGATGCGCGGATCGGCGTCAAATCCTCGGCCCTGGCGCTGGGGCCGCGGACCCGGCCGTGGCTCCTTGTGTTCTATGCCGGGGCGCTCGCGCTGTGGGCGATGGCGGGCAGCGCCGCCGGGCTGGGGGGACCGTTCCGGCTCGCGCTCGCCGCCGCCGCGGTCCAGCTTGTCTGGCAGGCGACGTGGGTCGCGATCGACGATCCCGCCGATTGTCTCGCCAAATTCCGCTCGAACCGCATCGTCGGCTGGCTGCTCTTCGCCGGCATCATCGGAGGTCATTTTGCTTGAGCCCCTGACGCGATTCCATTCGGCTCGGCAAATTCATGTGTCATACCCGCGAAGGCGGGTATCCAGGGGCCGCGGGCTTGTGCGGCCGCCCCTGGACCCCCCGCCTTCGCGGGGGTGACGATCTTTGAAATTGCCACTCCACGCGATGGATCCGGCGCTCTTCGTCCGACGCAACACGGCGATCACGGCCCCTCCGCTGGTGCCGGAGATCCGCCTCTACCTCGCCACCGAGGTCACGCCGATCTGGCAGGCGACCGAGGAAACCCTCGCCCGCAACGCCCTGCCGCCGCCGTTCTGGGCCTTCGCCTGGGCCGGTGGCCAGGCGCTCGCCCGCTATCTGCTCGATAACCCGGAGGTGGTGGCCGGCCGCGAGGTGCTCGATTTCGGCGCCGGCTCGGGCCTTGTCGCAATCGCCGCCGCCAAGGCCGGTGCGGCGCGCGTCACCGCCGCTGAGATCGATCATTTCGCCGCCGCTTCTATCGCCGCCAACGCCGCCCTCAACGGCGTGGCGATCGAGGTGGTGACGACCGACCTCTTGGACGGCGGCAATCGGTTCTGGAAGTTGGTCACCGCGGGGGACATCTGTTACGAGCAGCCGATGGCGGAACGCGCGATGCGCTGGCTGCGGCGCCTCGCCGGCCGCGGCAGCAGGGTCCTGCTCGGCGATCCCGGCCGCGCCCATCTGCCGGGGGTGGGCTTATGTGAATTGGCGCGCTACGTGGTGCCGACCAGCCGCGAGCTTGAGGGCCGCGAGCAATGCGACGCCTTCGTGTGGCGTGTCTTGCCGCGGTGAAGGAGGCGGCGCTGCGGCCCAGCAAAACCATCGTCGTCGCCGCGCTCGGCACGTCCCAGACGCTTGCCTGGGCCTCGAGCTTTTATCTACCGGCGATCCTCGGCGTGCCGATCGCCGCCGCGCTGGGCCTGGCGCCGAGCGTGTTCTTCGGAATCTTTTCGGGGGCATTGCTGCTCTCCGCCGCGGTCGCCCCGGTGGTTGGCCGGCTGATCGACCGGCATGGCGGGCGCGCCGTCCTCGCCGCCTCGAATGCGGTGATCGCGGCGGGGCTTGCACTGCTCGGCCTGTCACAGGGCGTGCTCAGCCTCACGCTTGCCTGGATCGTTCTGGGGACCGGCATGGCGATGGGACTTTACGACCCGGCGTTTGCCACCCTGGCCCGGCTGTACGGCCGAGACGCGCGGGCGCCGATTACCGGGATCACGCTGATCGCCGGCTTTGCCAGCACGATCGGCTGGCCGGCCTCAGCCTGGTTCGAGCACGCCTTCGGCTGGCGCGAGGCCTGCTTGATCTGGGCGGCGCTCAACCTCGCTGTGGCGATGCCGCTCAACTGGCTGATGATCCCCCCGGCGGGGCCGCCGCCGCCGCATGCCGCACCTGAAGCCCATAACGTCGAGGCGCCGCGCGGCGCGATGCTGATCCTTGCCTTCTTCTTCGGCGCGACCCGGTTCGTCAGCGGGGCGTTCGCAGCGCATCTGCCGCGGCTGCTGGAAGGCGCGGGCGCGTCGGCAGTCGCGGCGATCGCCGCCGGAGCGCTGGTCGGCCCCGCCCAGGTCGGCGCCCGGCTCGTCGAATTCGGTCTGTTGCGTGCGGTCCACCCGGTGTGGTCGGCCCGCATCGCCGCAATCATGCATCCGCTGGGTGCCGCCGTTTTGGGGGCATTCGGCCCGGCCGGAATCGCCCTCTTCGCGCTGTTGCACGGCGCCGGCAACGGCTTGATCTCGATCGCTCGAGGCACCCTGCCTCTGGCGATTTTTGGCCCGAGCGGTTACGGGCGGCGCAACGGCGTGCTGGCGGTGCCCATTCGGATGACGGAGTCGATGGCGCCGCTGCTGTTCGGCCTGCTGATCGACCGGATCGGGACATTCGCGGTGGCGGTTTCGGGCGGGCTTTGCCTTGCCGCCTTTGCTTCGCTGTGGCTGCTGCGGCCGGGCGCCACGCCGGCGGTGGCGCCGGCGGCGAGCAACTGATCGCGAGGAGGCTCGAACCATGCGTTTCGGCAAGTATCCCATACTGGCGCTCGTCTTTGCTCTGCTGGGGATGCCGGCAGTCGCCGAACCCCCCTCCGAGAGTCCGGTATCAACCCTGCTCGCCACCGGGCATCTGGCCACCGTCGTCGACCTGCCGTTCTATTTCAGATTGTACCGG
>CAYMRQ010000079.1:8200-18880 GCA_964392845.1 uncultured Rhizobium sp.
CTGCTGCTCGAGCGGGGCCGTCGGCTCGAGCCAGGGCCCGCCTGCCGGCGGCGCAGCACGCCTCTTACCGGGGGTCGAGCGCCATGCTGTACGGTTTGTCGGGCGCCGCGGCGATCGAGATCGATGGCGGCGCATCTCAACGCCTCGCCGAAGGCGCCGGCGCCTTCATTGCGGCGGGTCAGGTGGTGACCATCAGTGCACCCGCGTCCGAGCCGACGGACCTGCTATTGTTTGTTTTGTCGGCTCGTCCCAACCAGCCGCCACCGCTCGACCGTCCCGCCGTCACGAAGGAGTTGTATCGAACGCCTGATGCGTTGCCGGGTCTGCGCGCCGGACCCTATGAATTCAGCCTCGCGCGGCTGACCTTCCCCGCCGGCATGCAAGCCAACCCGGCCCATTATCGCTCCGGTGCCGCGCTCGATTACGTCCTCGCCGGCACGGCGGCCGTGACGGCGAACGGGAAGACCGAAGCGATGTCAGCTCGAATGCCGCTCTTCGAGCCCTTTGGATGGGTCCACAAATTGGCAAACCCCGGCGACCAGCCGCTCGTCCTCCTCCAGGCAAACATCAGCCGGGAGGGCGACCTGGCGGTGCATCCGGTCGAAGAGAAATAGCCTCGGCGGTCGCCCGATAACCATCTGGGCGCCCCGCACCGCCCCAACGCGTGCAGGAGCCAGACCTGACACCAGGGTTGCGAAAGCCGGAGGGCGTTCCAGATAACTGGATCGAAAAGCCAGCGGACGTTCCCGGTGGCAAGGAGTACATTAATCCGAATAACCCGAATGATCGGGTTCGCGTTATGCCGGGCGATCCGAACAGCCCATATCCACTCCAACAGGGACCATACGTGAAAGATCAAAACGGTGGCTTCCGTGATGTGAATGGAAATCCCATCCCGGGCAAAAATCCTGGTGACACGCCACAGGCGCATATCCCGTACGATTTATTCAAATTCCGGAGGTAAGGCGATGACCGTGGATTTGAAATCTTGGAGAAATGTCATTGAGCAGGTGGTTGATGCTATTGCCGACGAAAGCCTTCAGCGCCGGGCCTGGTTTGGTATTGGACCAGAAATGTCAAGTCCTGACGAACACGTCTGCCAGTTTCTTGGCGATGCCGCGATTGAAGATTTTCTTGATCGGGATGACACAGGATTGTGCGACCTGCAGATCAAAGCTGGCAGACATCTGGTAAAATTGATGCGTGAACTTTTGAAGGAAACCTCGGGGCACCTCGATCGGTCCAAACTTATTGATGATCCGCGATGGCGGAGCATCCGAGAGGCCGCCGCTAGCTTCCACAAGCTGCTACAGACGCGAAATATTCCTGTATAGCCCTCCATGCCTTATGCCAGCCTGCGCGACTTCATCGCCCGGCTCGACGCCGCCGGGCGGCTCAAGCGGGTCGCGGCGCCGGTCTCGCCATTTCTCGAAATGACCGAGATCCAGACCCGCCTCCTCGCCGAAGCCGGCCCCGCGGTGCTGTTCGAGAACGTGGTCCACGACGGCGCGGCGCGCCTGCCGATGCCGGTTCTGGTCAATTTATTCGGCACGGTCGAGCGGGTCGCCTGGGGCATGGACCGCGAACCGCATCAGCTGCGCGAGATCGGCCGGACTCTCGCCTTTCTGAAACAGCCCGAGCCGCCGGGCGGCTGGCGTGAGGCGCTCGACATGCTGCCGCTTCTGAAGACCGTGATGGCGATGCGGCCGCGCACGGTGGCCGCCGCACCGTGCCAGGAAATCGTGCTGCGCGGCGGCGAGATCGACCTCGGGCTGCTTCCCATCCAGACCTGCTGGCCGGACGAGCCGGCGCCGCTGATCACCTGGCCGTTGGTCGTGACCCGAGGCCCGGGGACGGCGCGCGAGGACGGCTTCAACCTCGGTATCTACCGCATGCAGGTGACCGGCCGCGACACGACGCTGATGCGCTGGCTGCGGCATCGCGGCGGGGCGCAGCATCACCAGCGCTGGCGCGCGGCGCGCGCCGAGCTGCTGCCGGCCGCGGTGGTGATCGGCGCCGATCCCGGCACGATCCTCGCCGCCGTGACGCCGGTCCCCGACACGCTTTCCGAATACCAGTTCGCCGGCCTCTTGCGCGGCCGGCGGCTCGACCTCGTCGATTGCAAGACCGTGCCGCTCAAGGTGCCGGCCGAGGCGGAGATCGTGCTCGAAGGCCATGTCGCGCTCGACGAATTGGGCGACGAAGGCCCTTACGGCGACCACACCGGCTATTATAACGCGGTCGAAGAGTTCCCGGTGTTTCGCCTGTCGGCGATGACGATGCGGCAGAACCCGATCTATCTGTCGACCTTCACCGGCCGGCCGCCCGACGAGCCTTCGGTGCTCGGCGAAGCGTTGAACGAGGTGTTCGTCCCGTTGTTGCAGCAGCAATTCCCGGAAATCGTCGATTTCTGGCTGCCGCCCGAGGGCTGCTCCTACCGCATCGCCATCGTTTCGATCCGCAAGACCTATCCCGGCCAGGCCAAGCGGGTGATGATGGGGATCTGGTCGTTTCTGCGGCAGTTCATCTACACGAAGTTCGTCATTGTCGTGGATGACGACATCGCCGTGCGCGACTGGAAGGATGTGATGTGGGCGGTGTCGACCCGCATGGACCCGGTGCGCGACGTGACGCTGATCGAGAACACGCCGATCGACTATCTCGACTTTGCCTCGCCCGAATCCGGGCTCGGCGGCAAGATCGGCCTCGACGCGACCAACAAATTGCCGCCCGAGACAAAGCGGCCCTGGGGCCGACCGATCCGCATGACCGACGAAATCATCGCCGAGGTTACCCGCAAATGGGCCGATTACGGGCTGCCCGGCAGCGGCCGGCCGATCTGGAAATAAATTTGTATCACCACGAAGACACGGAGGGCACGAAGAAATAGTAAATAATAGTGATCATTTTGCACGAGACGCCAATTTTGGCTACCGAATACCTTCGTGATCTTCGTGTCTCCGTGGTTGAAAAGGATCAAAAATGACCAACAAGGAAATCAGTAAGGAAGCGGCGAACGACATCGATCTGTTGCAGGATCTGGTTGCCCGCGCCAAAAAAGCCGGCGCCGATGCGGCCGATGCCGTGCTGTTCGAAGGCGTCTCGCTGTCGCATGCCCGGCGCCTCGGCAAGACCGAGAAGCTCGAGCGCTCGGAGGGCCAGGACCTCGGGCTGCGTGTCCTGGTTGGCAAGCGGCAGGCGATCGTGTCATCGAGCGACCGCTCGCCAAAGATGCTCGCCGAGCTGGTCGAGCGCACCCTGGCGATGGCGCGCGCGGTGCCCGAGGACCCGTTCTGCGGCCTCGCAGATCCCGGCGAGATCACCCGCGACTGGCCGGTTCTCGACATGCTCGACCCCGAGGAGCCGAGCGCCGAGACCTTGATCGAGCGAGCGAGCGCCGCCGAGGAGGAGGCGCTGGCGGTTAGCGGGATCACCAACTCCGAGGGCGCGGAAGCCGGCTGGGGGCGCTCGCGCATGGCGCTGGCGGCATCCAACGGGTTTGCCGGCGCCTATGCCGGATCGAGTCACGGGGTCAGCGCTTCGGTGATCGGCGGCTCCGGCAACCAGATGGAACGCGACTACGATTTCACCAGCGCCGTCTATGCCGCCGACCTGCGCGACCCGGCCGAGATCGGCCGCAGCGCCGGCGAGCGCGCGGTCAAGCGGCTCGGCGCCCGCAAGATGCCGACCGGCCGGGTCCCGGTCGTATTCGATCCGCGGGTGGCGCGCAGCTTCATCTCGCACCTGCTCGGCGCGATCTCCGGACCGTCGATCGCGCGCGGCACGAGCTTTTTGAAGGACAAGCTCGGCCAGCGGATCTTCCCCGAGGCGATCACCCTGACCGAAGACCCGCACCGCCGGAGGGGGCACCGCTCGAAGCCGTTCGACGCCGAGGGCCTGCCCAACCGGCGGCGCGCGCTGATCGACCAAGGGGTGCTGACGACCTGGCTGATGGATTTGCGCTCGGCGCGCCAGCTCGGCCTCAAATCAACCGGGCATGCGTCGCGCGGCACCTCCTCACCGCCCGGGCCTGCCGCGACCAACATCTGGATCGAACCCGGCGCATTGAGCCAGGCTGAACTGATCGCCGACATCAGACGCGGCTTCTTCGTGACCGAGCTGATGGGCATGGGGGTCAACGGCCTCACCGGCGACTACAGCCGCGGCGCCGCCGGGTTCTGGATCGAGAATGGCGAGATCGCCTTCCCGGTCAGCGAAATGACGGTCGCCGGCAACCTCAACGACATATTCGCCCGGCTGGTCGCCGCCAACGACCTCGAATTCCGCACCGGCGCCGATTCGCCGACCCTGCGCATCGACGACCTCACCGTCGCGGGGTCGTGACGCCCGCCCTACCAAAGCTAAATCGGCCGGGGCAAGCGGCATGCACCGTGCAGGATGCGCTCAACCCGCACAATATCGGCATCCGCGCGGAACAGAATCAGATAGCGCCCATGAACGGCCATGCGGACCCCGGCGCCGAGGTCCTCGCGGGGCGCATACGCGGCTGGTGCTCCTAAAATCGCAACGCAGTTTCCGCGCAATTCTTCCAAAAACGAGAGTGCCCGAGCCGCGTTGTCGCGGGCGATGTAATCGCCAATCTCCTCGAGATCGGCACTGGCACGCGGCGAAAAAACCAGCCGCGCCACTACTGTTCCGCAATCGCCGCATATTTTGCGCGCAGGTGGGCGAAGACGAGATCGGCATCGATTCCCGGCCCGCTCTCGGCGCCCTCCTGCACAAGCCGGCGCATCTCGTCGAGTTCCATTTGCGCGACCCTGCGCTTCAGCTTCCAGTCCCGCAACGCATCGCGAATGACCTCGCTAGCGCTTGCATAGTCGCCGCTTCCAACAGCATCGCGGACAGCGCTCAGGGTGCTTTCCGACAATGCGACGGTAATCTTCTCCACCTTTGCCATGCACACCTCCGGGGTCGCAGGAGGAATAAGACCCCCTATTGCCAGGAAAGCGCCACCTTCTATCGCCGGCTTCCCGTAACAGAACCGGCGGCCTTGCCAATCCTCCTGCCCGCCTCTAACACTGGCGGTGGGAGCCAGATGCGCGACAACTCACGGATTCCGCAAAACGGGGCACGCACGTCCGTGCTCATAGGCCGGCTGGTGCGCGACTTCATCTGGCGGCATGCGTACAAGATCGCCCTCGCTTTTCTGTGCATGGCGCTGGCCGGCGGCGCCACGGCGGTGCGCGCCTGGCTGATGGAGCCGGTGCTCGACCGCATCTTCATCGCCCGCGATTCATCGTTGCTGCTGCTGCTGGCCGGCGCCGCGCTCGCGCTCGCGCTGGTCAAGGGGATGGCGGACTACGCCCAGACCGTGCTGATGTCGCGGGTCGGCCAGCGCGTCATCACCGATGTCCAGACCGCTCTCTACGCGCGCCTGATCCGCGCCGACCTCGCCTATTTCAATGCCCATCCGAGCGGCCAGTTGATTTCGCGCCTGATGAACGACGTGTGGCTGTTGCGCAGCGCCGCCGGCAATGTGCTGACCGGGATCGGGCGCGACGCGGTGACGGTCGTCTTTCTCGTCGGTTTGATGTTCTACCAGGATTGGGCGCTCGCCCTCGTCGCATTTTTCGCATTTCCGCTCGCCATCCGGCCGATCGTCGCGATCGGCCGGCGCATGCGGCGGGTGTCGGTCAACACCCAGGTCGAGATGGGCCAGCTGACCACCTTGCTGAGCCAGACCTTCCAGGGCGCGCGTCACGTCAAGGCGTATGGCATGGAGGATTACGAGGAGCGCCGTGCTGCGGGCCTCTTCGAGCGCATCTTCCGGCTGGTCGATCGCGCCAGTCGCACCCGCTCGCGGGCCGGGCCGATGATGGAGGCGCTCGGTGGCGCGGCGATCGCGATGGTGATCTTCTATGGCGGCTACCAGGTGATCAGCGGCGCGCGCACGCCGGGGGCGTTTTTCTCGTTCATCACCGCGCTCCTCCTCGCCTATCAGCCGGTCAAGAGCCTGGCCATCCTGAATACCTCGCTGCAGGAGGGGCTGGCCGCGGCGCAGCGCGTCTTTGAAATCCTCGACATCGAGCCGACGATCCGCGACCGGCCGGGCGCTCGCCCGCTGCGCATCGCCGGCGGCGAAGTGCGGTTTGCCGAGGTGCGGTTCGGCTATCAGCCGGGCAGCGTGGCGCTCGACGGCATTTCGCTTACCGTCCCGGCCGGCAGCACCGTCGCGCTCGTGGGCCCTTCGGGGGCCGGCAAATCGACGGTACTGAACCTGATCCCGCGATTCTACGATGTCGATGGCGGCAGCATAGCGATCGACGGCCAGGAGGTCGGCTCGGTCACCCTCGCCTCGCTGCGCGGCGCGATTGCGCTGGTGTCGCAGGAGGTCAGCCTGTTCGACGACACGGTGCGTGCCAACATCGCCTACGGAAGGTTTGGCGCGCCGCACGCCGAGATCGAGGCGGCGGCGGTCGCGGCCGGCGCCGACCGGTTCATCCGCGAACTGGCGCAGGGCTACGACACGCTGGTCGGCGAGCATGGCATCCGCCTCTCGGGCGGCCAGCGCCAGCGCCTCGCGATTGCCCGCGCGATGCTGAAGGACGCGCCGATCCTCCTGCTCGACGAAGCGACCTCGGCGCTCGACAGCGAGTCGGAGCGGCAGGTCCAGGCGGCGCTGCGCAGCCTGATGCGCGGGCGCACGACGGTGGTCATCGCCCATCGCCTGTCGACGATCATCGGCGCCGATCTGATCTGCGTCCTCGATCGCGGGCAGATCGTCGAAACCGGCAGGCACGCCCAGCTGCTTGCCAAGAGCGGCCTTTACGCGCGGCTCTACGAAACCCAGTTTGCCGCCGAGCGCGAGCTCGCTCCGGCCGCCGATGCCGCCGGGGCGCCATGAAAGCGCATGGGGCATGAAGATTCCGAGCTCCTGGGGGCGGCGCGTGTTGCGCCGCTTCCGGTTGCGCCTTCTGGCGTGCTGGATCATCCATCTCTATATCCGACTGGTCTATGCCACCAACCGCTGGACGGTGGAGGGTAGCGAGGTGCCCCGCCGGCTGCACAACGAGGGGCGCGGCTTCATTCTCGCCTTCTGGCACGGGCGCCTGTTGATGATCCCGATGGCCTGGCAGCGCCTCGCACCGATGCACATGCTGATCTCGGCGCATCGCGATGGGCGGATCATCGCCGACGCGGTTACCTATTTCGGCGTGCACTCGATCACCGGATCGAGCCGGCGCGGCGGGTCGGCGGCGCTGCGCATGATGCTGAAGCGGCTCGAAGCGGGCGAGTGCGTCGGTATCACCCCGGACGGGCCGCGCGGCCCGGCGATGCAGGCAAGCAGCGGGATCATCAATGTCGCCCGCCTCGCCGGCGTGCCGATCGTGCCGATCGTCTTCGCCACCAGCCGCCGCCGCGTGCTGGCCAGCTGGGACCGCTTCCATCTGGCCTTGCCGTTCGGCCGCGGCGTCTTTCTGTGGGGGAAGCCGATCGAGATCGCGCCGGACCTCGATCCGGCCGGGCTCGAAGGCGCCCGGCTCCTCGTTGAAAGCCGGATGAACGAGATGGTGCGCGAGGCTGACCGTCGCGTCGGGCATGAGCCGCCGGTATCGGAGCCGACCGCTCCAGATAGCCCCTCTCCCGCACTTGCCCCCGCTCTTCCGTCGCCCGCCCCCTCCCTAACCCTCCCCCGCAAGCGGGGGAGGGTTAGGGAGGGGGCAAAGCGGGGGAGGGTTACGGAGGGGGCAAAGCGGGAGAGGGTTAGGGAGGAGGCGGGAGAGGGCTGGTATGGCGCCCGCCGGGCATCCCGACGAACGATGAATTCCTGGCCCGTGCTCTACCGCACCCTGACCGCCGCCGCGGCGCCCGTCGTGACGCTATACCTCAACGCGCGGTGCCGACGCGGCAAGGAGGATGGCGAGCGCCTCGACGAGCGCTTCGGCATCGCCGCCGCTTCCCGTCCGCCGGCGCCGCTAGTTTGGGTGCACGCGGCAAGCGTCGGCGAGGCGAGCTCGGTCTTGGCACTGATCGAGCGGATCCTCGTCGAACGGCCGGCAATCGAGATCCTGATAACCACTGGGACGGTTGCCGCGGCGCGACTGCTGCAAGGCCGCCTGCCGCCGCGCGCCCGGCATCAGTTCGTACCGGTCGATCTGCCGCGCGCGGTCGAGCGCTTTCTCGATCACTGGCATCCCGATCTGGCGATCTGGGTCGAATCCGAGCTGTGGCCCAACTTGGTTTTGGCGACGCACCGCCGCGGCACGCCGATGCTGTTGGCCAACGCCCGGCTCTCGGCCCGATCGGTGGCGCGCTGGCGGATGCTGCCCGGGTTGATGCGGCCGGTCCTGGGGGCCTTTGTTCTCAGCCTTGCCCAGGACGAGGTGCAGGCGGAGCGGTTTGGCCGGCTCGGCGCACGCCCGGTGACGAGCGTCGGCGATCTGAAGGCCGCCGCCGCGCCGCTCGTCGCCGACCCGGCGGCGCTCGACGCGCTGCGCCGGCAGATCGGCGCCCGGCCGGTCTGGCTCGCGGCCAGCACCCATGCCGGCGAAGAGGAGATTGCCGCCGCGGCGCATCTCCGGATCGCGCTCGACCACCCCGGCCTCCTGACGATCGTCGCACCGCGGCACCCGGTGCGCGGTCCGGCGATCGCCGAAATGCTGCGCGCGCGGGATTTGCGCGTCGCCTGCCGCAGCGCAAAGGAGGCGATCGCTGCCGACACCGACATCTATCTCGCCGATACGCTCGGCGAACTCGGGCTGTTCTTCCGGCTTGCCGGGATCGCCTTCATTGGCGGTTCGCTGGTCAGGAAGGGCGGCCACAACCCGTTCGAAGCGGCGCGGCTCGACTGCGCCGTGCTGCACGGCCCGGACATGGCGAATTGCGCGGCGATGGCCGGCGCCCTCGATGCTGCCGGCGCGGCGCTGACCGTCGGCGATGCCGCGAGCCTGGCGGGCGCCGTGTCGCTTCTGCTCGCCGACCCGGTCGAGCGAGCCCGGCGAGCGCAAGCGGCGGCGCGGATCGCCGCCGCAAGCAGCGGCGCGCTCGACGCCGTGCTGCACCGGTTCGCGCCCTGGCTCGATGCGCTGGCGCCTGTAGCGGTCGGGGAAACCACGGCGGCAGCCCCGCTCCGCGCCCGCGCCGATGCGCGCCCCTGAATTCTGGCACGACCGACGTGGGCCGATGGCCGGGCTCGTCGGCGGGCTGCTCGCGCCGCTTGGTACCGCCTGGGACGCCGGAGCGCGGTTGCGGCGCGCCCTGGCGCATCCGTACCGCGCCCCGGTCCCGGTGATCTGCGTCGGCAATCTCGTCGCCGGCGGCTCGGGGAAAACTCCGGTTGTGCTGGCGCTGGCCGGGGTGATCGCCGCGACGGGCGTTGCCGTGCACATCGTCACGCGCGGCTATGGCGGCCGCCTCGCCGGCCCGGTCCGGGTCGATCCGGCAGAGCACGATGCGGCAGTAGTCGGCGACGAGGCACTCCTGATCGCAGCGCGCGCGCCGTGCTGGGTGGCACGCGACCGCGCCGCCGGGGTACGCCAAGCGGTCTCGACCGGCGCCGGAGCCATCCTGCTCGATGACGGGTTTCAGAACCCAGGCATCGAGAAGGATCTCTCGCTGATCGTCGTCGATGCCGAATACGGCTTTGGCAACCGCCGGGTGATCCCGGCCGGGCCGCTGCGCGAACCGGTCGCGGCGGGCCTCGCCCGGGCCGACGCGATCGTGCTGATCGGCGACGGCGTCGCGCCCGATGGGGTGCGCGAGGCGGGACGCCCGATCTTCCGCGCCGACCTGGAGCCGGTCCACGGCGAGCGCTTCGCTGGCGCGCAGATCGTCGCTTTTGCCGGAATAGGGCATCCGGAAAAATTCTTCACCACCCTGCGCAGGGTCGGCGCCACCTTGATCGCGGCGCACCCGTTCCCCGATCATCATCGCTTTGCCGAGGCCGAGATCGGCCGGCTGCGGCGCGAGGCGGAGCGCGCCGGCGCCGATCTCGTCACGACCGCGAAGGATTGGGTGCGCCTTCCCACACGATTGCGCAACGGGATCGGGGTACTCGAGGTCGAGATAAGCTGGCACGACGCGACGGCCGTGGCACAGCTTCTCGCCGATATCCTCGACCGAACCCCCCAGGGATACCATGGGCACGACCGAAGCGCGGCTCAGAGCTGACGCGCCGGTCCCCCGGATAGCCTGGAGCGACCGGATCGAGGCGTGCGGCGCGGCGCTGTTTTTCGCCGTGATGCGGGGATTGCCGATCGATACCGCCTCGGCATTCGGCGGCGCGCTGGCGCGGCACGTCGGACCCCGGCTCGGCATCTCGACGCGGGCCCGGCGCAATCTCTCGGCCGCGCTGCCCGAACTGTCCGCGGCGGCGGTCGAGCGGGTCCTGCGCGGCATGTGGGACAATCTCGGCCGGGTCGCGGCGGAATACCCGCATCTGCGGCGGATTCGGGTGTTCGCGCCGGATGGGCGGGTCGAAACAAGCGGTATCGAGCATCTCGACCGCGCCATCGCGGCGGGTCGGCCGGTCATCGTCTTTGGCGGGCATCTCGGCAATTGGGAGATCGCCGCGCTCGCCGCCGGGCAATACGGCATCGATGTCGCGCAGATCTACCGCGCCCCCAACAACCCGCTGGTCGACCGCATGATCGCGCGGTTTCGCGGCACCGGGAGCGAATTCATCCCCAAGGGCGCGATCGCCTCGCGCCGCGCCCTGGC
>CAYMRQ010000080.1:0-7278 GCA_964392845.1 uncultured Rhizobium sp.
CAGAAGTCGCGACAAGAGGTCGAGCAGCAGGTAGATCACGATCCCGGTCAGCGATAACAGAAACAACGCCGCGAAGAGGCGCGGGATCGCCAGGCGATAGCCGGCTTCGAGAATGCGGAAGGCGAGCCCGGTTTCGGCGCCGCCGGTGCCGGCGACGAATTCGGCGACCACCGCGCCGATGAGGGCCAGGCCGCCGCTGATCCTGAGGCCGGCGAGAAAATACGGCAACGCGGTCGGCAGCCGCAGATACAGCAACACCTGGCCCGGCGAGGCGCCATAGAGGCGAAACAGCGCCAGGAGGTTGCGGTCGGCGCTGTTGAGCCCGACCGTGGTGTTCGAGACGATCGGGAAAAACGCGACGATCCAGGCGCAGACCAGGAGCGCGAGAAACGGCTCGCGCACCCAGATGATGATCAAGGGCGCGATCGCGACGATGGGCGTCACCTGCAGGATCACCGCATAGGGGAAGAGGCTCAGCTCGATGATCCGCGAGCGCGCGAACAGGAGCGCGATCGCGCTGCCGAAGAACGCCGCGGCGGCGAGGGCCGCCAGGGTAATGCGCAGGGTCACCAGGAGCGACCCGAAAAGGCTCGGCCCGTCGACCCACAGGCTGCCCGCGACCGCGCTCGGCGCCGGCAGGATGTAGGGCGGGATCTCCTCGATGCGCACGACGCTTTCCCACGCCGCGAGAAACACTACGCCGATGGCGATCGGGGCGAAGAGCCGCGCCGCGCGCTGGCCGAGCCTCATGGCTCTGCCTCCCGGTCCCCTCCCTAACCCTCCCCCGCTTGCGGGGGAGGGAAGGGTGGGGGTGTCATCGCGTGAGCGAGCGCGGCCGATACGGTTTCGCACATCGCAGCGTAGCCCGGGGTGGTGCGCAGCGTGCGATCGCGCGGCTGCATCAGGCTGACCGGCAGATCGGCGACGATCCGTCCGGGGCGCGGCGCCATCAGCGCGATGCGGGTCGACAGGTAGACCGACTCGAAGACGCTATGGGTCACAAACAGGATGGTCGGCCGATGCGCCTCCCAGAGCCGCAGCAGATCGTCGTTGAGGGCGAGCCGGGTGATCTCGTCGAGCGCGGCGAAGGGTTCGTCGAGCAGCAGGAGGTCGGGACCGGTGACCAGCGCGCGGGCGATCGACACCCGCATCCGCATCCCGCCCGAGAGCTGGTGCGGGTAGGAACGCTCGAAACCGGCGAGGCCAACGGCGGAGAGCGCCGCGGCGACCCGGTCCCGCTCGGCCGCGCGGACCCGCCCGGCGATGCGGCCCCGCCTGGCGATGCGAAACGGCAGCTCGACATTGGCCGCGACCGTGCTCCACGGCATCAGCGTCGGATCCTGGAACACAAAGCCGATACGCCCGGCGGGGATGGTATTCTCCGACTGGCCGGCGAGATGCAGCCGGCAGCTGCCGCCGGTCGGTTCGCTGAGGCCGGCGACGATGCGCAACAGCGTGCTCTTGCCGCAGCCCGACGGCCCGAGGAGGCTCAAGAACTCGCCGCGCTCGATGGCGAGATCGACCCCGGCGAGTGCTTCCAGGCCCGAGGCGAAGCGTTTGGTCACCTCCCGCAGCACGACGACCGGCTGTATGCCGGCCGCCACCGCGCCGAGTTGGCCGGTTCGCACTCAATCGGTTCCAGAAAACTCCCCTTGCCCGGGCTTGTCCCGGGCACCCACGTCTTCTAAAGCCGCGACACCGCCCGGCCAAGACGTGGATACCCGGGACAAGCCCGGGCAAGGGGGATTTCTGCTTTTATTAGGAATCAAATCGGCAACCGGCCTTGCTCGCGCGGATAGACTGGCGAGGGTCAGAAATCACAAGTTGGTTCACTTGGACTCCGGGAGCATCCCGACCTTTTTATTGACGAATTGCCCGGTGAAGGCGCGGCGGAAATCCATGTCGGCGGGATAGAGCCCGGCCTTGGTCATCGTGTCGAAGAAATCGCGCCAGCGCGCCTCGCTCATCGCGCCGATGCCGTTCGCCTTTGCCTCACCGCTGTCGACGATCCCGTACTCTTTCATCTTTGCCATGCCATAAGCTATGAGGGCATCGGTCATCTCGGGATTGTCGTGCTTGATCAGCGCGTTGCCCGGCGCGGGATCGCCCTGGAGATAGCTGTACCAGCCCTCGATGCTGGCGTCGACAAAGCGCTGCACGAGGTCGGGCTTGTCGCGGACGAGCTTTTCCGAGGTTTCGATCAGCGCGCCATAGCTGCCGTAACCGGCATCGGCGAGCAGCAGCACGACCGGCTTCACGCCCTCCTTCTCGCCCAGGGCCTTCTCGATCGTGAACGGCTCGCTGGTCAGATAGCCCTGCTGGATCGCCTTCTTGTCGGCGAGAAACGGCGCCACGCTGAAGCCGTAGGGCCGGATCTGATCGTCGGTGTAGCCGAATTTCTGCTTGAGGAAGAGCCAGCTGGTGACGCGGGTGTCGCCGCTGATCATGATCGGCCTGCCCTTCAACGCGGCAAGGCTGTCGCCGCCCTGGCCGGGATGGGCGATCAGCACCGAGGGGTCCTTCTGGAAGAAGGCTGCGACCGCGACCATCGGGATCTTCTCGGCCACGAAATTGAGCGGCACGAACGAATTCGACGCGATGTTGAAGTCGAGCACGCCGGCGGCCAGCAGCTGGGCGTGATTGACCTGCGGACCGCCTGGCCGCAAGCTCACGTCGAGGCCATAGCGCTTGTAGATGCCGGTGGCGATCGCCTGATAGAAGCCGCCGTGCTCGGCTTCGGCTTTCCAATCGGTGCCGAAAGCGACGGTCTGGGCAGCGGCGGCGTGCGGCAGCGCCAGCGCGACGCCCAACAGGGTGGCGGCGGCAAGAAATGCCCAGGTCTTGCGGCTCATCGGGTCCTGCGGTTCATCAGGTGATGGTCCGGGCGAGAGAAGCGGCGCGCGAGTGTAGTCGGGGGGCGTCGGGGCGTCGAGAAATTGTCGAACCGTGGGCGCGCTATCGCAATCGGCGGTGCAATCCTATATCATCGCGTAAAAGCCGTGCGCCGCGATCGTGCGGGTACACCGGAGCAGGGTGGGAGCCATGAAGAATCTGCTGGCCGTGATCGGCGACGGCAATGCCGGACCGGTTCTCGAAGCGGCGCTGATGGTCGCCCGCCGGTTCGACAGCCACATCGTCGGGCTGCACAGCCTGACCACCGAATATGCCGTCGTCTTCGGCGGCGAAATGGGGTTTTCGATTTCCTCCGAAGTCGATCGCACGCTCGAACGCGAAGGTCACGAGCGGCGCGATCAGGCGCGCGGTCTGTTCGGCGACTTCATGACCGCGCACGGCGTGCCGATGGGATCGCCGGCGCCGGGCTATGTCGGCCCGAGCGCCTCCTGGCGCGAGGAGGACGGCCGGCAGAACGCGATCGTCGGGATGAGCGGCCGGGTTTTCGATCTGATCCTGGTCGAGCAGCCGGAAAAGCTCGCCTCGATCGCCGAGGCGACGCTCGAGGACGCGCTGTTCGAAAGCGGCCGCCCGGTGTTGATGGTGCCAAAGGCAATCGGGTCGCATCTCGGCGACACGATTGCCGTCGCCTGGAACGGCAGCACCGAGACCGCGGTGACCGTCGCGCTTGCCATGCCGCTGCTCAAGCAGGCGCGTCAGGTGGTGGTCGTCGCCGCCGCCCCGCCGGACATGCCCGATCCCGGCCCCAGCGGCGAGGAGCTGGTCCGCAGCCTCGAAGGCCACGGCCTCAGCGTCAGCCTGCGCAGTGCGGTCGGCCGGCAGAAGCCGCAGGGCGAATCGTTTCTCAAAGAGGCGATGGCGGCCGGCGCCGATCTGATGCTCAAGGGCGCCTATACGCGAAGCCGCCTGCGGCAGATGATCTTTGGCGGCGCCACCCGCCACATCATCATGGAGGCAAAGATCCCGGTGATCATGGCGCGGTGAGGCCGCCGCGACCCTCTTGGACGCACATAGAGCGCAAGCCCGCCCGCGCCATAGAACTTGCCGGCCGGTTGTCCTAGTCTCTGAAGCGCCGCGCGATCGCGCCGCGCGGGCAGCAGGGGAGATGGGCATGCGATCGGCGACGCGGTATCGGGCGGCGGTGCTTTGGGCCGGTGTTGCGGCTGTCGCCGCGGCAGCCCCGGCGGTGGCGCAAGCGCCGCTTTATCCACCGCCACCGCCGCTATCGGCCGCTCCTGCCCGGCCCGCCTCTGCGGAAGCAACCGAGATCGCCGCCTGCCTGTGCCTCGGGCAGGCGGTCGCTGCGCTGAGCGCCGATATGACGGCAAAGCAGCGCTCCTACGATTCGGTTCAGGACGAGTTGACGCGGCTCGATGCCCAGCTGAAAAGCGCGCGCGCCCGCATCGATGTCGACAATCCGCAATCGGTTGCGCGGTTCCGTCAGCTGCTCGAACAGCGCGATGCCGCCTTCCGGCGCTCGACGAGCCTGGCGACCGGCGATCTGAGCCGTGCGATCGAGCGCTACAATTCGCGGGTCAACGAATACAATTCGCGCTGCGCCAACCGGCCGCGCGACCCGGAACTGCTCGGCCGGGTGCAGGCGAGGCTGTCCTGCCCGCCGCCCTACTGATCGGCGCCCTACCGATCCGCCGGCTTCGGGTACAGCAACTCGGGGGCGATTTCGGGCTCGGCGATGACCGCCCATTCGGCGCCGCGCCAGGCCCGGAAGAAACAGCTGCGCCGCCCGGTATGGCAGGCGACGCCGTGCTGATCGACCAGGAGCAGCACCGCATCGCCGTCGCAATCGAGGCGCAGCTCATGGAGGTGCTGGATCTGCCCGGAGGTCTCGCCCTTGCGCCACAGCGCCTGGCGCGCGCGCGACCAATAACACGCCCGGCCCTCGGCCAGAGTCAGGCGGACCGCCTCGCGGTTCATCCACGCCATCATCAGCACTTCGCCGGTGTCGTGCTGCTGGGCGATCGCGGGAACCAGCCCGTCGGGGCCGAAATTGATCTCGCCGAGCGCGCGCTCGATCGCATCGGTCACGGCTTTCTCTCCTCGACTCTCAGCTGCGCCAGCGCAGGGTACGCGGCTCGACCGGGTTGGCGAAGGGCCGTCCCTCGGCGCGGGCGCGGCGGTATTCCTGTTTCAGCCGGTAATACCAGCGCGCCTGGGTATCGCCATCGTCGATCAGCGCCAGCGGCGGCGCGAAGCGCAATCCCTGCTGCTGGCGCTGCATGATGTCGCGGTCCTGGCGCAGAAAGGCGCGCACATAGGGACGCAGCAGCGGCTTCAGCACGGAGAGCCATGGTGCCGTCCAGTAGGTGCAGTGGTTGACCTCGGTCGTGTTGTCATCGACCGGGGTCAACGCGGTCAAATTGGCGACCGCGTAGCGGCCGGTGCGGATCTGCTCGATCCGCACGCTCGGCAGCCGGAATAGGATCTCGGTCTCGGGCTCCCCGCCGAGCAGCAGGTAGGCCCGCGAGTTGCTCGACGGGGCGTGCCGGCTCATCGTGAACCCGTAGGGCGAGGGCTCGAACGCCTTCATCTTGTCATGCACCGAGCGGCGCGAGCGCCACCACCAGGCGGCATGGACGAAGGGACCGTGCGCCGGGTCCATCAGCCCGACGACGGCGTGGTCGATCGCCGCAGCGAAGCGCATGGTCTCGACGAGATCAGGCGCCGCCGATTCGGCGAAGCCCTCCAGCACCGGGATGTCGAGTACCGGGATATCGGGCGCCGCGCTCGGGTCGCTGCCGAAGAAGACCCAGATGTTGCCCTGCACCTCGCGCGCCGGATAGCGGGCGACCGCGACGCGGGCGAGATCGAAGGATTGGCCCTCAACCAGCGAGGGGATATGGGTGCAATGCCCGTCGGTGGCGAAGCGCCAGCCATGATAGCAGCACTCGATCTCGCTGCCGTCAAAGCCGCCGAAGGAGAGCGGCATGGCGCGGTGCGGGCAGATGTCGCGCAGCGCGAACACGCCGCCCTCGCGGTCGCGGCCGATCAGCACAGGCTCGCCGAGCATCGTGCGGGCGAGCATGCCGCCGCGCCCCACCTTGCGGCCCGGCGCCGCGTAGTACCACGCCTCGCGCAACGGCGCCGCCGCGTCTTCCACCTTGTATTCTCCCGTCGCCGATGGCGCTGAGGCTATCGCTCGGCGACGCCACCGGCTATTTTCGCCCCGGTCAACAGTCTGGCAACAGTTTCGCGAATTTTGGCGATAAATCCAGCCGTGCTCCGCATCGTCCGACATCCCGGTTCCGGATCGAGCCATCCGCGCGGCGCGGTGCTGGCGATGGGCAATTTCGACGGGTTGCATCAGGGCCATGCCGCGCTGATCGGCGAGGCCCGCGACCGCGCCCGCGCGGCTGGCGTGCCCGCTGCGGTCCTGACCTTCGAGCCGCATCCGCGCAGCGTCTTCATGCCCGGAGGCGAGCCGTTCCGGCTGACCCCGTTCCGGGTCAAGGAGCGCGAGATCGCGCGGCTTGGCGTCGATCTCCTGTTTGTCCAGCATTTCGACCTCGCGTTTGCCAGGAAGAGCGCCGAATCCTTTGTCGAGGAGGTGCTCGTGGGGGCGATCGGCGTCACCCATATCGTCGTCGGGCATGATTGCACCTTTGGCAACCGCCGCCGCGGCACGCCCGAGATGCTGCGCGCAGCCGGGGCCGAATACGGCTTTGGCCTCACGGTGATCGAGCCGCCGTGCGGCCCCGACGCGGCCGCGTATTCCGCGACCCATATCCGCGAGCTGCTGAAGGCCGGCAAGCCGCGCGAGGCGGCCGCCCAGCTCGGCCGCTGCTGGGAGATCGACGGGCGCGTCATGGTCGGCGACCGGCGCGGCCGCACGATCGGATTCCCCACGGTCAACGTCAGCCTCGGCGAGAATTTGCGCCCCGCCTTCGGGGTCTATGCCGTGCGCGTTTCTGGGGACGGCCCGGATGACGCGTTCGCCGGGCGCGCGATCGACGGCGTCGCCAATATCGGCTTGCGCCCGACCGTTGGCGGCCTCGAACCCCGCCTCGAAGCCCATCTCTTCGACATCGACGCCGATCTCTACGGCCGCCACCTGCGGATCTCGCTCGTCGAGTTCATCCGCCGCGAACGCAAATTCGCCGGGCTCGACGCGCTGAAAGCGCAGATCGCCGAAGACGCCGCCACGGCGCGGGTGATTTTGGCGGGATTCGCTCCGGATTGAACGGGAGAGCAGCAGGCTATGGCGAAGACCTCGATCAGCGTCCGCGTGGATCGCGAACTGGGTGACAAGCTGTCGACGGTGGCCGCTCGTCTCGATCGCCCCAAATCATGGGTGGTCGAGCACGCTCTCAAAGACAACAACGTCAACACCAGCGGCGGCTTCGCGAT
>CAYMRQ010000080.1:7288-18093 GCA_964392845.1 uncultured Rhizobium sp.
CGTTCACGATGTTCCTTGTCGCCGGGGCGAGGCTCTGGCAGTTCGCGGCGATCGAAGAAGGCTTGCGAGACGCCGATGCCGGGCGGGTGGTGCCGCATGAGGATGTCGTCGCCTGGGTCGAATCGTGGGGCCGCTCCGACGAACGCCCCATGCCTGAATGCGAATAGTCTGGACCGCTGCCGCGCTCCGGGACCTTGCGGCCGTTCGTGAATTCATCGCCGCCGATAACCCTCGCGCGGCGGACCGACAAGTTCAGCTGATCCTGGCCGGCGTCGCCACCTTGCTACAGTTTCCGCGAATCGGGCGGCCGGGCCGGATCATTGGAACCAATGAGCTCGTCATCGGCCGGACGCCATATCTTGTCCCCTATAGGCTTCGCGGCGAAACGATCGAGATCGCCCGAGTTCTGCACGCCCGGCAGCGCTGGCCGGATCGATTGTAAGCCGGTGGACGGGAGTGCATCCGAACAACACCCTCGAATTCACCCCTCGCCGCTGCTATATCTGCGCCATGCTGGCGAGAAGCAGGTGGATGCTGCGAATTACCGGCCCGATCCTCGGCTGAGGATCGGGACGTTTCGCGTTTTTTTGCATTCACTCCGGGGCTTGCCATGCCGACGGATTATCGTCCGACCGTTTTCCTGCCTAAGACCGAGTTTCCGATGCGCGGCGGCTTGCCGGTGCTCGAGCCGACGCTCGTCCAGCGCTGGCAGGCGATGGGCCTCTACCAAAAGCTGCGCGAGGCGTCGCGCGGCCGCGAAAAATTCGTGCTGCATGACGGGCCGCCCTATGCCAATGGCGACCTCCATCTCGGCCACGCGCTGAACAAGATTTTGAAGGACGTCGTCAACCGCGCCCAGCAGATGCTCGGCAAGGACGCGCCCTATGTACCGGGCTGGGATTGCCACGGCCTGCCGATCGAATGGATCGTCGAGGAGAAATACCGCGCCCGGAAGCAGTCGAAGGACAGCGTGCCGATCGCCCAGTTCCGCCAGGAATGCCGCGATTTCGCGGCCTATTGGGTGGAGCGGCAGAAGGAGCAGTTCGAGCGCCTCGGCGTCATCGGCGATTGGGACAACCCCTATCTGACGATGAGCTTCGCGGCCGAGGCGCAGATCGTGCGCGAGATCGGCAAGTTCCTCGTCAATGGCGGGCTCTACAAGGGCGCCAAGCCGGTCCTGTGGTCGATCGTCGAGCAGACCGCGCTCGCCGAGGCGGAGGTCGAGTACCACGACCATCGCTCGAACACGGTCTGGGTGCGCTTTCCAGTCGTGCACCCGAGTTTGCCGCTGCTCAGCGGCGCCGCCGCGGTGATCTGGACGACGACCCCGTGGACCCTGCCGGGCAACCGCGCGATCGCGTTCAACCCTGAGCTTGAATATGCGCTCATACAGGTCGATCAGGTCGCGGCGGAGAGCCGGGCGATACCCTATCGGGGTGACGACAACCTCGGCGAGAAGCTCCTGGTTGCGCTGCCGTTGATCGACGATCTGTGTCAGCGCGCATCGATCGAACGGCACACCGTACTTCATGTCCTGCCCGGCGCCGCGCTCGCCGGCACCGTCTGCCGGCACCCGCTCTCGGGGAAGGGCTATGATTTCGCCGTGCCGCTTTTGGCGGCAGGTTTTGTCGAGGCCGACCAGGGCACCGGCCTGGTTCACGTCGCGCCCGGCCACGGCGCCGACGACTGGGAACTCGGCCAGGCAAACCATCTGGCGGTGCCCGAAACGGTCGGGCCGGACGGGGTCTATCTGCCGCAAGTGCCGCTCTTTGCCGGGCGCTCGGTCTACCGCCCGGACGGCAAGCCGGGCGACGCCGATGCATCGGTAATCGCGGCGGTCGAGGCGGCGGGCGGCCTCCTGGCGCGCGGCACCCTCGTTCATTCCTACCCGCATTCCTGGCGCTCGAAAGCCCCGCTGATTTTCCGCAACACGCCGCAATGGTTCATCAGCATGGCGGCGAACGATCTGCGCCGGAAGGCACTGAAGGCGATCGAGGAGACGCGCTGGATCCCGCCGCAGGGCAAGAACCGCATCGGCGCGATGGTCGAGAGCCGGCCCGATTGGTGCGTATCGCGCCAGCGCGCCTGGGGCGTGCCGATCCCGGTCTTCGTCAACAAGAAGACCGGCGAGCCGCTGCGCGACGGCGCCGTCGTCGAGCGGGTCGCCGCGGCGGTCGAAGAGGCTGGCGCCGATTCCTGGTACACCACCGACCCGACCGTCTTTCTCGGCAACGCCTACGATGCGGCGGAGTGGGACAAGGTCACCGACATCATCGAGGTGTGGTTCGATTCCGGCTCGACCCACGCTTTTGTTCTCGAACAGCGACCCGAGCTCAAATGGCCGGCCTCGCTCTATCTCGAAGGCTCCGACCAGCATCGCGGCTGGTTCCATTCTTCGCTCCTGGAATCCTGCGGCACCCGCGGGCGCGCGCCCTACGAAGCCGTGCTGACGCACGGGTTCGTGCTCGACGAGGAGGGGCGCAAGATGTCGAAATCATTGGGCAACGTGATCGCGCCGCAGGATGTGATGCAGCAAAGCGGCGCCGACATCCTGCGGTTGTGGGTCGTCGCCTCGGATTACGGCGAAGATTTGCGGATCGGCCCCGAGATCCTGAAGCACATGGGCGACGCCTATCGCCGGCTGCGCAACACGCTGCGCTATCTGCTGGGCGCGCTCGCCGGCTTCTCGCCGGCCGAAGCGGTCGGCCCGGAAGCGATGCCGGAGCTGGAGCGCTGGGTGCTGCACCGCCTCGCCGAACTCGACCAGGTGGTGCGCAGCGCGATCGACGCCTACGATTTCCACACGATGTTCACCGCGCTGCATAATTTCTGCGCGGTGGATCTATCGGCGTTCTATTTCGACATCCGCAAGGACCGGCTGTACTGCGACGGCGTCGACGATCTGAGGCGGCGCGCGGCCCGGACGGTGCTCGACCGGACCTTCGACTGTCTGGTGCGCTGGCTCGCGCCGATCCTGTGCTTCACCACCGAGGAAGCGTGGCTCGCCCGTCACGGCGATGTCCCTGGGCGCAGCATCCATCTCGAATTGTTCCCCGAGGTGCCGGGCGCCTGGCATGACCCGGCGCTGGGAGCGCGCTGGGCCGAATTGCGCGATCTGCGCCGGGTCGTGACCGGTGCGATCGAGGTCGAGCGTGCGGCCAAGCGCATCGGCTCCAGCCTGCAGGCTGCGGTCGAATTGTTTGTGCCCAAGCGGCTCCTCGCGGCGTTGCGTGACGTCGATCTCGCCGAGCTCTGCATCGTTTCAGCCGGGACGGTCACGGCCGGAGCGCCGCCCGCAGCTTCGTTCACCCTGCCCGATGTCGCCGGGATCGGGGTTGTCGTGGTGCCGGCGTCCGGCACGCGCTGCGAGCGCTGCTGGCGGGTGCTGCCCGAAATCGGCGATGTCCCCGGTCACGACGATCTCTGCCGGCGCTGCGCGGAAATCCTCGACCGCGGCGCCATCCCGACCCAAGGTGCTTCCGACAAACCGCTGGTCGCCGGGTGATGCTCGGGCGCGGGCTCGCCGTGGCGGCGGCGGCCGCCGTGCTCGACCAGGCGAGCAAGGCGATGGTGCTGGCGTTTTTCGGCGAGCCCGGCTGCGCCGTCCATCGCGTCGCGGTCAGCTCATTTCTCGACATCGTGCTGACCTGCAATCCCGGAGTCAGCTTTGGCCTCTTCAACCGCACCGGCATCAATGCGCTGATTTTCTCGCTTGCCGCCGCGCTGATCATCCTCGTCCTGGTGTTCTGGCTCAGCCGGGTTCGCGCAAGCTTTCTGGCCGTCGCGATCGGCCTGGTCATCGGCGGCGCGATCGGCAATGTCGTCGATCGGCTGCGCTTCGGCGCGGTCATCGACTTCCTTTATTTTCATGCCGGCTCATGGTATTGGCCGGCATTCAATCTTGCCGACAGCGCGATTTGCCTCGGGGTGGCGGCGATGTTGCTTGACGGCATGCTGTCGCGGCGCGCGACGCCGCAAGCAAAGGGGAGGGAAGATCTTTCGCCATGATCGGTCATGATCGGGCCGCTGTTGCTCGGCATCGCACCCATCTTTTTGCGGTTGCTTGTGTCTCGCTGAGCCTGCTGCTGCCGGGCTGTACCGATCTGCGGCGAGCGATTGGCATTGACCGGGTCGGGCCCGATGAATTTGCCGTCGAGTCGCGCGCGCCGTTGACCATCCCGCCCGAGTTCGACCTGCGTCCGCCGCAGCCCGGGGCGCCGCGCCCGCAGGAGGTCACCGCCGCCGACCGGGCGCGCCGGGTCATCGACACCGCCGGGCCCGGCGAGCCGGGCAAGCAGGCGACCGCCGGCTTGAGAATCCCCGCGGGCGGTGCCGGCGGTCCGCAGCCCGATACCAGCCGGCAGGTTGGCGAGCAAAGCCTCGCCGCCAAGCTGCTTGGCGCTAATGACAATGCCCCGGGCGGTGCGGTCGAACAGCGCCAAACCACCCCCCTCAAGGATGTCTATTGAGCGGACTCCGCGATCGCAGCGGCGGCCCCCGGCCGGGACGGTTTGGGCTGTTTCTCGTGCTGCTGCTCGGCGTCGCGGAATCGGTGTCGCCCGCTCGGGCACAACAATTCGGCGCCGAAGGCTTTACCCTGGCGAACGGGCTTCAGATCGTCGTGCTGCCGAACCATCGGGTCCCCGCGGTCACCCAGATGGTCTGGTACAAGACCGGCGCCGCCGACGACCCGCGCGGCAAATCAGGCATCGCCCATTTTCTCGAACATTTGATGTTCAAGGGCACCAAGGCGCATCCGCCCGGCGCCTTCAGCGCGCTGATCGCGCAAGGCGGGGGGCGCCACAACGCCTTCACGACCGACGACTACACCGGCTACCACGAGACCGTGGCGCGCGACCGGCTTCCCCTGGTCATGCAACTCGAAGCCGATCGCATGACCGGGCTCGCGCTCGACGACGGCGTGGTTCTGCCCGAGCGCGATGTCGTGCTTGAAGAGCGCCGCACGCGCATCGATAACGACCCGGCCGCGCTGTTGCGCGAGCAGCTGCTGGCAAGCCTGTTTCTCAACGCCTCCTATCGGGTCCCGACGATCGGCTGGGAAGCCGAGATCCGGCGGCTCGGCACCGAAGATGCGCTCGCCTTCTATCGCGACTGGTACATGCCCAACAACGCGATCCTGATCGTCGCGGGAGATACCGACACAGCCGAGGTGCGCCGGCTCGCCGAGACGCATTTCGGGCCGCTCCCAGCGCGGCCGCTCCCGGCGCGGGTCCGGCTCGACGAACCGGAGCATCGCGCCGCCATCCGGCTCGAGATGAAGAGCGCTCGCGTCGCGCAGCCGAGCCTGCGGCGGCTTTATCTGGCGCCGAGCTATCGCGCCGGCGCGGTGCAGCACGCCTACGCGCTCCAGGTTCTGGCCGAGATCCTCGGCGGCGGTGCGGGTTCGCGGCTCTATGAGGCCCTCGTGCTCAAGGATGGGGTAGCGCTGTCGGCGAGCGCCCATTACGCGGCGAATGCGATCGGCCTGACGACCTTCGGGATTTCCGCGGCGCCGAAAGCCGGCGTTGCCGTCGCCGATCTCGAAGCCGCGGTCGATGCGCAGCTGCATCGCCTTGTCGAGCGCGGCGTCGATGCCGATGAAGTGCGGCGGGCGGAAGAACGCATGCAGGCGGCGGCGATCTACGCGCATGACAGCCTTGCCGGCCCGGCCAACATCGTCGGCGCCGCGCTGGCGATCGGCCAGAGCCTCGATGATGTCGCCGCCTGGCCGGAGCGCATCGGCGCGGTCACGTCAGCCGAGATCGAGGCCGCCGCCCGCGCCGTCCTAGTTGAGCGCAATTCGGCAACCGGGATCCTCTTGCCCGAGCGTACCTCATGAACCGCCCCCTCATGAACCGCCCCCTGATGAACCGCCTCGCGGGCGCGCTCATCCTGATCGTCGCGGCGCTGCTCGCGGCGCCGTCGATGTCGCGCGCCGCGGCGATGTCGATCGAGCGGGTGACCGGCGCCGGCGGGATCGAGGCCTGGCTCGTCGAGGACCATTCGATCCCGGTCGTGACCCTGCGCTTCGCTTTCCCCGGGGGCGCGGCGCTTGACCGGCCGGGCAGGGAGGGCACCGCTTCGATGGCCGCGGCGCTCCTCGACGAAGGAGCCGGACCTTACGACAGCATCGCCTATCACCGCCGGCTCGACGATCTCGCCGGCGAGTTGCGTTTTGCCGCCGGGCACGACGAATTTGGCGGCAGCCTGAGGATGCTGAAGCGCAATCTGGCGGGGACGGCCGATCTGTTGCGTCTGGCGCTCAACGAACCGCGCTTCGCCGACGATGCGGTCGAGCGCATCCGCGCCGAGACGATCGCGATGCTGGCCCGGCAGGCGCACAACCCGCGCACCCTCGCCGGTCGGCTGTGGATGCGCGACGCCTTCGAGGACCATCCCTATGGCAAGGACCGCGCCGGCACCGCGGCGAGCGTGGCGGCGATCACGCGGGCCGATCTTGGCGAGTTCGTCGCCCGCCATGTCCGTCGCAAGGGTCTGGTCATCGGTGCGGTCGGTGACATCACCGCGGCGGAGCTCGCCGGGCTGATCGAGCTTGTGTTCGGCGGCCTGCCGCCCGGCGACCAGCCCGGCGACGCCGGTCCGGATATCCCCGAGGCAAGCCCGGGCGACGCCGGGGCGTTGGTCGTCCGGCGCACGCCGGTGCCGCAAAGCGCGGTCAGCTTTGGCCAGGCCGGGCCGAAGCGCGACGACCCGCAATGGTACGCCGCGCTGATCCTCAACGACATCATCGGCGGCGGCGGTTTTCGCGGGCGCCTGATGAAGGAGATCCGCGAAAAGCGCGGACTTGCCTATGGCGTTTCAACCTCGCTGGTGCCGTATCGCCATGCCGGGCTGATCATCGGCAGCATCGCCACCGAAAACGCCCGGGTCGCCGAGTCGATCGGGCTGATCCGCGCCGAATGGCAGCGCATGCGCGAGGATGGCCCGACTGAAGCCGAATTGCGCGACGCCCAGACCTATCTGGCCGGCTCGTTTCCGCTCGGCCTTGATTCGACCCAGCACATCGCCGCGGTTCTCGTCCAGATGCAAACCGACAAGCTCGGCATCGATTACCTCGAGCGCCGCGCGGCATTGATCGGTGGCGTCACCCTGGCCGAGGCGCGCGCGGTGGCGCGGCGCCTGTTCGATCCGGCGAGGCTGAGCTTTGCCGTGGTCGGCGACCCCGCCGGCCTGGAGGCAGCCCGCCCGCCGCGCGACGCGCCGCACTGAGCGGCGATTGCGGCTACGACGCCGCTAAAATTGCCACATTCGTATCGTACCCTGTGCGTTGAGGTCGGGTTCGAAGATACGGACACCTGCTAATCTCTGCAGATGCAGGTCGAGCGGAATGTTCGCAAGATGGAAGCGCGCCCTCGCTGTATTTTTCTTGTAGATATCAGCGAAAACAGCGGGCGATGGGGGCATCGCTGCGGCGGTGCTATAAGAACGTCCGGGCTCTAACCGAGAAGGACTGACCCATGCTTAGCCTGTGGTCGGACGGCGATGCCGAGGCGATGGTCGCGCGCTATGGCGAGGCGCGCGTCGGGCGCGATCTGGCGTTGCGCGTTTATACCTCGCGCCTGTTGGGCGGCGATCCGCGCCTCGTGCTGCATGGCGGCGGCAATACCTCGGTCAAGACCGTGCTGCCCGATCTGCTCGGCGACCCCGCCCTGGTCTTGTGCGTCAAGGGCAGCGGCTGGGACATGGCTGACATCGAGCCGCCGGGTCTTCCCGCGGTGCGTCTCGCACCGATCCAGAAATTGCGGGCGCGTGATGCCTTGTCCGACGAAGACATGGTGCGCATCCAGCGCGCCAGCCTGATCGATCCGGGCGCGCCCAACCCGTCGGTCGAGACGTTGTTGCACGCCTTTCTGCCGCACAAATTCGTCGACCACACCCACGCAACGTCGGTGTTGAGCCTCGCCGACCAGCCCGACGCGGCCGAGCGCTGCGCCGATCTTTATGGGAAGCGGGTCGGGATCGTGCCCTTCATCATGCCGGGCTTCCTGCTCGCCAAAGCGGCGGCCGAAATCTTCGAGGCCGATCCCGCGGTCGAGGGCCTCGTATTGATAAAGCATGGCGTCTTCAGCTTTGGCGATCATGCGCGCGAGGCCTACGAGCGGATGATCGCGATCGTCGGCCTGGCCGAAGAGCGCCTCGCGCGCGGCCGCAGCAGCGTGTTCGTCCCGGCGACGCTGCCCGCCGCCCTGGCCGGCGCGGCGGAGATCGCGCCGGTTCTGCGCGGCGCCTGCGCGCTTCCCGACCCAGCGGTGCCCGGAAACTACAAGCGCTTCGTCCTGGATTTTCGCGGCGGGCCGGCAATCCGCAATTTCGTCAACGGCGCCGAATTATCGCGCTATGGACTGGCCGGGGTCGCCACCCCGGACCACACGATCCGCACCAAGAACTATCCCCTGATCGTGCCGCCGCCCGAGCGCGGCCATCTCGACGAATTCGCGACCGCAATGCGCCAAGCGGTCGGGCATTTCGTCGCCGAGTACCACGCCTATTTCGCGCGCCACAACGCGGCCTCGGTAGCGAAGAAGCGCGAGCTCGATCCGATGCCGCGGGTGATCCTGGTTCCGGGGCTCGGCCTATACGGGCTTGGGCGCAGCGCGCGGGACGCGGCGGTCGTCGCCGATCTGGCCGAATCCTGGGCCGCGACGGTGACCGACGCCGAGGCGGTCGGCACCTTCGAGTCGCTGAGCGAAGCCGAGCTGTTCGAGATGGAATACTGGTCGCTCGAACAGGCGAAACTCGGCAGCGCGGTCGAAAAGCCACTCGCCGGGCAAATCGCGCTGATCACCGGCGGGGCCGGCACGATCGGCCTCGCCACCGCGCGCGCCCTCAAGAATGCCGGCGCCGAGATCGCGCTCGTCGACCGTGACGGCGCCGGCGTCGAGGACGCGGCGAAAAAGCTCGGCGGGCTCGCCGTCTCGGCCGATGTGACCGATCCCTCGGCAGTGCGCGCCGCCTTCGACCGCATCGCGGAGCACTTCGGCGGGGTCGATATCGTCGTCTCGAATGCCGGCGCGGCGTGGCAGGGCCGCATCGGCGAGGTCGACGAAAAGGCGCTGCGCGACAGCTTCGAATTGAATTTCTTCGCCCATCAATGGGTCGCGCAGAACGCGGTGCGCATCATGCTGGCGCAATCGAACGGCGGGTGCCTGCTGTTCAACGTCTCCAAGCAGGCGCTGAACCCGGGCGCCGATTTCGGCCCCTATGGCGTGCCGAAAGCCGCCACCCTGGCGCTGATGCGGCAATACGCGCTCGATTACGGCGCCGCCGGCATCCGCGCCAACGCGGTCAATGCCGACCGGATCCGCGGCGGCCTGTTGACCCCCCAAATGATCGCCGCGCGCGCCCGGGCGCGCGGCGTCGGCGAAGCGGAATACATGGGCGGCAACCTGTTGCGCCGCGAGGTGACCGCAGAGGATGTGGCGCAGGCGTTTCTCGACCTCGCGCTGGCCCGTAATACGACCGGGGGAATCGCCACCGTCGATGGCGGCAACATCGCCGCCGCGCCGCGGTGACAGCTGCCGCCGATTTTCGCCGCGGCAATCAGCCCCTCACCCACCGGCCGCTGCGCGGTCGGTCCCCCCTCTCCCCGCTTCGCGGGGCGAGGGTCAAGAACGGGCGCCACCGTCAACTCCCTCGCCCCGCTGGCGGGGAGAGGGTTGGGGTGAGGGGCGGGTGCGAGCGGATCTATTTTGACAAACCCTGCGATACTCGGATCGCCAGCCGATCACCCACCGCGGCCCGGGTAGCTGACCGCCATGCCGGCGCGGACATCCTGCTGGATGCCGTATTGCGGGAACGGGTAGCGCAGTCCGTTCTTCGCCAAGGCTTCCATGCCGGCGATCGCCTTGGGCAGGTAGTCGGGCGGCAATGCCATCAGCATCTCGTCGTCGAGCACCCCGCCATAGCGGCGCTCGGCGAAGCATGGGATCGACAGGCTCGGATCGCGTGTCTTCAGGGCGCGGCCCCAGGAATCGGCGCAGGCCGACTCGCCGACGATGCTCCAGTCGAAACGCTTGTAGCCGGCCCATTGCAGCCCGTTGATGAAATAGATCATCGCCCCCGGGGTCGCATAAAACAGTGCGATGTCGGGCGGATCGAGCCGCCCGCTCGATAAGGGCGACAGCGCCAGCGCCTCGAAGCGGCCATCCGGCACGCATTCCATCGCCGCCTGGTGGGCGCTGGCATCCTCGTCGCTGCTGTACCACACGCCGACCATGTGCCTGCCCGAGCGCCACGCCTCGTCCTTGGCGTTGCCGAGGCCGACGACGGCGCGGCATTGCGCGCCGACCAGGTTCTCTGCAGTGATGCCGATCGTCCAGCCGAGCCGCGATGCTTGCCCGACCACCTGGTCGAGCGTGTGGATCGATTGCGGGCGGCGGATGCGCGGAATCGCCTCCATCTCGGCGCGGTCCTCGTAGAGCTTCATGCCGAACACGAACGAGCGCAGCTTCAGCAGGCGCTCGAGATCGGCGCTGAGCTTGGTCCAATCCTCGGTCATCGGGTCATCTTTCGAGCTGACGGTGGAGCATGCCGCCATTCTGTCGCCAAAGAGCCTGCCGCGCTATGCTTCGCGTTTGGTTGCTTCGATGGGAGGAACGCATGGCCGGAATCCTCGACGGAAAGGTCGCGCTGGTGACCGGCGGCGGCGGCGGCATTGGCCGCGCCACCGCGCTCGCCATGGTCCGCGAGGGGGCGCGCGTCGCGGTCGCCGATTTCGATGCAGCGGCGGCGCGCGACACGGTGGCGCAGATCAACGCCGTCGGCGGCCAGGCGATCAGCCTCAC
>CAYMRQ010000080.1:18103-18843 GCA_964392845.1 uncultured Rhizobium sp.
TCCCCTGTGTCGACGTCGACCCGTTCCTCGGCCTGAAGTGCGCCACCGCCCGCCTGACCCGTGAGGGCACGCTGATCGATCCGAGCCAGGCAATCACCCTGACCGGCGATGTGACCCGCGCCGAAGACGTGCGCGCGATGGTCCAGGACACGGTGACGGCCTATGGAAGGCTCGATTGCGCCTTCAACAATGCCGGCATCGCGGGCTTTCAGGTCGACGCCGCCGGCAAAAAGACCGCGGAATGGTCGGAGGAATCGTTCGACCGCATGATCGCGGTCAATCTGAAGGGCGTGTGGCTCTGCATGAAGGAGGAAATCCCCTTGATGCTGAGCCAGGGCGGCGGCGCGATCGTCAACACCGCGTCGATCGCCGGCCTTGTTGGTCTGCAAACGTCATCGGCCTATGTCGCGGCCAAGCACGGCGTCATCGGCCTCACCAAGACCGCCGCGCTCGAATATGCCGACGAACATATCCGGGTCAACGCGGTCTGCCCCGGCTTCATCCAGACCCAGATGACCGCTGACACGATGCGCCGCCGCGGCGAGGCGATCATCGCGCAGATCCCGTTCCGCCGGATGGGCCAGCCGGGCGAGATCGCCGAGATGGTGGTGTGGCTGTGCTCGGAGCACGCCAGCTATGTCACCGGCGCGGCCTATAATGTCGATGGCGGCTGGATGGCGGTGTGATACCAACCGCCGAAATTCCCGACTCGCCCCTGAGTTTAGGGGTTCCCGTTTGTC
>CAYMRQ010000081.1:0-3410 GCA_964392845.1 uncultured Rhizobium sp.
ATCTCGATGTCGGCGTCGTCGAACACGATGAACGGCGCGTTGCCGCCGAGTTCGAGCGACAGCTTCTTAACCGTCCCGGCGCATTGCTCCATCAGCAATTTGCCGATCTCGGTCGAGCCGGTGAAGGTCAGCTTGCGCACGGTCGGGTTCGAGGTCATCTCGCCGCCGATCTCGGTGGCCGCCCCGGTGACGCAGGAAAAGACGCCCTTGGGCACCCCGGCGCGCTCGGCCAATTCGCACAGCGCCAGGGCCGAATAGGGGGTCGCGGTCGCCGGCTTTAAGACCATGGTGCAACCCGCTGCCAATGCCGGCCCGGCCTTCCTCGTGATCATCGCCGCCGGGAAATTCCACGGCGTGATTGCGGCGCACACCCCGATCGGCTCCTTGATGACGACGATGCGCTTGTCGGTGCCGTGCGCCGGGATCGTGTCGCCGTAGATCCGCTTGCCTTCTTCGCCAAACCACTCGATGAACGCGGCGGCATAGGCGATCTCGCCCTTCGCCTCGGCCAAGGGCTTGCCCTGTTCGGCGGTCATCAGGGTGGCGAGATCCTCCTGGTTCGCCATCAACAGATCGAACCAGCGGCGCAGGATCTGCGCGCGCTCCTTGGCGGTCTTGGCGCGCCACGCCGGCAAGGCCCGGTCGGCCGCCTCGATCGCGCGGCGGGTCTCCTCGGCGCCCATTTTCGGCACCGTGCCGAGCGTCTCGCCGGTCGCCGGGTTGGTGACGGGAATCGTCGCGCGGCTGATCGCATCGACCCATTCGCCGTCGATATAGCAATGCTGCCGAAACAGCGTGTCGTCCTGGAGCTTCATCACGTACCCTCCCTAACGAGCGCCGCCGAGCCGCGCTTATCAGCGATAGGTACGAGCCGCCCCGATCGTTGGCAAGGGTGAGATCGCACCGGCGACGCAGCCGAAAAACTCCGCTTGACTTACGGCTTTCCGCGCCGCCCCTCAATCGCAGTAATAGCCGAGCTTCAGCTGCAGGCGCACGCCGCCGAGCAGGTTCCCGGCGGCGTCGCAGATCGCGACCGCGGTGTTATCATCGTCCTCGAGCAGCTGGCGCGCGCGGCTGAGCGCCTCGTGTTCGGTGCTGAACCGCTCGACGCGCACCCGGTCATCCAAGTGCCGGTCCCGGCTCGACAGGGCCAATGCATCCCCATGCAACACGCGATACGTCATCACTTCACCCCGGTGTAGCGTTTGGAAAGTATCTGCGGCCGGGCGCACCGCGCCTTGCATGCTCGCCGGCAGGTTAAAATGCGGCTCTTGCGAACGCCCGAATGTTCGGCGGGATCTACAGACGACCGGTCTTTTACGGCATCAATATGACAATCTCGTTTCGATTGGTGACGGCGCGACGGACCCGGTCACGGACCGGTCCAGTCGAACGGGATGTGCTTCGCGGAATTCGCCGTCATCTGGAACTTGAAGCCGAACGCATCGACCGAAAGGATCGTCGATTTGCCCCAGGTGACGAGCTGCGGGCCGGGTCCGGTTTCGCTGCCCGGCGCGTTCATCAGCTGGGGATACTTGCCGGGGTTGCTGGTCGGCCCGGTCAGCGCCTTCGCCCAGGCCTTCACCTTGCCGGCGATCTCGACGCCCCAATGGCCGAGGTCGGGCGCGATCTCGAAGGTGATCTGCGCGCGCTCGACGCCGCGCACCTGCCGGCCTTCGGGAAACATCTCGGCGACGCGGCCCGGGAAGCCGCCGACGCGACCGCCGAAAATCAGCGGCAGCACCTCGGCCTGGCGCTCGTCGGCGCGCTCGTCGATGTAGAGACCGGCCGCGCCCGTGGCCTTCCCGGCCCACAGATCGCCCTCCCATCGACCGACCCGGACAAAGCTGAGACCGTCGAGGTTGACCTCGCCGTAATGGCCATGCGCGATGTGCCAGAACAGCACCGAGTCGCAGAAGCCGTTATCCGGGGCCTGAGCAAAGGTGCACGGACAGGCTACCGCGCAGCTGCAATTGTCGAACCAGTCGCCGACGATGTGCCAGCTCGCAATCTCGCTCATCAGGGCCTCCACGCGGGACCGGAAAGCTTCATTTATAACCCACATTCCCCGGATGAAGCGGCGATTTTGCGCGCGCCTTCGCCGATTCCGGAGCGAAAGCGGGCCTGGGTGGAATGGCCGACGACGCCGAGAGGACGACGCCTCGATCACCGAAATGCCGCGAGTTGCGACAGATCCGCCGGGGCGATCGGCCGCTTGGCTGCCGACGGCGGCGGTTGCGACCAAATACCGTTTGCAACCCACCTCAATGAGATAGAAAGTCGCGCTTATCGGCCTGGGAGCCGGGGGGAAGTCGGGTAAATCAACGCGCCGCCGCTTCCACGCGCATCTCGTGACAGGTGGGGCGCTAAGGTAGCGATTAAGGGAACATTTCTGATGTTGTCAGCCCCGATACTCGCGAATGACGACGAGCGTATCGCGTCGTTGCGTGACATGACCCTCCTGTCTACCCCACGCGAGGCCGACCTTGACCGGCTTACCCGGATAGCAAGTAAGTTATTTAGGACTGAAATCGCGTTGATAACGTTAATCGATAAGGACCGCCAATGGTTCAAATCCCGGGTTGGCCTCGATTTGGCTGAGACTCCCCGGGAAATTTCGTTCTGCGACCATGCCATCCAGAGTGATGAGACGTTTATCGTGCGGGATGCGCTGGCGGACAGCCGATTTCATGATAATCCGCTGGTAATCGACGGGCCGAAAATCAGGTTTTATGCCGGAGAACCTTTGCGAAACGGTGCAGGTTTTCTGATCGGAACGCTGTGTGTGATGGCAAATAAGCCACGTAAGTTCAGCAAAGAGGATGAAAAATCGCTGCAAGATCTGGCACGAACGGTTGAGTTGGCGCTGGACAACCGCAGACTGAGGGCGACGCAGTTTGCTCTTCTGAATTCGCTGGTCGAGGCCGACCGCGAAAAAAGAGTCGACCCGTTGACCGGCATCTGGAATCGCCGCGGACTCGACGAGTTATTCGACCGCGAATTAGCCAGAGTCACGCGCGAGAACATTCCGCTGGCGGTTGGCATGGCCGACATAGATTATTTCAAGAAGGTTAACGATACCTTCGGTCATCAGGTAGGCGATGAAGCGATTAAGGTCACCGCCACGTTATTGCTTAACAACCTTCGTAAAACCGATGTTGTAGGCCGCTATGGCGGCGAAGAATTTCTGCAAATCATTCCAGGAATCCCATTGGATGTGCTGCCGAAATTTGCGGAAAAAATGCTATCCAAATTTCGGGAACACGCACAACTTAAAATTCCCGGGGGTGAAACACACAAATTTACCATAAGCATTGGATTTGTTGTCATGACGCCGGAAAAGGGTGCGCCACTTGATCGCAGCATTTTGCTGGAAGCGGCCGATAAGGCGATGTACTCGGCAAAGACGA
>CAYMRQ010000081.1:3420-6798 GCA_964392845.1 uncultured Rhizobium sp.
TCGGTTTTACATTTCGCACCTAGGCACCGACTGCTGATCACGCGGTGCGGCGGGCGGCGGCGATTTCCTCGGGCGTGTAGCGAAACGCGCGGAACACCCGGTTGTTGACGCCGGGCCGCGCCGAGTCGTCGAAGAAGTAGGGGCTGACATATTCCCACACCACCTCGCCGGCATGCGTCACCTCGAACAGACGGCCATAGATCCCCTCGCAGATCAGCGTGTTGCCGTTGGCCAACCGCTGCGCCCCGGAAATGTAGGGGCTGAAGAAATCGAATAGCACGGGGTCGGTGTATTGCCAGACGATCTCGTTGGTGCGCGGGTTAACCTCGATGACTCGCGAGAACGTGGCCGGGTGGTCGCGCCGGTGCGTGCCGTTGTCGAAGATCAGGATGTTGCCGTTGGGCAGCGGCCGCGGGTCGTGCTGCTGGGCCAACGGTGGGCTGCCGAGCTGCCAGATGATGTTGCCGGTGGCGCGCTCGATCATCACGACGGTGGAAATGTTGCGGAAGCTGACGACGATGTTGCCGTCGGCGGTTTCGGCCACCGTGTTGCCGTGGGTCCACTCGGCGCGATGGTCTTGCAGCGTGATCGGGTGGGTCGCGGGGTCAAGGTGTTCCCAGCTGCGCCATTCCCAGACGGCCTCGCCCGATGTCGTCACTTCGAGCAGGTAGTCGGCATAGATCACGCCCCCTTCGGCCTCGCTGCCGGATAATCCGCCCTGCACCTGCCGGGCGATGTCCGCCGGCAGTGGACGCAGGCACAGCAACAGGACGTTGCCGTTCCTCAGCTTGCGGGCGTCGTGATGGTGGTCCGGGTGGCGCACCTCCCAGACGATCCGCCCCTGCCAGTCGACCTCCATCGCGGCGCCGGCCTTGAAGCGGCGCCACGCCTCGAAGCGCTCAAGGTCTTCCATGACCTTGCCGCCGTAAAACAGATGGCCGTTGTCGAGCAGGTAGCCGTAGAGGCCGGGCCGGTGCGGCATCTGCCAGCTGTGGGCGACCTCGCCTGCCATGTCGATCAGATAGACCGTGCCGTCGTCGGACATCGGTGCGAACAGGGTATATCCGGGCTGGGCCAGTGCCGGGTCATGGGCGATGAGCCCGGTGCGCGAGCGGCGGATCTTCTGCTGGTCGACGGTGGTCATGCGTGCCTTCTCTAACGGCCGTAGGGTGGGTGAGCGAAGCGTAACGCACCATGCCGGCCGCCAAGTGGTGGTTTCGCTTCGCTCAACCCACCTACAGCGTCGAGACGGGCATTCGCTATTCCACCGTCACGCTCTTCGCCAGATTGCGCGGCTGGTCGACATCGGTGCCTTTGAGCACCGCGACGTGGTAGGCGAGGAGCTGGATCGGGATCGCGTAGAGGAGCGGCGCGACAAACGGCGCGCAATGCGGCACGGCGATGCCGAAGGCGAGCCGGTCTTCAAGCCGCGCCACCCCGGCAGCGTCGGAGATCATCACCACCCGGCCGCCGCGCGCCAGCACCTCTTCGACATTCGACAGGGTCTTCTCGAAAAGCTCGCCCGGCGGCGCCAGCACGATGACCGGCACAGCATCGTCAATGAGGGCGATCGGCCCGTGCTTCATTTCGCCGGCGGCATAGCCTTCGGCGTGAATGTAGGAGATTTCCTTCAGCTTGAGCGCACCTTCGAGGGCCAGCGGATAGGCGGTGCCGCGACCGAGATAGAGGACGTCGCGGGCCAGGGCGATCTCGGCCGCGATCTCCTGAATGCGCTCGTCATGGTGCAAGACCTCGCTGGCGCGCGACGGGATCTCGGCGAGCTGGCCGGCCAGTACCGCCTCGCCCTCGGCGTCGATCGTACCGCGCGCCCGCGCCATCGCGACGGTAAACGCGGCGAGCACCGCGAGCTGGGTGGTGAAGGCCTTGGTCGAGGCGACGCCGATCTCCGGCCCGGCGTGGGTCGGCAGGACGATATCGGCCTCGCGCGCGATCGTGCTTTCCGGCTGGTTGACGATGGCGATGACCTTCTGCCCGGCCTCTCGGCAATAGCGCAGCGCCGCCAGCGTGTCGAACGTCTCGCCCGATTGCGAGATGAACACGGCAGCGCCGTCCCGCGACATCGCCGGGGCGCGGTAGCGGAACTCGGAGGCGATGTCGGCCTCTACGGGCACGCGGGCGATGCGTTCGAGCCAGTATTTGGCGATCATCCCGGCGTGATGGGCGGTGCCGCAGGCGATCATCGTGATTTTGCCGATATCGCCGAGGGCGAACGGCAATTCCGGCAGGTGAATGGTGCGGCTCACCGGGTTGATCAGTGCGTTCAAGGTGTCGCCGATCACCGCCGGCTGCTCGAAGATCTCCTTCTGCATGAAATGGCGGTAATTGCCCTTGCCGATCAGCGCGCCGGACAGCGCGGTCTCGCACACCTCGCGCCCGACCTTCTGGTTCTCCCGGTCGAAGATCGTGACCGCGCACGAGGTCACGACCGCCCAATCGCCTTCCTCGAGATAGGTGATGCGGCGGGTCAACGGGGCCAGCGCCAGCGCATCCGAGCCGACGAACATCTCGCCATCGCCATAGCCGATCGCCAGCGGGCTGCCGCGGCGGGCGCAGATCAGCAGATCGTGCTCGCCGGCGAACAGGAAAACGAGGGCGAAGGCGCCTTCGAGCCGCTCCAGGGTGCGCGCGACCGCCTGTGCCGGCGCAAGCCCCTGGGCCAGATGATGCGTCGCCAGGATCGCCACGGCCTCGGTGTCGGTCTCGGTGTGGAACCGGTAGCCGAGCCCGACCAACTCGCGCTTCAGCGTCTGGAAGTTCTCGATGATGCCGTTGTGGACGACCGCGACCTGATCGGTGGCGATCGGGTGGGCGTTGCCCTCGGTCGGCAGGCCGTGCGTCGCCCAGCGCGTATGGCCGATGCCGATCGTGCCCTGCACCGGCTCGCGTTCGAGCCGGGCGACAAGGTTGGCGAGCTTGCCCTCGGCGCGGCGCCGCTCGATGCGGCCGTCGATCAGGGTCGCCACCCCGGCCGAATCATAGCCGCGATATTCGAGGCGGCGCAGCCCCTCGATCAGCTCGGCCGCGACCGGCTCCTTGGCGATGATGCCGATGATGCCGCACATTAGGGTACTTCCTCCTTAGCTTTAACTTCATATATTCTTATCGCCTTATACAGCTTCAAAATTGCTTCCAAATCGGCTTTCTCAATCTTATCATATATAGAATCTAGTTTACTTCTGTCCTGCCGGCTTTGGACAATCATACTGCCAACTTTTTCTATTCTCTGTCTAAGCTCGGCATAATCTGGCAAAAAGGGCAACATGTCAGGCGGAATGATGCCTGCCTGGTTTGAATGCCAATTAGCGATGAATAAAAGGACGGCATCAATCTCATCACGTTTAGACCTAACGCGGAGTT
>CAYMRQ010000081.1:6808-18586 GCA_964392845.1 uncultured Rhizobium sp.
GTCCCACGGCGCGGCCCTGCTTGTCGACGTGCCGGGCGCGCGCGATCGCGAGCGCGTCGGGGGGCACGTCCGAGGTGACGACGCTGCCGGTCGCGATATAGGCGCCGTCGCCGATCGTTACCGGCGCGACCAGCGCGGTGTTCGAGCCGATAAAGGCGTGCTTGCCGATGATCGTGCGGAACTTGTTGAACCCGTCGTAATTGCAGGTGATCGTGCCGGCGCCGATATTGGTTCCCGCGCCGATGTCGCTGTCGCCGAGATAGGAGAGGTGATTGGCCTTGACCCCGGCGCCGAGCCGGGTCGCCTTGACCTCGACGAAATTGCCGACATGAACATGCGATTCGAGCACCGCGCCGGGGCGCAGGCGGGCGAACGGGCCGATAATCGCGCCCGAGGCGATATCAGCGCCTTCGAGATGCGAGAACGAGCGGATCAGGACATTGTCGGCAACGGTGACGCCGGGCCCGAAAACGACATTCGGCTCAATGACGACATCGCACCCGAGCCTGGTATCGACGGCGAGGAACACCGTCTCGGGCGCGACGAGCGTTGCGCCCGCCTCCATCGCGCGGCGGCGCAGCCGGTCCTGCAGCACTGCTTCGGCGGCGGCCAGCTCGGCGCGGGTGTTGACCCCCAAGAGCTCCTCGGCCGGCAATTCGGCGACCCGGCACGAGAGGCCTTCGGCGCGGGCGATCGCGACGATGTCGGTCAGATAGAATTCGCGTTTGGCGTTATCGTTGCCGATTCGGTCCACCAGCTCGAAGGCGTGGCGAGAATCGAGCGCCATGATGCCGCCGTTGCACAGCCCGATCGCCCGCTCCTCGGCGCTGGCATCGTTGGCCTCGACGATGCGCAAGAGCGCGCCGTCGCCGCCGAGCACGAGCCGGCCGTAGGGGCCGGGATCGGCCGGCCGGAAGCCGGCGACCGCGACCGCGGCTTGCTTGCCTCTGCGCACGTCGAGCAGCGCGGCAACGGTCTCGGTGCGCAACAGCGGGGTGTCGCCATACAGCACGAGAATGTCATCAATGTCGCCCCGCGCGAGGCATTCGGCGAGGGCCGGGCGAGCGGCGCGAACCGCGTCTGCGGTGCCGCGCGGCGGAGATTGCATTACGGTCGGCGCCGGCGCGACCGCATCGGCCACCCTATCCATGTCGCGGCCGACGACGACGATGGTCTCGGCCGGTTCGAGCGGACGCAGCGCGTCGATGACATAGCAAATCATCGGCTGCCCGGCGATCTCATGCAGGATCTTGGGGCGCGCCGATTTGAGGCGGGTGCCCTCGCCGGCGGCGAGGATGATGGCGGCGAAGCGGGATCGGCTCATGACACGGCTCGCCCAAAGCTCCACGCGGAACGAAACGCGATCATCGGCAAGAGTCGCACGCCGCCTGCCACCCTGCCAACACACAGATTGTTGCGGAGTATGACCGGTCCGGCGCAGAGTTGACAGCGATGGCGCATTTTCTGCTGGTCTTCGACCTCGACGGCACGCTGGTCGACAGCGTTCCAGACTTAACCAATAGCCTTAACGAAGTGTTGCGCGAGCGCGGCTATGCGCCGCTGGCGCGGTCGGACGTGGCGCCGATGGTCGGCGACGGCCTGCCGGCCTTGGTCGCCCGCGGCTTTGCCGCGCGCGGCGGGGCTGCTGCCGAAGCAGAAGCAGCGTTGCCGCGCTATATCCAGATCTATGAGGCCAACGCGACCGCCCTGACCCGGCCCTACCCCGGCGTGCGCGAGACCCTCGAGGAGCTGCGCCGGCGCGGCTATCGCAATGCGGTGTGCACCAACAAATTGCAGCAGGCGACGATGGCGGTGCTGGAAGGGCTCGACCTCGCCGCGCTGTTCGACGGGATCGCCGGCGGCGACCGCTACAAGGTCAAAAAGCCGGCCCCCGGCCATCTGCTCGGCCTGATCGACGAGCTCGGGGGGAGCGCCGGGCGCGCCGTGATGATCGGCGACAGCGAAAACGACGCTTCGGTCGCGCACGCCGCTGCGGTGCCGCTCGTCATGATGCGCTACGGCTATGCGCGGGTCGACCCGGCGACGCTCGGCGCCGCTGCCGTGCTCGATCATTTCGCCGAGCTGCCGGCGACGCTCGAACGGCTCGGGCTGACGCCATGAAACAGGGCGGACTTTGCGCCTTATTTTGTCATTATCTCGGGCTGGACCGCGTCGGGCGGTTGCGAACCCGGCGATGGCGATGTATTTTTGCCGGCAATGCGATCGGTGTTTTGCGCCGCTAGTTTAGTCAGATGTTAAGCCGATCGCGGTTCGATGGATCAACGGCTCACGAGATCGAGAGCTACTGACATGTGGAACCTCACGGGAGACGACATTCAGCGAGCCAAAGAGGAGCTGAAGGGTCGGCGTGACGCGATCAAGGCTCACTATGACGACGAGATGAAAAAGCTTGAGGCCGATATTGCCGCCATCGAGGCGTTCGAGCGCGCCGCGGTAAATTTCGTGTCGAATTTCAAAGGTGAAGATGAGCCGTCGGCAACCATCGCCGCCCCGGAGCCGGCGGCGGAACCGGTTGCCGCCGATAGCGTAAGCAAGCGGAGCAGCGCGACGAGCCGGCAAACCCCTGTCGAGGAGAGCGCCGAGGCGGAACCCACTCCACAACCTGCCCTGGAACCCGAGCCGGTGGCCCATGAGAAAAGCTCCTCGCGCTGGCGCATGCGTCTCAGCGCCACGGAAGGCTCACACTAAACAGCCGATAAGCCGAGTTGCGCGGCGGCGAAAGAGACGCCCTCGAACTGGTAGCGCTCACTCCATCAGCATGAGATCGACGCCCTCGCCGTGCAGTTCGGCGAGATAACCGTCGACCACGCCGAGCTGCGTGTCCATTTGCATCCGCACCGGAACCAGGAAATCGCCGGGCAGCAGCCGGGCGTACCAGATCGTCCCCTGCCGAGCCCCCTCGTCCTTCTCCGGAGCCGGGATGCCGGGCCGATAACGGCGCGTCATGCGGCAGGCGATGGCGTTGCCCGAGAAATTCTGGCCGCCGGCCGGCGACAGCACCTCCCGCCCGGCATCCGTGAAAACCAGATCATAGGCGTGGCGGCCGTCGAAGACGCGTTCGGTCAGCGCGCAGCTGCCGGTGCGGGCGAGCTGGTGCTCGAGCCGCAGGTAGGCGGTCAGGTTGTCGACGGTGCCGCGCATCGCGGCCAGCGGCACCGGCTCGGCCAAGGGCGGCGTCGATCTCCCGTCGAGGGCGCCGTCGGGACGGTAATCGATGCGACTGTGACGTTCGGCGCCGTTGCGGCGGCTGTCGTGGCGGAACCGCTCGGGCTGTACCGAGCCCGAGTTGAGCCGGCCGTGGACCTCGGCATGGGTGGTCAGGTCGACGAACACCTTGGCCATGCCCTTTGTCGCGTAATCGACGGTGATCGCATAGCGGTCGCCGCTCTCCTCGGTCCGGTTCTGCAGCGTCAGGACGCTGATCCCGGCGAAGCCGAACATCTCGAACCGCGTCGCGATACGCATGTCCGCGAGCCCCGGCGCCGGAAACGCCGCGAGCGCGAAAAGCGCCAGGCAAACACCGCGGAGCGGCAGCAGACTGACCAACGAAATCATCGACCAATCGTCTCAGACCGAGCGGCTTGCGTCCAGCCCTGGGCCAGCGCCGCGCCTTGACAGCCCGGCAGGCGGCCTCCTAAATGCCGCGGCGGGCGCGTAGCTCAGCGGGAGAGCACACCCTTCACACGGGTGGGGTCGCAGGTTCAATCCCTGCCGCGCCCACCACGATTTCGGTTTGTCGCACGGCATCGCCGGCCGACGATGTTCCGATGGAGGTGGCAATGCCCGAGGGCCTGCAAATCACCGAACGCCACCAGGATCCCTACGCCTGGGCGCTGGCGCAGGCAGCCCTGCTGCGGCGCGGCGCGGCCGGTCGCAAAGCCGTCGACGCTGCTGGTCTCACCGAATTTCTCGAGGAATGGGCCGACGAGATGCTCTCCGCGGTGCGCAGCCAGATGGTCAACCTGATGGCTCACGCCGCCAAAGTGGCGCTGTCGCGCAATCCCGAGATCATCGGTCACTGGCGCAGCGAGTGCATCGAGTTCCACGATCGCCTGGTCGACGCCTATCGCCCATCGATGCGCGACAAGATCGATCTGGCGAGCCTGTGGCATCGCGCGTGCCGGAAGGTCGACGCCAGCTTCGCCGATCACGGCGAGGCAAAGCCGCGATTGCCGGCGCGGAGCCCGTTTACCCTGGATCAACTGATCGACCCGGACCTCGACATTGAATTGCTGGTCGGAACAATCGCGGGTCACGAGCGAACACGCCCCTGATGAGGCTTTCCTACGATAAGTCCACCGACAGCCTCTATATCGAATTGAGGCCGCTGTCGGCGAAGCGGACCCGGGAAATCGAGCCCGACGTCAATCTCGATCTCGGCGCGGATGGCGAGCCCGTCGGCTATGATATCCTGCACGCTTCGAGCAAAAGAAACCTGATCCTGTCGATCATCCTTGCCGCCGAGCCGCAGGCCGCGGCGGAATAGACCCGAAAAGGAGGACCCCATGCGCCGCGCCGTCATCGTCTCCACCGCACGCACGCCGATCGGCCGGGCCTATCGCGGCGCCTTCAACGATACCCAGCCGCAGGCATTGGCGGGGCACGCCATCGCCGAGGCGGTCAGGCGCGCCGGCGTCGCACCCGCCGAGATCGACGACGTCATCATCGGCGCGGCGATCCAGCAGGGTGCGCAGGGCTTCAATATCGCCCGGCAGGCCGCGTTGCGCGCCGGGCTGCCGGACAGCGTGCCGGCGATGTCGATCGACCGGCAATGCTCCTCGGGGATGATGGCGATCGCCACCGCCGCCAAGGAGATCATCGATGACGGCATGAATATCGCGGTCGGCGGCGGCGTCGAATCGGTTTCGCTCGTGCAGAACGACAAGATGGTGCGCACCCGCGGCGACGACCCCGAGCTCGTCGCCCGCATCCCGGCGCTCTACATGACGATGATCGAGACCGCCGAGATCGTCGCCGAGCGCTACGGCATCACGCGCGAGGCGCAGGACGAATACGCGCTGCGCTCGCAGCAGCGCACCGCCGCGGCGCAGCAGGCCGGGCGTTTCGACGACGAGATCGTTTCCCTCCCCACGGTGATGATCGCGACCGACCGCGCGACCGGGGAAACCTCGAACAAGCCCGTCACGCTTGACAAGGACGAAGGCAACCGCCCCGATACCTCGCTCGAGGGCCTCGCCAATCTGAAGCCGGTGTTCAAGGACGGACAGCGCATCAAGGAGGGCCGCTTCATCACCGCCGGCAACGCCTCGCAGCTGTCGGACGGGGCCTCGGCCTGCGTGTTGATGGAGGAGAGCGAGGCCGCGCGCCGCGGGCTCACGCCGCTCGGCATCTATCGCGGCATTTCGGTCGCCGGCTGCGCCCCCGACGAGATGGGGATCGGCCCGGTCTTCGCCGTGCCCAAGCTGTTGGCGCAGCACGGGCTCACGATCGACGACATCGATTTGTGGGAATTGAACGAGGCCTTCGCCTGCCAGGTGGTCTATTGCCGCGACCGCCTCCAAATCCCGCACGACAGGCTCAACGTCAACGGCGGGGCGATCTCGATCGGCCACCCCTATGGCATGTCGGGCGCGCGGATGGTCGGCCACGCGCTGATCGAGGGCCGGCGCCGCCGAGCGCGGCTTATCGTGTGCACGATGTGCATCGGCGGCGGCATGGGCGCCGCCGGCCTGTTCGAGGTGGCGTAATACCCAGAAAAACCGCAGTCCCGGCCTTCGCCCATAGGCGCTAAGATAACGCTTGCGCATTGGAATCGGCGATGATTCTAGGGTGGGATGGCTCGTACACAGCTTTTCACCCAGGACTGGCAGGTTGTTGTCGATCGCCTTGGCGGGGCGGCGGCGATCGGGGCCAGCGCTCGCCAAACCAAGGCCTTCTTGCGCGCCCGCGGGATCGCCAGCGCGGTCGACCCCGGCCTGCGCCGGGGCAGGCACCGCTCTAATCCTGCTCGAATCCGATTCACGTCGCTCAGCCCGGCGGCTGCCAGCCGAGCCAGTCGCAGACCGCGCGGCCCATCGCCCGGTCGAGATCCTCGCCATTATACCAATCGCCTGAATTCATGCCGGCCCGCCCCGATAGCCGGCGGACGGTCCGGATCGGTTACGGCGTCTGGTCTGCGATTGGCCGCGTTCACACGGCCGGGCGGGCGCGGATCGCGTCGGGGATCTTGCGCGGCAGGAACTGGCCGTCATCGGGCGCGGCCAGGAAGTTGCCGGCATCGACGGCGATCTTGCCGCGCAGGATCGTCATGCTGGGCCAGGCCGCCACCTCGTGGCCTTCCCACGGCGTGTAATCGGTTTCGTGCAGATCCTCCTTGCGGATCACCCGCGCGGCGCGCGGATCGAGCAGCACGATGTCGGCGTCCGAGCCGATCGCCAGCGCGCCCTTCCTCGGGTAGATCCCCATGATCTTGGCCGCGTTGGTCGCGACAAGCCCGACAAAATCGGCAAGGCTGTAGCCGCGTTTCGCCACCATGTGCGTGTACATCAGCGACACCCGCGGCTCGACCCCGGAATTGCCGCCGGTGGTGTCGTCGATGCGGCTCCCCTGCAACTTGACCTTGAGCGGACAGCACACCTCGTCGGTGGCGATCGCCTGGATCGCGCCATGGTTGGTCGCCGCCCATAGCGCCTGCTGGTCGTCGGCGAATTTGAGCGAGGGATACGTGTGGAACATCTGGCCGCCCGGACGCTTATAATCCTCGGCGTTGTAGAGCAGGTACTGGTGCAGGGTCTCGCCGTAGATCGGAAAGCCGCGGGCGCGCGAGGCGGCGATCGCGGCGGCCCCGGCCGCGGCCGAGACATGCACCATGTACAAGGCCGCCCCTTCGACATTCTCGGCGAGCCGGATCACCCGGTTGAACGACAGATCCTCGCTGAGCGTGTTGTGCACCTCGGCCAAATTCTCGAAGCCGGTGCGGTCCTCGCGGATCAGCTTTTCGTACATGTGCATGACGATGTCGTTGTCTTCGGAATGGATCGTCGCCAGCCCGCCGGCCCGCGCCATGATCTTCAAGACCTCCCAGATGTCGCCGAACTTGACCATCCGGCCCTGATTGAGCGGCCTTATGTCGGTCGTGAAGATCTTGACAGTGGGATGCCCGGCCTGCACCGCCTCGGGCAACGCATCGAGCAATCCCGGGGTTTGCGTGCCGCGCAGCATCAGATGGAAGCCGTAATCGCAATAGCAGCTGCCGGCGAATTCGCGTTGGCGCTGCTCGATCGATTGCCGCAGCGGCACCTCCGGCGGGCAGAGGGCGAAATCGAGCAAGGTCGTCGTGCCGCCATGGAGCGCGGCGCGGCTGACCTGATCGGGCCCGGCGCTGAACACATCCTCGTTGCTCGGCCCGCCGACGATCGGCATGCCGGCATGGATGTGCGGGTCGATGCCGCCGGGAATGACGATCTGCCCCGCCGCGTCGACCACCCGCGCCGCACCGATCGCAGCCAGGCTGCCGGGCGCGCCGATCGCCGCGATCCTGCCGCCCGAGACTCCGATATCAGCCAATTCCGTGGCGGCCGGCATCACCGCGGTGCCGCCGGAGACGATCAGATCGAACATGGTGCCCTCCCCTCAGACTGCATCTGCCTTGTGCGTCCTTCGAGACGCGCCCTTTGGGCGCTCCTCAGGATGAGGATAAGCTCGTGATGGAATTGAGAAAACAACCTCATCCTGAGGAGGCCGCAACGCGGCCGTCTCGAAGGACGCACGGCAACCGGTCCAGCTTGCACCCGCTGATTTTTATTGGCAACGCCTGGCAAAAGACCAAACCATTGGTTGAATCATGGTTGGGCTCGGACCTGATCTTTCTCGCCGACATCAGGCGGATTGCGCGCTCTGGTTGAATTTCGCGGCGCGATCGAGATAGAGGGAAAGGCGCTCCCAGGCGCCGCGCATTTGCGCGCCCAGCGGGTGCGGCGGGCGATCGAGCGGCAGAGGATGGGCGGCGATCGACGCGCGATCGGCTTCCACCAGCGCCGGCGTGTCCGGGATGGTGGCGAGCGTATCCCATGCGGCCCGACCGATACGCCGCATCTCGGCGCAGCGCGCGCGGATCTCGCCGTCCCGCTCCTCGTCCTCGAAGCGCAGATGATGCGCCATCACGATGCAGACCCGCAAATCGTAGCGGGCGGCGACCTCTTTTTGCGTCGCGGCAAGCCGCTCCGCCTCGACGCGCGAGGTCACCTCGATCACCCTGGCATGCGCCTCGAGCACCTGCGCGAGAGAGGCTGCCTCGGCCGGGGTCATCGCGCCGCCCGCCGCGGCGGCGGTCACCGCATTCATTGCCGCGGCAAGGTCGCCGGCACCGCCGAGCGCCGGCATCGCGAAGGCGATCGGCTGCTCGCGTTGCGGCGCGATGATCCGGTCGATGCACAGCCGCAGCGCCGCGATGTCGCCGGCAATCGCCAGCTCGATCGCCTTTCTGGTCAGCGCACCGGCCTCGCCGCTGAGCAGCACGGCGGCATCGCGGGTCGCCTGGTTCATGATGCCGGGCGGGCGCCCAACCGGATTGCCGGACGCGCCCTTCAGAAAGCGCCCGCGGCGATCGCGACGCGCAGCAAATGGTCGATCAACGCCGTCTGTCACGGAGCCCCTCTTTTCCGGCGCGCTGCCGGTTCATCGCTGCGAACAAACAGGGAACAAATGTGGGCACCGCCATTGGGCGATTCAAGCACCACGAGGCGGGATTGATTCCCCAGGCAGTGCTCGCGGCAATCGATCCCAACGGCAAGTAATGCCCCGAAGGCGACCTTCGAGACAGCTCCGAAAATCGGCCGCGCTAGGTGGACAACAGGTCGTGTGCAGCGGCGCTCCCCGGTATAGGATATCCCGACCAGGGGAGACGACATGCAGACTGGATCGCCGGATCGGGTCGAGCGCCGGCTCGTCGCCATCCTTGCGGCCGATGTTGCCGGCTACAGCCGACTCATGGGTCAGGACGAGGCCGGCACGGCGCGCCTGGTTCACGACCATCGCTCAGCGGCCGAACCGCTCGTTGCCAAGCATTTCGGGCGGGTCGTCAAGACTACTGGCGACGGCGTGCTGATCGAATTCCCCTCAGTTGTTGGCGCCGTGCAGTGTGCGGTGGCCTTCCAAAAGCTGATGGCGGAACGCAATTCCGGGGTCGCCGCCGAACGCCGCGTCGACTGGCGCGTCGGCATCCACCTTGGCGACATCCTGATCGATGGCGATGACATTATCGGTGATGGCGTCAATCTGGCTGCGCGGCTCGAAAGCATCGCCGACCCAGGTGGGATCTGCATCTCGGAGGACGCCTTCCGCCAGGTGCGGGGCAAGATCGAGATCGACTTTCTCGATGGCGGCGAGCAGGCGCTTAAGAACATTGCTCAGCCGATGCGCGTCTACCGCGCTCAACTGGCAGCCGCCCCCGCAATAATGTCCGGCTCAACCACGCTACTGCTGCCCGACAAGCCGTCGTTAGTTGTGCTGCCGTTCCAAAACATGACCGGCGATCCCGAGCAGGAATATTTTGTCGACGGCATGGTCGAGGAGATCACGACGGCGATCTCGCGCCTGCCGTGGCTGTTTGTTATCGCCCGCAATTCCGCGTTCACCTACAAGGGCCGCGCTGTCGACGTAAAACAGATTGCGGCCGAATTGGGCGTGCGTTACGTCCTCGAAGGCTCAGTTAGGAAGGCCGGCAACCGCGTTCGCATCACCGGGCAGCTTATCGACACGGCGTCGGGCGCTCACATCTGGGCCGACCGCTTTGACGGCGCGCTCGATGACATTTTCGACCTGCAGGACCAGGTCGCCGCCAGCGTCGCCGGCGCCATCGAACCCAAATTGCGCCAGTCCGAGATCGAGCGGGCGATCCGGAAGCCCGCTGCGACCCTCGGCGCCTATGACCTGTTCCTGCGCGCCGTGGCCGAGGGGCGGAAGCCGAACATGGAAGGGGCGGCGACCGCTTTGTCGCTGGCCCGGCAAGCGCTTTCCGTCGACGCATCCTGTGCTCCGGCAGCCAGTCTGCTTGCGGGTGTACGCGCCCAACAGATCGTAGCCGGTATCGCGCTGCCGCCGGAGGACATCGCCGAGGCGTTACGCCTCGCACGACAGGCTATCGACACCGGCGGAAATGATCCGGACTCGCTGTCGCGCGGCGGGTTCGCCCTCGCCTTGCTCGGCGGCGAGCATGCCGCCGCAATGCGGGCGATCGAGCGCGCTCTCGTGCTGAACCCGAATTCGGCACACGCCTGGCATTTGGCCGCTGGCATGCATTGCTACATGAACCAGCCCAACGAAGCGATCGCCGCGCAGCACAGGGCGATCCGGCTGAGCCCACTCGATCCAGCCACTTTCGGTTTTCACTTTACCATGGGCCAGGCGCTGATGCTTGCCGGGCGCTACGAGGAGGCGACCGAGTGGGTGGACCGCTCGCTCCACGACCGGCCGAGCTATCATCCGACCATCCGCGGCCGGGTGGCGCTGTGCGGCTATCTCGGCCGTCAGGACGAGGCGCGGGAGTGGATCGCCAAGCTGCTTGCGGTCAATCCGAGACACACGATCGCTTGGTTCCACGCTTACGCAAGCCGGTTCATGTCACCCGGAACGCTCGCAGTCTGGGAGGAGGGACTGCGCCGCGCCGGGCTGCCGGAAGAGTGACCAACCACCATTTACCCCTCTGCGAAACTGCCGCCGATTCCTCCGGGTCACGGTAAATGGCTGGTATGGGTCGAACTGACCCCTTGCCGGCTGCCGCAGCCAGCGGCCGGAATCGGCGCGAAACCGTCAACGGGGCAGCGGGGAACTATCTTACCCCGGCGGGCGCGATGACTGACTGATTGGGTCTTGATCCTGCGGTTCACGCCTTGAGCAGCGCCGCCATGACCCGCTCGCGGGTCAATGGCAAATCACGAAGGCGGGCGCCGAGGGCGTGGGCGACGGCGTTGCCGATCGCGGCGACGGTTGGGCCGCCGGAGGCTTCGCCGATGCCGAGCGGCGGGTTGTCGGAAACCGCACCGACCAGCTCGCAGGCGATCTCGGGCACCTCGCTGAAGCGCAAGACCGGATAGCTCTCCCAGTCGCGCGAGCTGATGCCCGCGGTGTCGAGCCGCACCCCTTCCTTCAAGGCCCAGCTGAGCGCCTGGACGATGCCGCCTTCGAGCTGGTTCTTCGCGCCGTCCGGGTTGATGACGAGCCCGGCATCGGCCGCGCACCACACACGCGTCACCCGGACCTCCTCCTCGACCTCGACCTCGGCGACGATCGCGGCATAGGCGGCGATATTCTTGTAGCGGGCGAAGGCGATGCCGCGGCCGCATCCGGCGCCGCCCCTACCCTGCCCTCCCCGGCTTTGCCCCCACCCCAACCCTCCCCCGCTTGCGGGGGAGGGGGTGCGCCGGAGCTGTAGCTCCCTCCCCCGCAAGCGGGGGAGGGTTGGGGAGGGGGCGGGGGAGGGTTGGGGAGAGGACCGCCAGCCGGCCATCTGCGCGACTTTTTCGATAACCGCGCGGGCGCGCGGGTCGGCCAGCACCGACAGGCGGTAGGCCACCGGGTCGATTCCGGCCTCCAGGGCCAGCTCGTCCATGAACGATTCGATCGCGAAGACGTTGAGGGTCGCGCCGAGGCCGCGCAGCGACGAGGTTCGCACCGGGGTCTCGGCGATCAGGTGGTGGACGATCCGCTTTGCCGGAAAGGCGTAGAGCGGCTCGCCGTTGCGGGTGCCGGCGCCTGGCGGGTTTGACGACTCGGTCGCAGGCGGCGCCGGCGGCGGGT
>CAYMRQ010000082.1:0-14438 GCA_964392845.1 uncultured Rhizobium sp.
TGATGCGGTGGACGCCGCGCGCCGCGGCCAGCCGCTCGATGCCGAGCGAAGCGGCGATATGGTCGACCGCGCGCCCGGCCGGGACGGGATCGAGAAGCCGGTCGCCGCCGAGGAAATTCGCCGGGTCGAGGTAGCCGAGCACGAGGTTGGCGTCGGTCACGGTCGCGCCGGTGCCGCTCTGGCCGTAACAGGCCGGTCCCGGCACCGCGCCGGCGCTTTCCGGCCCGACATGCAGGATGCCGCCGGCATCGACCCGCGCGATCGAGCCGCCGCCGGCGCCGATGCTGGCGATGTCGAGCGAATTGAGGGCGATGCGATGGCCGCCGACCCGGCGGTCCATAACGAGGGTCGCCGCGCCGTCGACGACGAGGCTGATGTCGGTGCTGGTGCCGCCCATGTCGAACGGGATCAGGTTCTGCTCGCCGACGAGCCGCGCCGCGTAGACGCTGCCGGCGACCCCACCGGCCGGCCCCGACAATACCCCGCCAACCGCCAGCCGCCCCGCCTCGGCGATCGGTGCGACCCCGCCATGCGACTGGATGATCAGGGTCGGGCCATGATATCCGGCCTCGCCGAGCCGCGCCTCGAGCCGCCCGAGATAGCGCGACAGCACCGGGCCGACATAGGCGTTGATGATTGTCGTCGAGACCCGCTCGAACTCCTTGATCTGCGGCAGGACCTCCGAGGGGAGCGCGCGCTGCAGCGCCTCGCTTGTGGCAAGCTCGTGGCGCGGGTCGCGCCAGGCGTGCAGATAGCAGACCGCGACCGCCTCGACCCGCTCCTGCTGCAACACCGCGATCGCATCGTCGAGCGATTGCGCATCGAGCGGGGTTTCGATGCGGCCATCGGCGCGCATCCGCTCGCGCACCCCAAGGCGCAGATGGCGCGGCACCAGCTGCTCGGGCGGCGGCATCCGCAGGTTGTAGCGATCGTCCTTGAGGCCCTCGCGCATCTCGATGACGTCGCGATGGCCTTCGGTGGTCAGGAGGCCTGTTTTGCCGCCCTTGCGTTCGAGCAGCGCGTTGGTCGCGACCGTGGTGCCGTGGACGATGCGGTCGGTCGCCCCAAGCAGCGCGGCGCGTTCGAGGCCGAGCCGCTCTGCCAGCTGCGCCAGCCCGTCGAGGACACCCAGCGAGGGGTCCTGCGGGGTCGAGGGCACCTTGGCGAGCATCGTCGCGCCGCCCGTGTCGATCGCGACGAGATCGGTGAAGGTGCCGCCGACATCGATGCCGATGCGATACATGGCTTCCTAACCCTCTCCCCCTTGCGGCGGAGCCGATTGCGCGTAGCCCACCGCCGCAGGAACTCCCTCCCCCGCAAGCGGGGGAGGGTTGGGGTGGGGGTTTCGCTCAGGAGGTGGCCCAAGCGCTTCGGCGATGGTTCGCAAGACGCCCGGGCGGTTAGCGAGAACATCGTTGTTCCAGAAGTGCAGAACCCGCCAACCTTGTCGGCGCAACCCGCTGTCGCGCCGGTCATGATCACCTGAGCGCGCGTGCTGGCCGCCATCGGCCTCGACAATCAGCCGCGCTTCAATGCACACGAAGTCGACGACGTAAGGCGGGATAGGGAATTGGCGCCGAAACCGCCAGCCGAACTGATGTCTTCGCAGCTCTCGCCACAATACCCTCTCGGCCTCGGTCAGATTGTTCCGCAGCCGTCGAGCGCGAACGGTCATCGGTTGCCCGCCGCGCATATCGGTTCGGCGGGCCACTACCCCCACCCTAACCCTCCCCCGCTTGCGGGGGAGGGGATTTGGCCGCGGCAGCGGAGTAGGCTGTTCCCTCCCTGGCGAGCGGCGGAGGGGACATCGCCGGCTGTTGCGAGAGCGCTGTTCCCTCCCCCGCAAGCGGGGGAGGGTTGGGGTGGGGGCGCGTCACAAATCCGCTCTCGACATCCCGCGCAACGGCCTTCGGGTCGCGCCGCGCGGGGTCACCCCAGCCGCCGCCGCCGCCGGATTCGAGGACCAGCCGGTCGCCCGGCCGGATCGTCAAGCCGACCTCCTTCGTCTTGATCGCGCGCGGCTCGTCATTCCCGGAATGGAGCGTGTAGCGGTGGGTCATGCCGTCCTCGCCGCCGAGGATGCCGCAGGCGCCGTGGCGCACCCCCTCGCCGGCGGTGTTGCCGATGGCCGGCTGGTCGGTCTCGACGACCATCTCGACGATGCCGCCGGGACCGCCGCGATACTGCCCGGCGCCGCCCGAATCGGGGCGGAATTCGTGGGTGCGGAAGAACAGCGGAAAGCGCACCTCGGTCACTTCGAGGCTGCCGAACTTGATGCCGCCGGCGCTGTGCCATTCGCCGGCGCCGGGCCAGCCGTCACCGGCGACGGAGGCGCCGCCACCGGGCCGCCCCTGAAAGAAATGCCAGAGGAACGGGCGCTTGCTGCGCGGGTCTTTGCCCTGAATGGCGATGCGGAAACGGCGGCCCCAGCCGGCCATCGCGCGCTCGGGGCAGGCCGGCGCCAATGCCTTGACGATCGCCTCGATGATCTCCTGGCCGCAATGGCTGGTGCACAACGTCAGCGGCGCGCCGGGGTTGGCCCACACCACGGTGCCGGGCCGGGCGATCAGCTCGATCGGCCGGAAGGTGCCGTCATTCTTTGGCGTGTCCGGGTCGATCAGAAAGGACAGCGCGACGACGACCGCCGAATACGTGTTGGGGTAGGAGGAGTTGATGAAGCTGGCGACCTCGTCATGCGAATCCGACAGGTCGATTGTGAGATCGCTGCCGGTTTTGGTGACCGTGGCGCGGATGTGGATGTCGTCGTTGCCGCGCCCGTCGTCATCGAGCAGGGCTTCGCCCTGGTAGACTCCGTCAGGCCATTGTGCGATGACCGCCCGGGTCTGGCGCTCGGCGCCGTCGAGCACCGCCTCGATCGAGGCGTGGGTCACCGCCCAGCCGAATTCGTTGGCGAGCGCGAGAAAGCGGCGCTCGCCGGCATGTGCCGAGCCGATCATCGCCGCGAGATCGCCGCGGAAATCGCGCGGGTGGCGCACATTGGTCGCGATCATCTGAAGCACGTCGCGGCGCACTTCTCCGCGGTCGTAGAGCTTCAATGGCGTGATGCGGATGCCTTCCTGCCAGATATCGGTCGCCGCGGCGTTGTAGGCGCCGTGCGTCGCCCCGCCGATATCGCTCTGGTGCGCCCGGTTGATCGACCAGAAGCGCGGCCGGTCGCCTTCGAAGATCGGCACGAACGCGGTCAGGTCGGGCAGGTGATTGCCGCCGTGATAGGGGTCGTTGAGCAGGAACACGTCGCCCTGGTGGATGTCGCCGGCGAAGAACTCGGTCATCGCGCGCGCCGCATAGGGCAACGCGCCCACATGGATCGGGACATGCTCGGCCTGGGCAATGAGGCGCCCGTCGAGATCGCAGATCGCGGTCGAGAAATCGCGGCTCGAATTGAGGATCTGCGAATAGGAGGTGCGCAGCATCGCCTCGCCCATCTCCTCGACGATGGCGAGAAGGCGATGCTGGATCACCGAGACGATGACCGGATCGACCTGATGCGACAATGCGACAGCCTCCGAGAACCTATTTGATCACAAGATCGCCTGTTCGTCGGCAATTGTCACGGCGCCGCCGTCTGCATCGGCATCCTGCGTGCTTCGAGACGGCGTGCTGCGCACGCCTCCTCAGCATGAGGTGTATTGTTGATGGTATTAAGGAAAGACCTCATCCTGAGGAGCCCGCGGAGCGGGCGTCTCGAAGGACGCATGGAATTTGTCCAGCAATGGAATGGCCGCCGGGCGCGGGCTGATCGTTGCCGCGCCGGCCTCCGGCAGCGGCAAGACCCTGCTGACGGCGGGGCTGCTGCGGCATCTGCGCGATTGCGGCAGGCGCGTCGCCGCGGCGAAGGCCGGACCCGACTACATCGACCCGACCTTTCATGCAGCGGCAAGCGGCCGCGTCTGCCTCAATCTCGATCCCTGGGCGATGCGCCGGGAAAATTTGGCCGGGCTCATCGGCGCGCTCGAAGCCGCCGCCGACATCGTGCTGTGCGAAGGGGTGATGGGGCTCTTCGACGGCACCGGGCCGGAGGGCGAGACCGGCTCGACCGCCGCGCTCGCCCGGCTTACCGGATGGCCCGTCGTGCTCGTCGTCGATGCGCGCCACCAGGGCGCCTCGGCCGCGGCGCTGGTCGGTGGCTTTGCCCGGCACGACCCGGGACTGCGACTCGCCGGAATCGTCTTCAACCGGGTGGCGGGGCCGCGTCACCGCGCTGTGCTCGATGCCGCGCTCGCGCGCCATCTGCCCGAGGTCCCCTGCCTCGGCGCCCTGCCGCAGGACCCGGAGCTGGAGCTGCCCGAACGCCATCTCGGCCTGGTTCCGGCGGGCGAGCGGGTGGCGGCCGAAACGGTCATCGCGCGCGCGGCAATGGCGGTCGCAGCCGGTCTCGACGTCGATCGGCTGGTCGCACTCGCCCGTCCTTCCGCCTTCGCCGACGCTGCGCCGGTCGCCCCGCTGCTGCCGCTCGGAACGCGGATCGCCATCGCGCGCGACGATTGCTTCCTCTTCGCCTACCCGGCGGTGCTGGAGGGCTGGCGCCGGCAGGGGGCCGAGTTGGTGTTCTTCTCGCCGCTCTCCGACGAGATCCCCGACGCCGCAGCGGACGCCGTCTATCTGCCGGGCGGGTACCCCGAATTGCATGCCGGCAGGCTCGCGGCGGCCGAGCATTTTGCCGCGGCGCTACAGCGAGAAGCGGCTTTCGGCACGGCGATCTATGGCGAGTGCGGCGGCTATATGGCATTGGGCGAGAGCCTGACCGACGGCGAAGGCCGCGCCCACCGGATGGTGGGCCTGCTCCCGCTCGCGACCAGCTTCGCCGAGCGGCGGCTGCATCTCGGCTATCGCGCCGCCACACTGCTCGGTGGCGGCCCGCTCGGACCAGCGGGCGCGCGGTTTCGCGGCCATGAGTTCCATTACGCGACGACAATTGCCGCCGGCGCCGACGCGGCGCTCTTCGCGCTGTCCGATTCCTGCGGCACCGATCTCGGCACGAGCGGGTTGCGGTATGGCTCGGTCATGGGCTCGTTCATTCACCTGATCGACCGGGCGGAGTGAGGCCCGCTGTTGAGCTGCCTTGAACTGGCACACCTTGATCGCCCGCATGCGGTCGCGTGCGTGCCAAAGATCATAGGCCATCTGCATGCCAAGCCAAGTTTACGGACTCCGCGTCGACGACATCGCCGTCCTCGAAGCGAAACGTCGCGCGCCAGTATCCCGAAACAGAGACCCGTTCTTTTGAGTTCGGCTCTTAAGAGATAGAAGTTCTCGATTGGAAAATAGTTGGTGTTGTACTTGAAGGGCCCGCGCAACGGAGGAAAGTCGGCCTTGGCGAGCGCGGCGATCAGCCCCCGCTTGTTGGCGAGATCGCCTTTGACCGCGGCGACGGCGCGGTCGATCATGGTGATCGCGTCGAAGCTTTGCGCGCCGTAAAACGCCGGGTAGTAATGGTATTTGTCGCGGAACGCGGCGACGAACTCCTTGTTGCGCGGGTTGTCGAGGTCGGGCGACCAGAAGCCGACCTCGTAATTGCCGTCGGCGGCGTCGCCGATCGCCGGCAGGGTCGCTTCATCGACGGTGAAGGCCGAATAGAGCGGGATCTTCTCGCGCAACCCGGATTGCGCGTATTGCTTGACGAACTGGATGCCCATGCCGCCCGGCAGAAAAACAAACACCGCCTTCGGGTTGGCATCGCGGATCTGGCTGATCTCGAACTGGTAATCGGACTGGCCGAACTTGGTCTAGACTTCGGCCGCCACCTTGCCTTTGAAGTAGCGCTTGAAGCCCGCCATCATGTCGCGGCCGGCGGGATAGTTGGGCGCGATCATGTAGATGTCGTCCATCTTCTGATCGGCCATATACTTTCCCATGGCTTCGGGGGTCTGGTCGTTTTGCCAGGAGGCGGAGAAGAAGTTGGGCGCACACTCCTCGCCGGCGATCTCGTGCGGCCCGGCATTGGCGGAAATCAGGATGATGCCCGATTGGATGACCGGCTGATAGACCGCGAGCAGCACGTTCAACCAGATGAACCCGGTCAGGAAATCGACCTTGTCGCGCTGCATCATCTCGTCGGCGACCTGGCGGCCGACATCCGGCTTGAACTGGTCGTCGCCATAGACGATCTGCGCCGGCAGCCCGCCGATCTTGCCGCCGAGCATGGCAAGCGCGAGATCGCTGGCATCCTTCATGTGCTTGCCGATGATGCCGGCCGGGCCGCTCAGCGTCGTGACAAAGCCGATCTTCACGCTTTCGGCCGCCTGCGTCGGCAGAGCGAGGAGCATCGCGGCGGCAGCGGCGGCGACAAGGTGCTCCTTCATCCTTCCCCCCTGTTGCCAGAGAGGTGTTCTCATCCGCAATCGAGCCGAGTCCACAGCATCATCGGGACCGGAGCGCTCGGGCAACGAGGGGGCAAGGTCCGCCTGTCGCGCTGCTCGCCGGATGCAGGGTGCGTCGATCGATGAAGGCCGCCCCAGCCGGCGTCAGGCGACGCTCGCACCGTCTTTTTTATGGCAAGGACTGGCTTGCCTCGCTCGCGGTGTACCGGGAGCCACGGCTGATCGCGATCCTGCTGATGGGGTTTTCGAGCGGGCTGCCGCTCGCCTTGACCGGCGCCACCCTGTCGTTGCGGCTCGCCGATCTCGGGATCTCGCTGACCGCCATCGGGCTTTTCACGCTTGTCCGCTTCTCCTACAGCTTCAAATTCCTGTGGTCGCCGCTGATCGACCGGTTGCCGATCCCGCTGGTGACGGCGCGGCTCGGCAGGCGGCGCGGCTGGGCCTTGGCGATCCAGGCGGCGCTGGCCTTGGCGATCCTGTCGCTCGGCCTCGCCGACCCGAGCACCAGCCCATGGTCGACGGCGCTCGCCGCGGTGGTCGTGGCCTTTCTGTCGGCGAGCCAGGACATCGTCATCGACGCCTACCGTATCGAATTGCTGCGCGAGGAAGAGCAGGGCGCCGGCGCCGCGGCCACCCAATGGGGCTATCGCTTCGGCATGCTCGCTTCCGGCGCGGGGGCGCTCTATGCCGCGAGTTTCGGCGGCTGGAGCTTTGCCTACGGGCTGATGGCGGCGTTGATGCTGGTCGGCATGGCGACGGTATGGCTGACCCCGGAGCCGGGCGGCATCCGCGCGCTCGATCCGCTCCCCGGCGCGAGCGCCGGGGAACGGCTTCAGGCGTGGATCGGCCGGGCGGTCGTCGCCCCGTTTGTCGATTTGTTCCGGCGCGGCGGCAATGTGTCAAGCGGGGTGAGCGGCTTCATCGTGATCGTGCTGTTCATCGTCCTCTACAAGTTTGGCGAGGCGATCGCCGGGACGATGTCGAACCCGCTCTACCTCGCGCTCGGCTTCACCAAGGTCGAGATCGCGACCGTGGCCAAGGTCTACGGCGTGATTGCGACCCTCGCTGGGGTGGCAATCGGCGGTCTTATGGTGTTGCGGCTCGGGATCTTTCGCGCGCTCTTGATCTCGGGCGTGCTGCAGATGCTCTCGAACCTGATGTACATGCTGCAGGTCTGGGTCGGACACGACGTCCCGATGCTGGCGCTGACGATCGGCGTCGAAAACCTCACCAACGGCATGGGTTCGGCCGCCTTCGTCGCCTACCTCTCGGGTCTGTGCAACGTGGCTTTTACCGCGACCCAGTACGCGCTTCTGTCGTCGCTGGCGACGATGGGCGTCAACGTGCTCTCGGCGTCGGGAGGCTTTCTCGCCGATGCGCTCGGCTGGACCCCGTTTTTCCTGGTTAGCACGGCGCTGTGCCTGCCCGGCCTCGCGCTGTTGCTGTGGATCATGCGCCGCTCGGGGATTGCGCAACTGCCGTCCCGAGCGTCGCCTCAGCCGTAGGAGAACAGCCGGCTGCGATGGCGTTTGAGCCAGGCGCGCGGCGGCCCGCAGTCTGGCGTCAGGGTCCGCACCAGCCGCCAAAAGCGCGGCCCGTGGTTCATCTCGGCAAGATGCGCCACCTCGTGGGCGACGACATAGTCGACGACCGGCTCCGGCGCGAGGACAAGGCGCCAGCTGAACGACAGAGAACCCTTCGCCGAACAGCTGCCCCAGCGGCACTTGGTGTCGCGCACCCCGACCCTGGTGATCGGCTGGCCGATCCGCGCGGCGCAGAGCCGGGCGCGGCGGGTCAATTCCTGGCGCGCGAGACGCACCAGATGGTCCTTCACCCGGCGGGCGAGATGGGCCGGGTCGCCGCGAACGCGGATCTCGCCATCGACGATCGCGACCGGCGGTGCGACCGGGTCGCTGTCGCGGCAGATGCGATGCATCACCCCGAAGACCGGCACGATCGCGCCTTCGGCAAACGGCACCGGCGCTGGCAGAGCATCGAGGCGAGCGGCGATCCAGCCGCGCTGCGCGGCGAGAAACTTGAGGCCATGCTCGGCCGGAACGCCGTGCGGCAACACCAGCTCGACCTGTCGCGACGACGCGTCGACGCGCAGCAGGAGGCGGCGCGCTCGCAGATTGACCCGAATCGATACCGGCGCCCCGAGATCGAGAGCGATCGCCTGCCGCCGCACCTCCTCGATGGAGGCGGCAGATACTGTACCGATGCGACGCAGCTTCACGAACGACTCCCCGCCTGTATCGAGGCCCGTGACAAAAGCTTCCCGCTCCGGTCATGATTTGGCAAGGTGCCGGTACGATAAAGGAGAAGCGGCCGCGGAACGCCTGCCACTGGGAGATGCCAATGAAGCCGACGATCCTCGCCGCCGCGTTAAGTTCGTTAAGCCCGCCCGGGACGAGCGTCTGAGCCCAAGCGCATAGAGACGGGCCGGGTCCGGTCGGGATCCTCAGACGGCCTCGCCGAATAGCTTGTCGAGGGTCATTACCGCGCCGCGCTGGATCAGCCGGTTGATCTGGCCCTGCGCAAACCCGACCGCCATCGGCATCCGAAAGCCTGGGAGGCAGGCAATGTCGTACAGCTCGCGCACGACGCCGCCGAGCGCGAGCCAGTGAGCCGCCGCGCCGCTCTGCAGATCGATCACCTGGATCATGCAGCGCGGCTCGGTTCCTTCCTGCTTCAGCCTGTCGTCGAGCGGCAGGCCGGCGAAGTCGCGGTGCTGGCGCGGCAATGACAGCCCGACGAGGATTTGGTCGCCGACAAACGCGACGCCGCGCGCGAACCCGGGACAGAAGGCGATCGAAACAAATCGGCCTGAGGCAAGCTCGATCTCGCCCAGCTCGCCGGTCCCGGCATTGCAGATGAAGAGCCGGTCGTCATGCAGCCGTGGCGAATGTGGCATTGTGAGACCGCTCGCGACCACCTCGCCGCTCGCCACATCGATGACGCAGCCGTTGCCGACCCGCGCCTCGCGCCAGGCCCGCGGCGCGTCGGTCCGGCCGGCGGCCGTGACAAAGCGCGGCCTTCCGTCTTGCATCGCGAGCCCGTTGAGGTGACAGCGGTCCTCCGGCCGCAGCGCACTGACAAAGCTCGGCTGCCAGACCGGGCGAAAGCTCGACCGTTCATCGACTGTCGCGAGGCAGGAAAACAGCGTGTTGACGAACACCGGCCGGCCGGACGGCAGCACGCCGACATCGTGCGCGAATACATCGCCGGTGTACCAGGCAACCCGGGGCACATAAACGGCGTCGTGGCCTTCGAACTGCTGACCCTGCGGGATGACGTTCTCGAACCGCAATATGTTATTGAGCCCCGCAAGGTAGAGGCTGTTGTCGGCGGCGGCGACGCCGAGACAGCGCTGGAAGGTGCGTTCGGTGACGTTGAGCCGGTCAGGCGCCGGCGCGCCGATCAGGAACAGTTTTCCGATCTGGTACGTGGTGATGGCGAGGGCGGTATTCTGGTCGTGGAGCCACGCGGCAAACCCCGGCGACGCCTCCACCGCATAGGGCGGGGCTGAATCCCCGGCGCTGATGATTTGCGCGGTCATGCCGCCCGGCGCGGCCTTCGGGGGTGCGGCCCGGGTCCTCACGCGGCTGCCATGAGAGCGCCGGCCGGAACGGGGAGCCGGTAGCCGAGCTCGCTTGACGTAAGCCGCACGTCGAGGGTGAACGCGCCGGTGAAGCAGCGCGACCAGGCCGCCGGAAGGCGCCCCAGACCGTCGGTCCAGCGGTGCGTGGCTTCGTCCTCCTGGAAGCCCTCGCACAGCGCGGCGTAGCCATGCCACGCCTCGACAACGAGATCGGCATCGTGCAAGATGAGGCGCTCGACTGGAACCCCCAGCCGACGAACGTCGCGCGCAGTGGCGACGATTTCGGCCGGGACCGTGCTGCGTGAGGCGAGCCATACAGCGGTGCTGTCGGCCGGGATGTGGAAGCGATAGAGGAGGGCATCGACCGTGTCCGGCCGCACGATCTCGCCGTCGACGATCAGGTGCAGATCGGGATCGGTGTCGAGCAGATGGCCGAGGGATTCAGCGCGCTCAAACAGCGCGACGCGGATCGCGGTCAGCTCGGCGCAGTCCCATTCAAGCCTCGGCACGCAGAATTGCCAGCGCGGCCGCTCGTCCTCCGGGTAGAGTGCGGCGAACGCCGCGCCATTCTGGAACATCAGCCGGTTGTCGCAATCGACAAAGGTTTCGGCCGGCATGCCTTCGGCGAAGACGACATCGTGCGCCGCCAGTTCGATGTGGAAATACTCGACCCGCTCGGCATTCTCGGCCTGGGCGATCGTCGCCCCATTGAGCAGGTGCTTGGCCTGCACCAGCACGCCATCGATGTAGAGCGCGTGTTCGGGCGAGACGAACAGATCGCGCGCCGGCACGCCGTCGGCGAGCGCGCCGGCCGCGATGCGGATCGGCAGCACCGTCCGAGTGCCGGCGACGAAGCGGCCATCATAGGCGCGGCGGCCGATCCATTTGATCGGTTTTGCCTCGCCCGACAGGGTTACCACCTCGTCGCCGATCGCGAGGTCCTCGATCGGCACCTCGCCCCGGTCGGTCAGGATCAGCGTGCCCCGGCAATAGCAGGGGGCCTCGAGCACCGCGAAACTGCCCGGGAAAGAGCTGCCCGATCCGGGGTTTACGTCACCGAGCAGCGTGGTGCCGGTGAAGGTCCCGTCGGTCATCCACAGCTCAAAGCCAAAGGTTCCGTCATTGGCCGAGAACAGCGCCGTCCCGTCGCCGAGCGCGATGAATTGGTATGGCCCGGAGCTAGCCGATCCGGGGTTGATGTCCGTGACCAGCGCGGTGCCGGCGGCGGTGCCGTCGGTCACCCACAGCTCAAGGCCATTCGTTCCATCCGTGGCAGTAAATACCGCCGTCCCGTTGCCAAGCGCAGTGACATTCCTGGCGTAGGAGGTACCCGATCCGGGGTTGATGTCTTTGACCAGAGCGGTGCCGGCGGCGGTACCGTCGGTTCTCCACAGCTCCTCGCCATGAGTTCCGTCATCGGCAGCGAACAGCGCGGTCCCATTGCCGAGATCGGCGATGAATTTCGGGATGGAGCCGCCCGATCCGGGGTTGATGTCATAGACCAGCGCGGTGCCGGCGGCGGTGCCGTCGGTTATCCACAGCTCATCGCCATTCGTTCCGTCCCTGGCAGAGAACAGCGCCGTCCCGCTGCCGAACACGGCGAAAGACCTGGGGTTGGAGTCGCCCGATCCGGGTACGATGTCGATCAGCGCGGTGCCGGCGGCGGTGCCGTCGGTCACCCACAGTTCAACGCCATTCGTTCCGTCAGTGGCCTGGAACACCGCCGTCCCGTTGCCGAGCGCGGTGAGATACCGGGGGTAGGAGCTAGCCAGATATCCGGGGTTGATGTCCGTAACCAGCGCAGTGCCGGCGGCGGTGCCATCGGTCACCCACAGCTCCTGGCCATGGGTTCCGTCATCGGCAGCGAACAGCGCCGTCCCGTTGCCGAGTGCGGCGGTATACCTGGGAAAGGAGCTGTACGATCCGTTGATGTTCTTGACCAGCACAGTGCCGGCGGCGGTGCCGTCGGTCACCCACAGCTCAGAGCCATTCGTTCCGTCCGTGGCAGAGAACACCGCCGTCCCGTTGCCGAGCGCGGCGAAGTCGTACGGGTAGGAATCGCCGAACGTTTGGATGTTCATCACCAGCGCGGTGCCGGCGGCGGTGCCGTCAGTCACCCACAGCTCAAAGCCAGCTGCTCCGTCATCGGCCCGGAACACTGCCGTCCCGTTGCCGAGCGCGGTGAAATACCCGGGATAGGAGCCGCCCGATCCGAAGTTGATGTCCTTGACCAGATAGGTGCCGGCGAAGGTGCCGTCGGTCACCCACAGCTCCCAGCCAATCGGTCCGTACGTGGCTGCGAAGAGGATTTTCGTTGCCATCGATGCACCCCTCCCTGGCTATCGCCTTATTTACCCGTTATGGCCGGGCTTGACCAAGCATTAATGCGGCGCGGGGCAAGCCACGTCAAGCGGCGCACCTGGTGCGGCCTCAGCCGGTGGTCGCCCGACCGGGCGGTGCGCGGCGTCGCCTTCTGCAAGACCGTGCTCTTGACGTTCCATGCGATTGCTCCAATATCGCCGCGCTGTTCGCGAGCAGCTTTCCTCCATGGCTCGAACCAGTATTTGTCGCCGCTGCGCGTCACCAACTGCCCGTCGATGACAATGCTCGTGATCGGCCCATGGTCGTGCGCTGGATGCAGCGCCGGTTCGTGCGCGGCCTCGTCGAGGCGGAGCGATAGCGTGGCGACAGCATGACCGGCATCGCCTATCGCCAGGCCAGGGTCGAGGATGCCGCCGATATTCACGCGCTGTTGCTGCGCCTCGCGCCGGAGATTCCGCTCCTCATCGACACGCTCGAGCGCGAGGAGGCGCTCTACGCCCTCATCCGCAATTGCGCGCGCTCCGGCGAATCCTGGGTTGCGACAGACGAGGCAGACAGGATCGTCGGGTTCGTTATCGTCGATCCGGACCAGTTCGGCCGGCATTATGCCGAGCACGAGATCCTCGATTTGCGCTATGCCGGTGTCGCGCCCGATCAGCGCAACCAGGGCATCTTCGCCGGCCTCATCGCGAGGGTGTTGGCGCGGCTGGTGCCGGTAACCGCCACGGTACCTCCGCAAAACCGGGCGAACATGACCGCCCGCCTCGAAGCATTCGGCTTCCGCCCGACCAGCGGCGAACGCCGCTTTCGCTGGGAGCCGGCGACGCGGCCATGATCTCGGCTTGCATCGCGGCGGCACTCAGCAGCTCGCCGTTCTTGATCAACCTGGCGCACGGCTCGCTCTACATGGTCGGCGCCTATGTCGCCGCTGCCGCCTTCGCCGCGACCGGATCGTTCCTCCTGGGCTCGCCGTCGCGCTCGCCGGGGCGACCCTCATTGGCATCGCCATCGAGATCGTCGTCTTCCGCAGGCTGTACGGGCGCGACCATCTCGACCAGGTCTTGGCGACGTTCGGGCTGATCCGTTTTTCAACGAAACGGTGCGGATCCTGTTCGGGTCGACCGCGCTCTACATGCGGGTCCCTGATTTTCTCAATGGACGGGTCGAGATATTGCCGGACAGCCCCTTTCCGACCTACCGGCTGGCGATCATCGCGGTCGGTCTCGCCGAGCGCGCCGAGATGACCGCCGCGGCGCTGTCGCATGGCGAAAAGCGCGCGCTCGAAATCGCCATGGTGCTGGCGACAAGGCCGCTTCTGTTGTTGCTCGACGAGCCGATGGCCGGGATGGGCCCGGCCGAGTCGGCCGAGATCGTGCGTCTGCTCGCCGGCCTCAAGGGCAGGCTCGCGATTGTCCTGGTCGAGCACGATATGGATGCGGTGTTCGCCCTCGCCGACCGGATCACCGTGATGGTATATGGCCGGGTGATTGCGACCGGCACGCCCGGCGCGATCCGCGCCGATGGGCAAGTGCGCCGCGCCTATCTCGGCGACGAGGGCGCGTAATGCCGGCGGCCGGCGGCTTGATAGCGGAGGGGATTTCGATGCGTCGCGCGACGATGATCGTGGTAACAACTTTGGTACTCGGGATCACTGCTGCGCCCGCTCTCGCCGGCTACGGCGCGGTCGCTTTTGATGAGAAGACCGCAAAATACGGCTTCGGCTGGAACGAGGACACCCAGAAGCGCGCCGACGAGGCCGCCCTGCAGGGGTGCAATTCGGAAGGCTGCAAGGTCGTGATCCCGGTGCCCCCGCGTAAATGCGCAGCCTTTGCCACCGCAGAAAAGGGGAACGCCTGGGGCGGCAACGTGGGTGCGACGCGCGACGCGGCCAAGCTGCGCGCGCTGGAAAACTGCCAGAAGAACACCTCGGGCAAATGTGTCTTGCGCGGGAGCGCTTGCAATCGTTAGAGCAGCCCCTCTCGCCTGGCGCGGCGTCATCGCCGATTGAAGAGGAATTGCCATGCCGCGGCTCTGGCTCGGCTTGCTGTTGGTATGGCTGGTGCAACCGGTGCGCTGCTGCAGCAAGCCCCAGATACAGGAAAGCCCGCAATTTGCGGGCTTTCCTGCTACTTCCACTGCTCGTCTCCGATGATCCGGAGACGGAGCAGACTGCG
>CAYMRQ010000082.1:14448-15696 GCA_964392845.1 uncultured Rhizobium sp.
ACCATCCAGCTGCAGCCGCATGCCGGCGGCTATCTGGTCGCGGGCCGGGTGAACGGCGCGGTTTCGCTCGATTTTGTGCTCGATACCGGCGCCTCGGACGTTTCGATACCCGACGAGGCGGCGCAGGCTCTGGTGCGCGCCGGTACGCTTACGGCCGGTGATTTCATCGGGACCGGGACCTACGTGCTCGCGGACGGCTCACGCGTGCGCAGCAAGCGGGTCATCCTGCGCGAATTGCGGGTCGGCGACCAGAGCGTTGCCAACGTGACCGCGAGCATCGCGCCGGCGCGCAGCCGGCCCCTCCTCGGTCAGAGCTTTCTTTCGCGATTTCCGTCGTGGATGCTCGACAATCAGCGGCACGTCCTGGTGCTGTCGAGCGCCGCAGAGGCCGTGGGACCAGCCGCCGTGGTGCAGAATGCGCCGGCCCGAGCGCAGGGCGCATCACGCTATGGATCGTTTGCCCGGGATGATTCCAGCGGCCGCTATGGGTTGAGCTGGAACCACCAGTCGCAGCCGCATGCCGACGATGCGGCGGTGCGCGGCTGTGCCGCTGAGAAATGCCAGATCGTGTTCCGTGTCGGTCCCCACCAGTGCGGCGCGATTGCAATCACCGAGGACGGCAAGGTCTGGGGCGGTGCGGTTCGCCCAAAACGCGACGCCGCGCAGCTGGCCGCGGTGGAGAACTGCCAGAAGCGCAGCACAGGCCAATGCAAGCTGCGCGGGAGCGCATGCAACCGATAGTCTAGACTCGCGCAAATTCCGGTCACCTCGGCTTGCGCCGGTGCCTGCCCCTCACCCTCCCACGCTTCGCGCGGGTTCCTCCCTCTCCCCAATGGCATCAAGACTGGGGCCGCGGGGAGAGGGTTGGGTGGGGGCGGGCACCGCGCCTGGTTCCGTTCCCGCCGAATTGAGCTTGCTCAGCCGAACCGGCCGGAACGCGGGAAGCCCTGCGGCACGCCGCGCCCGGCGCTGCCGCGGGCGCCGCGCCAGGGGGTCACATCGGTCTCGGTGCGGGTGCGGTTTTCGCCCTGCCGCCAAGAGAGACCGTCGGCCTGCCGGAACACCTTGGCGTCGACCAGCCCGCCCGAGCGATAGCGCTGCAGGATGACGCCGCGCCCGCGATTCATCTCCGGGATCTCGGCCATATCGACGACCAGCATGCGGCGGTTGGCCCCGACAAAGGCGGCCATATCGCCTGTTGCCGGCACGCACAGCGCCGCCCGCGCGCCGGGCGCCGGGGTCAGCACC
>CAYMRQ010000082.1:15706-18551 GCA_964392845.1 uncultured Rhizobium sp.
CGACCGCCTCCTCGCCGTCGACGATGAAGCCGCGCCCGTCATCGGACGCCATCAAGAGGCGCAGCCCCGGCCGGTGCGGGAACAGCGCCACGACATCATGCTCGTTCGGCAGGTCAATCATCAGCCGCAGCGGCTCGCCCTGGCCGCGCCCGCCGGGCAGCCGGTCGATTGGGATCGTGTAGAACCGCCCGTTGCTGCCGAAAATCACCAGCCGGTCGGTGGTCTCCGCCAGCACGGCAAAGCGCGGCCCGTCGGCTTCCTTGTATTTCTGCTCGGCGGCGGCGACGGCGTGGCCCTTGACCGCGCGGATCCAGCCCTTTTGCGAGCACAGCACGGTCACCGCCTCGCGCTCGACGAGCGCCGCGGCCGGGATCTCGACCGGCTCCGGCGTGGCGCCGATGAGGGTGCGGCGGCGGCCGAGCGGCGTGTCGCCGCCGAACTCGGCCCGCGTTGCCGCGACCTCCTTGGCCAATGCCCGCCATTGCCGCCGGTCGCTGTCGAGCAGCGCGTCGAGCCCCTCGGCCTCGCCGGCCAGCTCCTTCAGCTCCTTCTGGATCGCGATCTCCTCGAGCCGGCGCAGCGTGCGCAGCCGCATGTTGAGGATCGCCTCGACCTGGACCTCGCTGAGGCCCCAGCGCGCGATCATCTCGGCCTTCGGCTCGTCGGCCTCGCGGATGATGCGGATCACCTCGTCGAGATTGACATAGACGATGACAAAACCGCGCAGGATCTCCATCCGCCTTGCGACCGCAGCGAGCCGGTGCCGGCTGCGGCGCTGCAATACCTCGCGGCGGTGGTCGAGAAACGCCTGCAGCGCCTCCTTCAAATTCATCACCCGCGGCACCCCCGCGGTGTCGATGACATTGAGGTTGAGCGGCACCCGGACTTCGAGCTCGGTCAACCGGAACAGCTGCTCCATCACCACTTCGGCATCGACATTGCGCGTTTTCGGCTCGAGGACGAGGCGCACCTCCTCGGTTGATTCGTCGCGGATATCGGCGAGCAGCGGCAGTTTCTTTTCTTCGAGCAATGCCGCGATCTTCTCGATGAGGCGCCCCTTGGGGACCTGATAGGGGATCTCGGTGATGACGATCTGATAGAGCCCGTGGCTCTGCGCCTCCTTGTGCCAGCGCGCCCGCAGGCGAAAGCTGCCGCGGCCGGTGGCATAGGCCTCGACGATGCTGTCGGGCGGCTCGACGAGCACCCCGCCGGTCGGGAAATCGGGGCCGGCGACATGGGCGACGAGATCGGCCCGGGGGCACGCCGGATCCTCGATCAGATGCAGCAATGCCGCGCACAATTCGCCGACATTGTGCGGCGGGATGCTCGTCGCCATGCCGACGGCGATGCCGGCGGCGCCGTTGGCAAGCAGGTTGGGAAACCGCCCGGGCAGGACGATCGGTTCGCTGTCCTCGCCGTCATAGGTCGAGCGGAAATCGACGCAGTCCTCGTCGAGGTCGTCGTTTATCGCCTGGGCGACCGCCGAGAGCCGGCTCTCGGTGTAGCGCATCGCCGCGGCGTTATCGCCGTCGATATTGCCGAAATTGCCCTGCCCATCGACCAGCGGATAGCGCTGCGAAAAATCCTGGGCGAGGCGAACCAGCGCCTCGTAGACCGCGATTTCGCCGTGCGGATGGTATTTGCCGATCACATCGCCGACGACCCGGGCGCATTTCTTGTAGCCCGACGCGGGGTCGAGACGCAGCTGGTCCATCGCATGCAGGATGCGGCGATGCACCGGCTTCAGCCCATCGCGCACATCGGGCAGCGAGCGCGCCATGATCGTCGACATCGCGTAGGACAGATAGCGCTCGCCGAGCGCGTCGGCAAAATCGACGTCGCGGGTATCGCCAACCGGCGCGGTATCCGACATTCCTACCAAACCTCGTGTTCTCAGCCGTCGATGATACCAGGGGCAGCGGGCCGCCGCAGGCGTTCCGCCAGGCGTTCGCGCGCCTCGGGCAGCTTGCCGCCGTGCGGCGACAGCAGATGGTGCAAGAGGAAGTATCGGGTCAGGGCCAGCCCGGCGACGATCTCCGACCGGCTGGCTGGCTGGCGGGCCGGCACCTCGCGCCACAAAAAACCGGGCAGCGGCAACAGCTTGTCACGGTAGGGCAGGCCGGCGGCGCGCGATACCGCGCGGCCCGAGCGCGGCGAGACATAGGCGAGGTCGTCGGTCGCTCCGGTTGCCGCGCAGCTTCCGAGATCGAGCCCGAACCCCAACCCACTAAGCAGCTCGCATTCCCAGGCGACATAGGATTGCGCCCAGAAGGGGCCCGAATCGAGCGCCTCGAGCAACCCGGCGAAGGACCGGTAGAGATCGGCATGCGGCTCGCGCTCCGGCAGCGCGGTCAGCAAGAGGGAAGTCGCCGCGCTGAGCGCCGCCAGCCGGTCGGGGTCGTCGAGAAGACGGGCGGCGTGCGCCTCGATCAGTTCGCAATCGAGCGTGCCGAGATGCTCGGGCAGGCGTCCGCGCCAGCTCGCGGCGAGGCTGTTGCCCGGCTGCAGCAGCGCGCGCCGGCGCGGCGATTGCCCGCCGCGCACCAGCCCGGCATGGCGGCCGTGCTCGGCTGTCAACAATTCGACGATCAGCGCGCTCTCGCCATGCCGCCGCGCCGCCAGCACAAAACCCGTGTCGCGCCATTCCATGCCGATTAACTTGTCGTCCCGACGAAGCCTGTAAAGCTGTTGGCGGCGGCTGGGACCGGCGTCGCACGTCCTTCGAGACGCCCGCTCCGCGGGCTCCTCAGGATGAGGCTTTTTCTAAATGCCATCATGAACTTAACCTCATCCTGAGGAGGCGCGAAGCGCCGTCTCGAAGGACGCGGGATCGTGGTGCAGCCCG
>CAYMRQ010000083.1:0-328 GCA_964392845.1 uncultured Rhizobium sp.
TGGGCGGGTTCAGCACCGCGATCGTCGCCAACGCCCCGACATTCATCAACAGTTCGCCGTCGCCGGTGGCGACCAGCACCCGCTTGTCGGGCCGCGCCAGGGCGAGGCCGAGCCCGATCATTGAGGCGCCGCCCATCGCGCCCGCCATCGTGTAGATATGCGCGCCGTCATGGGTCAGCGCGGCGATGTCGCGCGCCGTCCCGGCGAGCCCGGTCACGAACAGGAAATCCTCGTGCCGGCCAATCAGCGCCGGCACCGCGTCGCGCCGGTCGAGGATGAAACCGGCGGCGATCGCCGCCGCCATGTCGACGCCCTGGGGATAGCTCGC
>CAYMRQ010000083.1:338-5957 GCA_964392845.1 uncultured Rhizobium sp.
GTGGCGCCGTCGCGAGGGTAGGTGTCGATCAGTTGGGGATAGCTCGCCATCGTGCCGCTCCTCAAAATGCCTTGGCGCCGAGCAATTTCTGGGTCAGCAGCACGGCAACCGCATTGCCGCCCTGGAACACCATTGTCAAGGCCCCCTCGACCGTCGGGATCACCGCCTCGGGCTCTTCGATGCGCAGGCAGATGACCCCCATCGCCCGCAGCACCGGCTCGACCGCCTGACCCATTGGGTACTGCCACGGGTTCCCCTCGCCGAAATCGCCGCGCATGCTGATGAGGGTCAGAAACGGGAAATGCCCGCCCTTGATCAGGGACAGCATGTTGATGCAATTGCCGGTGCCGCTCGACTGCATCAAGAGGACGCCGCGCGCGCCGCCGAGATCGGCGCCGGCGAGCAGGGCCACGCCTTCCTCCTCGGTGGTCAACGCCACCGATTGCGCACCGGGATCGGCGAGCGAGCGGTCGATCAGGATGCGGTGCCCGGCATCCGGCACATAGGCGAACTGGGTGACGCTGTGACGGCGTAAGAGGTCGTAGAGCTCGTCCTGCCAGCGCGTCGCTTCGTCGCTGTCGGCCATTTTCGCATTCTCCGCTTGCACCTGCCCGATTGCGCTTGTCCGGGGCGGCCAAACCTCGCGCCGAGCGGGGCCGAACGCAACCGCGGAATGGCGCGCGGTCAGCCGCGGACCGGGCCCAACCACTGGGCTGACGCCGCTGGCGAGCGCAGCCGCCAGCAGCGGCGCAGGATCGCGCCGAGCAACAGAATGAGCGACAGCACGGCGAGCGGCAAATCGGAGGTTCCCGCCACCAGCGTCATCTGCGCGATCATCGCGAGGATTATTACCAAAACCTCGCCCGTACCGAACGCGTCGCCGGCGCGGTGCCGCTCGGCGACGAGCCAGATCACGGCGGTGGCGAGGATCGGCATGTCGTAGACAAAGGCATAAGGCGTCGCAAGGAAGGAAGCGACCAGCAGCCCGGCGCCGGCGAGTTGCCGAGGGCCGGACCGGAAGAGGATCCACACGATCGCCGCCGCCCCGGCGGTTCCCGCCCATTGCGCCAGCTGCGCCGTTGCGGGCGGGACGCCGAGCTGCAGCAGGGCGACGAGGATGGTCGGCATCAGATGCAAAATCTCGCTGCTCTCGGCGGCGAACTGGCGCGAGAATGCGGGAAGCGAGGCGGCCCAAATCGGCCACACCGCGGCGCCGAACAGGATGCTCGTCGCGGCAACCAGAAGGATCGCTGTCACGGCGGCGCTTGCCAGCGTGCGCCACAGCCGCGCCGCGACGAGCGCGACCGGGACCAGCAGGCCGAGCTGCGGCTTGTAGGTCAACAAGCCGAGCAGCACCCCGCCGGCGACCGGGTTGCCGGCGGCAAGCCGCAACCCGCCGGCCAACAAGGCGCCGGCGAGGAAGCCGCTCTGCCCGGACACGATGGCGATCGCCGTGGTCGGCGCCGCCAGAGCGGCGAGCAGCGCGGGCGAGCGCCAATTCCCGCCGACCGTCGCCCACAGGTAGAGCGGCAGGCTGACCGCGACCAGCGCAACGCAGGCGAGCCAACCAGGCAGCTGCCCGAGCGGCCACACTACCAGCAGAAAACTCGGCGGATAGGGGAACGAATAGATGGCGCCCGGATCCATGCCCAGCGCCAACTGCGCTGAACGCAGAGCGGACGGGTCGTAGATTGTGATCGCGGCGTGGTCGCCCAGGAAACGGCCAAAGCTCCACAGCGCGAAGGAATCACCGAACCCGCCGGGCCAGCCTCTGGCGGCGGCGACCGCGAGGTAAGTCGCGCCGTAGGCGGCAAACAGCGTCAGGAAAATGCCGGCGAGCAGCCGAAACTTGTCGCTCGCGGGCCGCCAGCTCAGTGCCGGGGCGAGATCGGCGGCGATCGCGGCACCCCGCCCGGCACTTGGCTGCTCGCTCATGGCAGACCGGACAGGACCGCGCCGGCTCGGATGAAAAAGCGCTCCATCCGCATCCGCACAAACGCCAGGTCGACAAGGGACCGTGCCGCGGCAACGAGGAGGGTCAACCCGGCAACACCCATGACGGCGGGTTCGCCGGGCAGTTTTTCCCGCACCTGCATCGCCGTGTCGCGCTTCAGCCCGGTGGCAATGGCTGTTTTCAACGATGACCTGCTCACAGAAGGCGCCCGAAACGACGCCGAACGCAGATGCGACGCTGGCACGCAGTCGTTGCGAAATCGTTATCTGCCGACCGCCGCGATCCGGGGCGGGCCACCCCAATCCTTGGAGCGACAGAAGACCGCGCCTGACACGCCCGGACGTATCATGGTAAACTCGCCGGCGAAAGCTTGGTGGTGAGACGGAAGCGACGGAGGGCGGAGATGAAGGTCACAATCGAGTGGTGCAAGCCTTGAAACTATGAACCGCGGGCCCTCCGTGCGAGGGCGAGGCTGGTTGAGCGTTACGGCGCCGATGTCGAGTTGGTGCCCGGGGTGGGTGGCGTGTTCGAGATCACCGTCGACGATCGGCTGCTGTTCTCGAAGAAGCAAACCGGGCGGTTTCCCACCGACGAGGAAATCGATGCGCTAGGCGCCGGTTGAGCCGGGGCGCCGTGATTGGAGTTGGCAAAGCCTCCGGCCAGGGCGGCCGGAGGTGTCGCGGTTTTCTGCAATCCGCCCACCCACGAGGGGTGGATCTGGGTGGACGGGTTCGATGCGTGGCGACCGGCCTGCCGGTCCCGCACTGCGCGACGCAGCGGTCCCGGAATACCCGACCGCCACATGATTTGAATCAAATGGTTTTATGAGGCAAATGCCCGGCGAAACCCAGACGAAACCCGCTAACATCTTGTGCGATCGAATGCTCTATGGCATCGTGCAACTTGCTGGCTTTAAGGCTTTGGCAAGCTTTGGCGTGCATCGTAGAGGGGTCAGCGGCCACAGGAGGACTTGAATGTTTGCCACACTGATGAAGTTATGGAAAAACGAGGATGGGGCGACGGCGATCGAATACGGCCTGATCGCCGCCTTGATCGCGGTTGCGGCGATCAGCGCGTTTCAGCTGGTCGGAACCAACCTGACCTCGACCTTCAATAACGTCGCCTCGCAGCTTTAACGATCGGCGATTTCGGTCGGTTTCGTACCACCCTCGGCGGCGCCGGTGGCGCCGCCGAGGGTGGCATTTTTTTGCCCGCAGCGGATTCGCGAAATATGCGCGAGCGCGGCGCGGATGTGTCTGGTTTCAAGGGGTTTCGACATACGAGCTTGGCGCGTCGCCTCGTTCGAGTTGCCAGCAGGTTGAGCAGAGCAAGGTGGCTGAGGGCGAGGAAAGCCGCAGGTCAACATTGCAATGGCCCGACCAGGCGACGCCGGTGATCGAGATTCGTTGCCACGCCTCGCGTCGCGTGAGATCAGCCGCAACGATCTGGGCAACCGAGCAGTCGCCCAACCCAAGTGAAACTTCCCTTCCGGCGAACCCGCCCGGTATCCACAGCCAACACGATGCCGTATAGCGCAGTCCTGGTATCACCGGGATGCCGCTCCACCGGCCAACAACCGGAGCGTCCTGGCTTGGCTCTCCGTCTGTGGAGTGGGCGAACACCCTGTTGCCCCAGATCAGCTCCGGGATTGAAATCTGCGAGTCGACACCGCCGTTTTCTGCGCGAAATCCGGTGAAGGACTTCGACCCTGGAAGCAGATTGGCTGGCTTGCGCCATGCTGGACGGCAATCACTCCGATCTATTCTATCCAAGCATCGGCTGATTTGCTCAAGGTTCACTTCAAAATCTGCCACGGGACTTCCAATACTCGCGCCGACGATGCAATTGTAATCAATTCTGCCTGCCTTGGCGATGAATGCATACGCGTCGGAGCCGGTGCTCGGCGGGAATAGCTCCACCAGGCCTCTGAGGCGATCTGCCACGGCCAGGTGGGTCAGCCCCATCCCGTGCGGCGCAACGATGACCTCCGCGTCGCGAAACAAGCCGATCTGCCGAGCGATCGAGAGCTTGCTGAGCTCGACGATCTCAAAGCCGCGCGCCTTCAGCGCAACCGAAATTTGCTCTTCGTTGACCACCCTCCTCTGCTCTGCGTCTGCGCGCGAGATGTACACCCGCCGGCATCCGCCAGGGTCCCCCGGGATCGTCTCGACGAGCGAGCGCAGCAGATTGACCGAGGCCGGATGGGCCATCTGCGCCGGAAACAAATACGCTTCGACCTGATCGGAAAACCAAATGCAACGCTGCGACGTTTCAAGTATGATGGCGCGATCGGGAAAGTATATATTGACGGGAGCCAGATTGAGAGCATCGGTTAGTGCTTTACATACCGCGCTATGGAACTCTCCGGGCACTCCGCCGAACACCAGAATGGTTGACCGGATGGTGCCAAGCCGCTGTTCAAGCAACAGGACGCGGGAAATACTGTCAAATAGAAAATGCGAAAAATTCGTACCGTTAAAGCGATCTTGCAGGACAATTACATCTCTCGTCAGATTTATGACTGTCGGATCCCCAATTGCCGCACGCGAAAGCGATCGCGGACTGCCTGAAATCCAGAGCGCGGTCCGGTCCTTTGAGAGGAGCTGATATCGGAAGGGGTGGGCGTACAACATAGCGTCGTACGTCGCATAGGCGCGCACCGCAGGCCGGCTGGGTCGATGCAGCAGCATGTTCATCGGCGGCGGTACGCTGTTGTCAGCTAGCTCATTCGGGCATGGCTCCAACAATGCGATTTCTTCAAGCTCCGCATTCGATCTCGCCGTGTATAGGGTGCCTGCCAACTCCGGACAGAGCGAGGCAACAACACTTCGCTTCACACCAAGGGCTTCGTCAAACAACGTGTCGCCCGGCGTCAGGAATCCGCTGCGCACCCCAATCTCGTTGGCGATTTCCCGTATTTCATGCTGCAAATAATCGTGAAAAGAACACACACCATAAACATAGGGCGACAGTAGTGAGCGCAGATCGAGCGGCTCGCGACCTTCCGCCATGGCGCGCGCAACGGCCACCAATTTGAGTGCCGCTTCCCCTTCGCTGGCGTTGCACGCATTGAGCTGCAATCGTTTCGTGTGGTCCCAGGTCATCGTCATTTCTGCTGAGCCTAGGTTGGCCGCAGCGTCAATTGGTCGCCGATCGCGATGTCGCCGCTCGCAACGATCTCGGCGTAGACGCCCATCAGATTGTGCCCGAAGCCGCGTTGCAGGGCGCCGACGATGTCGAGGTCGCGCTCGGCGGTTGCCGGGTTGACCTGGGTTGCCGCGCACCGCGTGATCGCGGCAATCACCCTGAGCCGCGCGCCGCCCAGCGTGATTTCGGAGCCGATCCAGCCGTGTTCGGTCCAGGCCGGCGCCCCTTCGAGATAGACATTGGCGCGAAAGCGGATCGGATCGACCGGAGCCCGCACGACCGCTTCGAGGGCGGCGATGCTGGCAAGGTTGATCAGCGAGACGTATTTGTCGCTCGTCGCATCGGGGTTCTTGCGCGCATCGGCAAAGGCATGGCCTGGCGCTTCGACGATTCGCAGCGGACCCTCGACCGCCGGCCCGAGGAACCCCGCCAGGAACTCGCTGACGGCGCGGCACCCCTCGGGCTCGGTGAGGCGCGCCTGAACGGCGATGCCGCCGGCGTGCTCGATCGTCAGTTCG
>CAYMRQ010000083.1:5967-18338 GCA_964392845.1 uncultured Rhizobium sp.
GAATCCGGGCGCCACGGCGGAGTAGATTCCGCCCGGCGCTTCGCCTGAGGCATCGAGCGACTCACCCGCTTCGGCCAGCAGCCAGGTGTCTTTCGGCGCCTCGATCGTCAGTTCGCCCGTCTCCGAATCGAACCTTGTGTTCAGCTGAGCCAGCTTTTCGTCACGCATCAGCATGACGAAATGCGTCTTCGACAACCATTCCGGGCGCTCGCGATCGAAGCGGGTCGCGGCCAGCGCGATCGCAAAGCGGCGGTCTTGCGGCAGGCATTCGCCGGGCGCGAGCGCCACCCGCACCAGGCGCTCGGCGCTCATTCCCTTGACCGGGTAGCGGTAGATCGCAGCAATCGTCAAAGCCATTTTGCCTCCTGCGGTCCTAGCCCGATCGGGCACCGTCGCGCCCCCCGTTGGCGATCCGGTCTACGTCGGTTATACCTGATTGCGCGTTACCCGCGGGAATGCCTCGGAGAGAATGTGCGGGACGCCGAACCAGCGACGGGAGAGGATTGCGGCATGACCGCTCGACCGCTTAGCGGGGCCGACGCAACAACCGGCGACCGGACGACGCGGTCAAGGCCGATTGCGCTGCTCGTTCGCGGCCTCAAGATCGCCGGGTTTTCGGTCGGGCTGATGGCCGCCTCGATCGGGGGTTATTGGGGATTTCTCCAATACCAGGGCAATCTGCACGCGGTCAGCGAGGGCGTCCTATACCGTTCGGCTCAGTTGAACAAAAACGAGACGCGGTGGGCGGTTCGGGAATATGCGATCAAATCGGTGCTCAATCTGCGCGGCGCGAATGCCGGGTCGCCGTGGTACGACGACGAGATCGCAGCGGCGGGTGAGCTTGGCCTCGCCCATTTCGATTACCCGCTATCGGCCAAGCGCTTCGTGACCAGCCAGCAAATCGCCGAGATTCTCGACATCGTGCGCAAGGCGCCGAAGCCGCTCTTGATCCATTGCAAATCGGGAGCGGATCGGGCGGGCCTCGTCGCGGCGCTCTATCGCTTCAGCGAAACCGGGGCGAGCGCCGTGGAAGCGGACCGCGAACTCTCGCTCGTTTACGGCCATTTCCCCTACCTGACGAGCCGGTCAGGCGCGATGGACGACAGCTTTTGGGCATTCGTCCACCGCACGGCCCAAGCCTCGGCCAGATAACCGGACCCCGACCGGACCGCTGCGTTCATTCCTGCCGAAAACGCTTCTTATGTCCGACAAGTCCCTGGCGAGGCAGATAGACCCCCTTGGTCGGGTCCTCGATTACCTTGCCGATGACCCACGCCTTCCGATTATGCTTTTCGAGTATGGATAGGACCGATCCGACATCCGTTTCGTTGACAACCACGCAAAAACCCACGCCCATATTGTATACCTCAAACATTTCGGCCGCGCTGACGTTGCCATATTGTTGAATCATTTTGAATATAGGCGGCGTCTCCGGCATTTCATCGATGACAAAGCCCGAGCGTCGGTGTTCGACGCGGTTCAAATTGAGAAGCCCATCACCCGTAATATTCACCAATGCTTTGACGCTCGGTACCTGCCTCAAAATTTCCATAATTTCGTGAACGTAAATCAAGGTTGGACGGAGCAATTCTTCGCCCAGGGATGCACCTATATCGGGAACAGAATGATTTAGGGCGAGCGGATCCGCTCTCTTGAAGAACACTTTCCGCGCGAGGGTCAGCCCATTGCTGTGGATCCCGCTGCTTTGAATGCCGATGATCCGATCTCCGGGTTCCAGATAACGGCCGGTCAGAATTTTATCGAGCGGCACGGTTCCCACGGCGGTGCCTGCCAGATCAAAGCCATGGACGACATCTTCGAGCTGGGCAATCTCACCACCGGAGATCGAGATGCCCGCTTGCCCGGCACCATCGGCCAGCCCGATCCCAATGGCTTCAAGCATCTGCGAGTCTACCCGCTCCACTGCGATGTAATCGACCAGTGAAACCGGCTGCGCCCCCACGCAGATCAGGTCGTTAACATTCATTGCGACGCAATCGATTCCGATCGTATCGTAACGATTCATAAGTTGGGCGATGATCGCTTTGGAACCAACGCCGTCGGTGGAAATCGCCAAGCCGATGCCACCAATGTCTATTACATTTGCAAAGTAGCCTATCTTAAGCTGGACGCTACCGAAACTGCCGTGAGGCGGCCAAGTGTGAGTGATTCGTTTGACCAATCGGTTGAGACCGATATCGGCTTCGTCGGTATCGACGCCGGATTCTCGATAGGCAGTGTGCGACATCGGAGAAGGATTTTTCGTCATGCTGGCACTCTCGTGCGGTGTGTGCGGCTTTTATTGCTCTTGGCAGTTCGGCGTTCTATGCGGGTTGACGCGGTCGCACGACAAGCCGGTATTTGAACCGATCGTGCCGGGCGGAGCAAGATATCAAGATATAGGATGAGAATGGCCCGGATATGAGCAAGCCAGGCATGGCCGCGCAGTCGAGCCGCGATCGAGCCGCAGCGCGCGACCTAATAGGGGATCAGCCCGCGGAAATGAAGCGAGGGATCCCCCCTGGGATACCGGCGGCAATTTCCGCAAATCGGGATAGGGGGAAGCCTCGCGGCTTCACCCCTCCCACACCACCGTGCATACGGGTCCGTACACGGCGGTTCGGTGGATTAAGCGGTATTGCTGGGGGCCAAGGTAGCAAGGCCAAGCGAGCCGAGATAGGCGTTGGGTAAGGCAATGGCCAGTGCGGGACTGTTGCTGAGCCGCCACGGGCCGTGCGCGCTTCCGGCGGATTGCGCCGCCAGATCCTTGCCGACGCCGCGACGACGCAGCTCCGCAAAGCGGGTGCGTCCGCGCTTCCATTGCTTCCAGGCGATGGCACGGAGCCGCCGCCTGACCCACTGGTCGAGCCTGCGCAGGACGGACGTGGTTTGGCAGAAGCCGAAGTAGCCGCGCCATCCGACGAGATAGCGCGACAGCTCCTCGACGATCCGCGCGAGGCTGGCACCGCGTGTCCGGCGCGTCCGCTCGCGAACCCGGCTCTTGAACCGGGCGAGCGCCTGCGGCGCGATGCGCCGCCGAGGCTCCTTGCCGGCCGTGAAGCTGAAGCCCAGGAACTTGCGTCGGCTTGGCGGGTCCACCGCGCTCTTCGCTGCGTTGATCTTGAGCTTGAGGCGCCCGGCCAGGAACCGTTGGACGTTCGCCATCACCCGCTCGCCAGCCCGGCGACTGCGCACATAGATGTTGCAGTCGTCGGCATAGCGCGCGAAGCGGTGGCCGCGCCGTTCCAGCTCCCGGTCCAGCACATCGAGCATCAGGTTCGACAGCAGCGGCGAGAGCGGCCCGCCTTGCGGCGTCCCCTCGTCCGTCGAGCCGACCAGCCCGTTCGCCAGCACGCCCGTGGTCAAGAAGCCGCGGATCAGCCGGAGGATGCGCCGATCAGCCACCCGCTTGGCCACCAACCCCATCAGAATGTCGTGGTTCACCCGGTCGAAGAACTTCTCCAGGTCGATATCCACGACGTAGCGGTTGCCTGCGGCGATGTAGACTTGCGCCGCGCGCACCGCGCCTTGCGCCGAGCGGCCCGGGCGGAAGCCGTGGCTGTGCTCGGAGAAGGTCGGGTCCCAATCCGCTTGCAGCACCTGCAAGACCGCCTGCTGGATAAAGCGGTCGAGCACCGTTGGGATGCCGAGCGGCCGCGTGCCGCCCGATGCCTTCGGTATCTCGACCCGCCGCACCGGAAGCGGCCGGTAGGTGCCATCAAGCAGTTGAGCCTTGATGGTAAGCCAGTGGTCCTTCAGGTGAGCCGCCAGATCATCGACGGTCAGCCCGTCAATGCCCGGGGCTCCCTTGTTGCGCCGGACTCGCGCCAGCGCCTTCCTCAGATTGTCGCGCTCGACAATCGCTTCCATCGACGGTCCAGCAACCGCCGGGCTTTCGTGCGCGGCGACCGCCGCACGGGCTTCGGTCCCTGCCCTACGGCCGCTTCGGGCTTCACCCGTTGCCGCCGCAGGGAAGGCCAGATCGAGCTGGGTTTTCTGCCGCATGGCCCGTGCGAGATCGCCGTCCTACTTGCCCATTCCACCGTTCGGGCCTTCGGTGTCGCCACCTACTATGCCCTCTGCTGACTTCCCCGCCGCGATCACCGGCATTGCTGCCGGCTCAGTCCGGAATACCGGACACGGCGTGGACCTCCCGAGGTAAGACCGACCGCCTTCATCGCACACCTGCCGGATTCACCACCCCGCGCCTTGATGACCTCGGACTTCGCAGCCTCTTGCCTGCTCGTCCGCACGGGTAGGCCTCGTTATCCGGTTCTTGTCCATCAGGTCGCGACTTTGCTCCGCGCTTCCTTCAGACCCCGCCTCGCGACGACGCCCTTGCGCTTCGCTAATCCTTCGCCGCCATCAGGCTGGATAGAGGACTTCCACCTCCAAGCTGTCGTTCATGCTCGGCACACAAGAAATTGGCCGAGCCCGAAGGCTCGGCCAAGTTTGAACAGGGAGGCTTCACGTCTAGGAGACGTAAGGATCCGTAGACCCTCTTTCCGGGCGCAAGTCCCGGAAACTCTTTCAGGGCTCCTCAGCCCGAAATCTCACGGCGATGGAAGATCGCGTGGGAACGAATATCGCGGTTTACGCGGCCGGTCACCAACGGGAATTGGTTCTGGCTCGTCTGCAAAAACCGCAATGCTGTCGCCGGGCTGCAAAAAACCCGCGGCAACTCGCCGCAGCCGGAGTTTAGCTCAGTCGGCTTTCGGCTACTTTGCGCAGCAGGAAATCCCGAAACACGCTGATCCGCTTCGACGAGCGCAGCTCCTCCGGATAGACGAAATAGGCCTCATTCGGCGGCCCGGACAGCTCCGGGAGAACGCGCACCAGGCTGCTGTTCTCGGCCGCGACAAAGTCGGGCAACGAGGCAAGGCCGAGCCCGCTCGTCACCGCGCGCAGGATGCCGTACGTGTTGTTCACGCTCAGGATCGGCCGGCGGTCGCGGCCGGGCTTGGCGCCGGTGTCGATCAGCCAGTTCACCCCCGGCGTCGGCGGCCGGGCATCCTCGCCATAGACGATCAGGCGATGATCGTCGAGATCCTCGGCGCGCTGCGGCGTGCCGTATTTCTTGAGGTAGTCGGGGGTGCCGTAGATATGCACCTGGACGCTGACCAGATGCCGCTGGATCAGGTCCGGCTGCCGCGGCGGCGACATGCGAATCGCCACGTCGGCCTCGCGCATCGACAGGTCGAGTTCCGAATCGTCGACGACGAGGCTGACCTGGATCTCGGGATAGAGGTCAAGGAATTCGCGGATGCGCGGCGTCAGCCAGATCGAGCCGAAGGCCACGCTCGTCGTGATCTTCAGCGGTCCTTTCGGCCGGTCCTTCGATTCGGAAATGAGGCTTTCCGACATCGCCAGCTTGGCGAAGACCTCGCGCGCGGTGCGGAACAATAGCTCGCCCTGCTCGGTCAGGATAAGGCCCCGCGCATGCCGGTGAAACAGCGGCACGCTGAGGCTCTCCTCAAGCGCGCTGATCTGCCGGCTGACGGCGGACTGGCTCAGATTGAGTGCTTCGCCCGCATGGGTGAAGCTGCCCGCCTCGGCGACCGCGTGAAAAACCCGTAACTTGTCCCAGTCCATCGCCATTTTTTGCCTTCCGGGAGCCTCCCTCCCGCGCTTGCCCGATTTGCAATCCCTATTCGGCGGCGCGCGCCGCCGCTGCATCCTCCTGGGCCGAGAGAAACTTTTCCGCCTCGAGCGCGGCCATGCAGCCGAGCCCCGCGGCGGTCACCGCCTGGCGGTATACCTTGTCCTTGACGTCGCCCGCGGCGAACACCCCCGGGACCGCCGTCGCCGTCGAATCGGGCTCGGTCAGGATATAGCCCTCCGCATCGAGCGGCAGCCGGCCGGCGACCAGATCGGTGACCGGGGTGTGGCCGATCGCGATGAAAACGCCGTCGCAGGCATGTTCGGTGACGGCGCCGGTGCGCAGGTTGCGCAGCCTGACCCCGGTGACCTGCGGCGGCTCGGGCACGCCAAGAATCTCATCGAGCACGCTATCCCAGACGACGCTGATCTTCGGGTTGCGGAACAGCCGATCCTGCAGGATCTTCTCGGCGCGCAGCGCGTTGCGCCGGTGCACGAGCGTCACTCGCCGGGCGTGATTGGTCAGGTAGATCGCCTCCTCGACGGCGGTGTTGCCGCCGCCGACGATAAACACCTCCTGGTCGCGAAAGAAGAAGCCGTCGCAGGTGGCGCAGGCCGACACGCCAAAGCCGCGGAATGCCTCCTCCCCCGGCACGCCGAGCCAGCGCGCCTGGGCGCCGGTCGCGAGGATCACCGTGTCACCGACGTATAGATCGCCCGAATCGCCGGTGGCGCGGAACGGGCGCCGGCCGAGGTCGAGCGAGACGATCTGGTCCCGGATGATGCGGGTGCCGACATGCTCAGCCTGGCGCTGCATCTGCTCCATCAGCCAGGGTCCCTGGATGATGTCGGCAAAACCGGGGTAGTTCTCGACATCGGTCGTGATCGTCAGCTGGCCACCTGGTTGAATCCCGGTCGCCAGGATCGGATGAAGATTGGCGCGCGCGGCATAGATCGCCGCGGTATAGCCGGCCGGCCCCGCCCCGATGATCAAGACCCTGCTGTGGTGCTGCTCCGGCATCGCGCGCTTCTCAATCCTTCGGGGCCGATCGATTCGACAGGATAATATAGCATTTTTTTGCGCCGCGGCGACGGCGGCGCGGCCGCCCCCCAGAGTCCGTGTCAGAACCGGTCGCCGTCAGAACCCGAACATATGGTCGAGGCTGAACGCGCCGCCCTGGCCCAACAGCCCGTGATAGCCGAACAGCCGGCAGGTCGGATCGCGGATGACGGCGTAGGCGCCGGCACCGGCGCGCGCCCGGGTCGCCTCGTCGAACAGCCTGTGATAGCGCACCAGCCGCGAGCCGGAGCAGGGGATCGCCAGCGCGGCGCGGGCAATTTCAGCCCCCTCGCGGTCATGGAGGATGATCTCGGTCGCGCTTGTCGGCCGCCACGGCAGCGAGGCCGGATAGATCAGGTGGCAGAGGGTGTCGTAGTCCCCCTCGCCGAGCCGCAGAAACAACCGGGTCGACAGGCCGGGCGGGCGGCCGACATAGGATTGCGGCTCGTCGCGGTATGTGAGGATCGTGTTGAAGACATGCGCGCCAAAGCTGGTGTCGGCGGCATGATTGCTGCGGCGATGGCGATAGCGGAACAGCGCATGCAGCCAGCCGTCGCCGCTCCCGCCATTGGCGAAGTCGTAGACCAGCTCGACATGGCCATAGGCGGTGCCAAGGCCGTCGGCGATGGCGTCGAGCGACAATGCGCGCTCGTGGTCGCGCGGCAGGCGCCCGAGCGGCGCCCGTGCGATCTCGCGTCCCTCGGCATCGTAGACCAGCGCGGCGACCGGCAATTCGTTTTGCGACACGGTCATCGGGGTCGGCAACAGGAGGCTTTCCCATTCGTCGCGCGGCAGCAGCGGCGCCGGCAGCAGATAGCCCTTGCCGAGCGCTCCGGCGAGCTGGGGCAGCTGCGGATCGGGCTGCAAATCGGCGCGCTCGACATTGACGTGCGCGATGCGGCGCCGGCCCCCGGCGATGATCTCGTAGCGCGGCCGCACGACATGCTTGCCGGCGCGCAGCTCGATCTGCCGCGGCCAGGCGAGGCTCGGCAACAGCTCGGCGACATCGACGGCGCGGCTGGCGAAGGGTCCGATCGCCTCAGGAAATGCTACGACGGCCTCCTCGCCCATCGGGTTGAGCGCGATAGCGCCCGCCGGGATCGGGGTCGGGTGGCTGTTCTGGACCCAGAGGATGACCCGCTCGCCTGGGCCGGGCGCCGGCAGGCCGGCATAGCGGTCGGCTGGCCAGGCATTCGCGTCATGGGTGCAGGACAGCGCTCCGTCGCGCGCGGCGCCAGATTCGCCACCCGTCTCGCCACCCGGCTCGCCACCCGATTCGCCACCCAATTCGCCAAACGTGTCGAGCGCGTATTTGACGATGTCGTGGCCGGCGGCGCCGACGATATGGATGAAGAGCTGGCCGGCAAAGTCGCCGAGGCCGAACTGCTCGCGCACCCGGCGGCTGTCGATCGAAATCACGCCGCCGCTATTGCCGCAGGCCTCGGTCCATTCGGCGATTACCTCGCCATGGCCGTCGAACAGGGTCAGCCAGCAGCTCACCGCGGGCGAGCCGTAGCCGGACCAGTAATTCACCGTTACGATGCGCGTGTGTAGCGTGGTGGTGTCGCGGAACAGCGCGAAATTGGTCGCGAAGTTGAGCGGGTCGAGATAGGCGCGGCGATTGGTGAGCTTCGCCTCGGGGATCCGCATCGCATCCAGGCTCATGGTCTCTGCCCCGGCCGGTAGGTAAGGCTGGAGCTGCCCGATCAGCCGTTCGGCGTCGAACCCGGCGACGAACACCGAGCGCGCGCCGCACGCCGCCAGCTCGGTCAGCGGCGCGGCGCGGCGTCCCAGCACCGTGGCGCCGATGCGCGATACATCCTGAACATAGATCCCGGCGATCTCGATCCCCTCCAGCCCGAAAATCTCGGCAAACCCTGCCGCCCCGCCATGCGGATCGACGATCGCGATCGGCCCCTGGCGGGCCAGCGCGGCGAGCAGAGCGCGCGCCGGCCGCGCCGCATGCGGGTGGCTCAGCGCTTTATAAAGCGTGTTGCCGCCGCGGATGTTGTCGAAGGTATCGATGCGCAGCGCCATGACCGGCTCGATACTACACAACCCGTTCGGTCATGGCTGCGTCAGTTGCGCCGGAGCATGTTCCGGAAAAGTGGATGCCACTTTTCCGAAGAGGACATGCTCCAGATCAACAAGTTGGGAGCGAAATCCGATTCCATCAAATCGGATTTCGCTCCAGGCGGGCGATGACCAGCTCGCGCAGCGCAGCGCCGGCCCGCGCCGTATCGTCGGGCGGCGTGTAGGACCAGCACTCGATCTGGCCGGTAAACGGACGGGTGATGCCGGCTTTCCGCATCGCCGCGTGAAACCGGGCGAATTTGGCATCGCCTCCGTCGAGGCTGAGGATGTGCACGGGCTTGCCTGTCGCCGCCGCTTCGCTGACCATCGACACCGAATCGGCGGTAACCAACAGCGCGTCGGCGATGGCGAGATAGGCGTAATACGGGTTGTCGCCGTTGCCGTCCCAGATCGACCCCGGCAGGCCGGCAAGCCGCTCGCGCAATAAACTGAGGCCCCGCTCGCCGGTGCGCCGCGACGGCGTCACCACGGCCGAACCGCCGGTGCGCCGCAGCACCGAAGCGATCATCTCGGCGATCTCGCCGAGCCGGCGCAGGTCGAGCCGATAGGCTCGGTTCGAGCCGCCGATCAAGACGCCGAGAATCGGCCGCGGCAGTTTATCGAGCGCCGGGAACCGGCGGTGCTCGACGGCAAGCCGCTCAGGCGTCACGCGATGAATGGCGCCGCTTGTCACTAGGATTCGCGGCCCGCGCAGCCGGTCGTGCTCGGGGACGAACAGCATGTCGAATTCGCCGCGCCCGACGCGGGGGTCCTGGATCTGCGCCGCCAGGGTGCGGCCGCCGCTCGCTCGACGGATCGTCAGCGCCGGCCGCACGGTGTTGCGGCCGCAGCCGATCACCAGATCGGGCCAGGGCGGCGCCAAGGCCACCCCGGCTTCGGTGGCCGCGTCGAGCGGGGCAAGCCAAAACTGCGGCGGCAGCCAGGTCCAGGGCCGGCGGATCGACAGCTTCTTCTCGCTGAAGGAGAACCCGGTGGCTTCGGCAAGGCCGAGCGCCTGGCTCGCCATGCCGGGCTTGCCATCGTGCAGCACCCAGACACTCGGCCGCTTCCCGCACAGCCGGGCGGGCCGATCGTTGCCGGTGGCATGCGACGGGAGGGCGGACAGCGCGACCATATGCCCGGTTTACGGAAACCGCGCCGCAGCGGCAAGGCGGCAGCGCCGTGGTTTCGTGAATTGGGCGCAACAAAATTGCGTGTCCGCCGCGAAATTCCTATTCTTCCGGCGATTTCGGGGCGGCGGCGGAACAGAACGGTATTGCGCATGCGCGGGCCAAAGCTCGACCGTATCGACCGTCGCATCCTGCAGCTGCTGCAGGCAAACGGGCGCATGACCAATATCGCGCTGGCGCGGCGTGTCGGCATCTCGCCGCCGCCCTGCCTGCGCCGCATGCGCGCGCTGGAAGCGGCCGGCCTCATTCGCGGCTATCATGCCGACCTCGCCCCGGAGGCGCTCGGCTTTGCGGTCACCGTCTTCGCCCAGATCGGGCTGGCGAGCCAGGCCGAGAGGGATCTCAAGGCGTTCGAGGACCTGGTCCTTTCCTGGCCCGAGGTGCGCGAGGCGCACATGCTCGCCGGCGAAACCGATTTCCTGTTGAAGATCGTCGCGCCCGACTGGGACAGCTATCAGCGGTTCCTCAGCGACAAGCTGACCTCGGCGCCCAATGTCAACCAGGTCAAATCGGCGCTGGTGCTGCGCGTCTCCAAATCCACCCCCGGCGTACCGCTCGCCGAAGAAGCATCAGTGGAGGCGAACGGGTCGTCGCCAGAAGAGATCGTCATTGTGACGAGCCGATAGGCGACGACGCAATCTCCATGGGATACCTACCAAATATTAGGCAGAAAATGGCGCGATGCCTGATACAGCTAATTATTTTGAGGTGGTTTGTGAGTGACCAGCCCTATCCACCCGATCGAATTCCAATATTCTAGTAGGTGGCGGAGCAACCAAATTCGCTTCCTCACGCCGCCGATGGAACACGCTGGGTAGTCTTCCAGCCGAGCTGCTCGCGCACGCGGTATCGTATCTGCTCGGGGCTATCGGACTCGGACACCTCGATGTACCGGATGCCGGCCTTGCGAAGTGCTTCCTTTTTGACCGCATCCCGGCCTGCCGCCGTGCCCTGATAATGCCCGGCTCCCTGGTATTCGACGGCGGCAACCGGCCAGCCGCCACCATCGACGATAAGGATGTCGACTCTCTTGCTGTTGATCGAGTGAAACGCATCCGAGTCCGGCGATGTGAGGATTTCGCCAAGACTGGTTTGCGCGAACACACGATAACCTCTGCATGCTGCCGCCATTTCGTCTTCGACGATTTTGAAGGTGTGATATTCCGAAAGACTAAGCAATCGCCGTTTTTGGAAAGGCGCCGCCATCACGGCGTGCAGTTGCTGCCCGACGTCTTTGAGGTCGGGGCCCGGGCCATTCTGAAACCGGGACGGCTGGTAGGGAGTCCGAAAACGGCGCGATCGTGGCGCGGACAAGAACCCGCCTGCGGGAGGAACCACGAAATAAATGAGTACGATCAGCCCGACGATTAATATCAGCGCGGCGCCTAGGATGTTATCCCCTAGCCCCAGTCCCGACATCGAACACCCACCATCAGGTACGCACGGATGGTCTGTGCGACATCAAACCGTGCGATCGGGGTCAGCCTATCTGGGGGCTCGTTAAGAAATTGTTGACGGGATTCGGCTGGAAAATGGCGGGTAGCTGAGTTAAGCGGTGTTCTTCGCGGTGATTGCCGGACTTGCCGTCCTCAACATCCCGACGCGACGCGGCCGAGAAACCCTTCTGTTTCGGGCGCAGAATCGAGCCCGTGGGCCGAAGGCCAGCCCCGGGGGCTCGCAATGACAGCAGAAAACGTCCGGCGCGCTCAGCCGAAGGCGACGGTGACGATCTCGTAGGATTTGTTGCCGCGCGGGGTCGATACCTCGACGCTGTCGCCCTTGCCCTTGCCAATCAGGGCGCGCGCCAGGGGCGAGGTCACCGAGAGCCGGCCGTTTCTGATGTCGGCCTCGTCCTCGCCGACGATCCTGAAGGTCTGCTCCTCGTCGGTCTCCTCATCGGAGAGGGTGACGGTGGCGCCGAATTTGACCGCCGATCCGGACAGCTTGGAAACGTCGATGACCTCGGCCCGGGCGATCTTGTCCTCCAGCTCGCCGAGGCGGCCTTCGATAAAGCTCTGGCGTTCGCGAGCGGCGTGGTATTCGGCGTTCTCGGAAATATCGCCATGCGTGCGCGCCTCGGCGATGGCGCGAATGACAGCGTGGCGATCGACCGATTTGAGGCGCTTCAGCTCCTCCTGCAGCCTGGCGTAGCCGTCCACGGTCATCGGGATTTTGTTCATCAGCCCGGATTCTTGCCCTGATAGCGAAACAGGCGTTCAGAAATAGGATTGCAGCGGGGCGACTTCAAGGCAGCCCTCGCGCAGCGCCCTGATCGCCTGAACCGCGGCGCGGGCGCCGGCCACCGTTGTGTAGTATGGGATGTTGTGGGTCAGCGCGGTGCGTCGCAAGCTGAAACTGTCGGCGATGGCCTGGGCACCCTCGGTGGTGTTGAAGACGAGCTGGATCCGGCCGCTGCGCATGTCGTCGACGATATCGGGCCGGCCTTCCTG
>CAYMRQ010000084.1:0-1910 GCA_964392845.1 uncultured Rhizobium sp.
CGACGCGGGTGTTCCGGCGCTTCAACACCCGCTTCTTCCTCGCCGACGCCAGCGCGGTGTTCGGCGACCCGGTTTCATCGGACGAACTCGAGGATGTCGGCTGGCATCCGATCGGCCGCCGGCCACTGGACCCGTTCCGCGACGTGACCCAATTCATGCTGGCGCGGGCGATGGCGCTGCGCGCCGGCGCCGCACCCTCCGACGCGCCGCTATTCTGCATGGTGCGCAACCAGCGCCGGGTCGTGGTGTGCCGCGAGGCGATCCGCGACGTGTAAGGCCAGACCCAGCGCTCGACCTTGAGGTCAGCGTCAAAGCGGAACGGGTCAGCGCGGGCCGAGGCCGAGGCGCGGGATTTCGATCGCCGGGCAGCGGTCCATCACCACCTTCAGCCCCCGCGCCTCGGCGCGCACCGCGGCGGCCGCATCGACGACTCCCAACTGCATCCACACCACCGTGGCGCCGACCGCGATCGCCGCGTCGACGACCGCGCCCGCAGCCTCGCTGCGGCGGAAGACATCGACCATATCGACCGGCTCGCCGATCTCGGCGAGCGAGGCATAACAGCGCTCGCCGAGGATCGTGCCGCCGGCGGCGAACGGGTTGACCGGGATCGTGCGATAGCCCTGCCGCTGCAGATAGCGCATCACGCCGTGGCTCGGCCGGTGCGGCCGCGGGCTGGCGCCAACCACCGCGATCGTGCGCACGCTCACGAGGATGTCGCGCAGGAACGCGTCGGGATAGAACTCATGGCTGTCAGTTTTCATGGCGTCCAACTCTGCACTCTTGCCTCGGGGCAGGGGAAGTGGATCATCACCCGATCTTGTCCTTTGGCTCATCGCTTGGGAGAACGGCGATGCCCCTCGACACGCGCCCGCTGCATCCGAGCCTCGCCTGCGAGGTCGTCGGCTTGCGCTTGTGGGAGGCGCCGGACCCGGAGACGGTCGCGGTCTTGCGGGAGTTGTGGGCGCGCTGGGGCGTGCTGGTCTTTCGCCGGCAGGCCTTGGGCGAAGCTGAGCTGGCGGCGTTCTGTGCCCTCTTCGGCCCGCTCGAGCGCACCGTGCGCACCGATTGGGCGTCGCCCGTCGTGCCCGAGATCGGGGTCATCTCCAACCTGAAGGACGGGCAGGGCAGGCCGATCGGGGGTCTCGGCGACGGCGAGATCGAGTGGCACTCGGACCAGTCCTACATGATGCACCCGGCGACCGGCGCGGCGCTCTATGCGCTTGAGCTGCCGCCCGCCGGCGGGACGACGTCATGGGTCGATCTGCGCGCCGCCCATGCCGGTCTGCCCGAGCGTCTGCGGCGCGCCGTCGAGGGGAGGCGCGCGGTGTTCAGCTATGTAAAGCGGCTTGCCGGCTATCAGGGCGTCGACCGGGTGATCTCGCAGGAGGCCCAGCGCAAGACCCCGCCGGTCGCGCATACGCTTACCCACCGCCATCCGCTGACCGGCGAAAAGGCGCTCTATCTCGATTCGACGACGACAATCGGCATCGCCGGTATGGAGCAAGCGGCGGGCGCGGCCCTGCTCAACGAGATCTACGAAGAAGCGGTCCGACCGGAATACGTCTACACCCACCACTGGCAGGTCGGCGATCTCCTGCTGTGGGACAACGGCTTTACGATGCACCGCCGCGAGCCGTTTGACCCGACCGCGCGGCGCCTCATGAAACGCACAACGATGATCCTCGATCCCTCGCGCCATATCGTGCCGGAAGGCGCGCTGGCGGAGCTGCCGGCGTAAGGCCCTCTCCGGCACCGCGGGAGAGGGGACCGCTCGTGACGTTATCCGAAGCCCGCGGGCTTGGCCCGCGTGGGAGCGGTGGGGTGAGGGTTGCCGGGAACGAGCGCGCGATTACCCCCTCATCCCAACCCTCTCCCCCGGCGGGGGAGAGGGGGATTCTGCCTAAGCG
>CAYMRQ010000084.1:1920-2729 GCA_964392845.1 uncultured Rhizobium sp.
GGTCGCGGCGGCGCGAAGGTCGAAGCTGGCGTCGGCGGCCTGGTCGGGGGTCACCTGGCGCCCGGCGGTCAAGAGGCGCCGGGCAAAGGCATGGTCGGCCGGCCGGTTGATCGATTCGATGCCGAGCAGCGCGCCGTCCTTGTAGCAGAACACCGAAAACTCGCCGCTCTCGACCGTGCCGCGCAGCACCGTGTGATCGTGTCCGCCGGTCAGCCCGGCGATCTGCAGCCTGAGCGCCCCCTGCTCGCTCCAGAACCACGGCAGCGCGCCATAGGGGTGCGGCTTGCCGACGAGCCGGTCGGCGACGCAGCGCGCGTGGTCGGCCGCGTTCTGCACCGCCTCGAGGCGCGTCATGCTGCCCGCGGCGTGACGGCACGGGAAGGAGGCGCAATCGCCGATCGCCGAAATATTGATGTCGGCGGTCGCGAGTTCCTCATTGACGACGATGCCGTTCGCGACCTTGAGCCCGGCCGCTGCCGCCAGCTCGCCATTCGGCACGACGCCGATGCTGACGAGGACGAGGTCGGCGGGCAATTTTTCGCCGCCGGCGAGCGCGACATGATCGACTCGGCCCCCCATTGGACTGGTGGCGCGGCCGGCGATCCGCTCGGCCTGCGCGCCAAAGCCGAACGCGACCCCGGTGCGGCGATGCGCCTCGGCAAAAAAGCCCGACGTCGCGACCGAGACGACCCGGCCCATCGCCCGCTCGGTAAGCTCGACGATGTGCACGTGTTTGCCGTGGCCACGCGCGACCGCGGCGAATTCGAGGCCGATGAACCCGGCGCCGATCACCACGATGTGCTCGGCCG
>CAYMRQ010000084.1:2739-11304 GCA_964392845.1 uncultured Rhizobium sp.
CGCGCGCCGGTGGCCAGCACGAGATGGCCGTAGCCCATGCGCTCGCCGGACGCGAGATGTACCGCCTTCCCGGCCCGGTCGATCTCGCTGACCCGGGCGCCCGGCAGGTATTCGATGCGGTGGTCGCGGTAGAACGCCTCCGGCCGCATCAGCAAGAGGTCGAGACCGATCTTGCCGTCGAGGTAATCCTTTGACAGCGGCGGGCGCTGATAGGGCAGCGCCGGTTCGTCGCCGACCAGCGCGATGCCGCCGTCGAAGCCGTGCTGGCGCAGCGAGGCCGCCAGCTGAAAGCCGGCATGGCCGGCGCCGACGATGACGACCGGGTTCGGTGCCATCGCGCTCACCGCAGACCGTAGGATGGGCTGAGCAACGCGAAGCCCATCGTTTGTCGCCATGCTGCATGATGGGGGCCTGAATGATGGGTTTCGCTGCGCTCAACCCATCTTATGGCTCCAGCCGCCATCAGGTCTGCGTCTCCGGCAGGTGGACGACGAGCCCATCCATTTCCGCCGACACCACCAGCTGGCAGGAGAGGCGGCTGTTGGGCCGGCGCGGGCTCGCCGTGCCGTCGAGCATTGCATCCTCGTCGGGCTGTATCGGCGGGGTCATCGCCAGCTGATCCTCGCGCACATAGACATGGCAGGTCGCGCACATGCACGAGCCGCCGCATTCGGCGACGATGCCGTCGACCCCGTTGAAGACGGCGGCTTGCATGACGCTGGTGCCGACGGCGATGTCGAGCGTCGTCTGTTTTTCGTCTTGGCTGATATACGTCACTCGCGGCATGGTGCTTGTCGTCCTCGCTCAGGCCTATGGCGGGCCAGCCTTACGCAATCTCCGGCCCGGGGTCGAGCATTTTCCGAGCGGCGTTTCCGCGCGGCACGAGCGGGTGTATAGAGATCGTACCAAGCCACTTAGGGAGGGGCGTGATGAGAGATGGTTTGCGCGTATTCGACGCCGATACCCATGTCGAGCCGACCGCGGAAGTCCTCGATACCTACGTCGATCCCGGCTTCCGGCCGCGCCTTGCCGAATTGGCGCAATACCGCCAGCCGGTCAGAGCCGGCGCACCGGGCGGGGCGCCCGGCCGCCATGTCTACCGTTATGGCCAGATAGCCTATAAGCGGATCCTTGGCGAGGCGGCGCCGCGCGAGACCCACAGCGGCCGCGATACGCAGTGGATGGGTTCGAAGCAGCCGCGCGCCGGAACGCAGGACGACCAGGCCGAAAGCCGGCTCCAGGACATGGACGACGAGGGGACCGACACGCATTTCCTGATCCCGACCTCGTGGACGAGCTTTGTCGGTCACGAGGACCCGGCGATCGAAATCAACATCATCCGCGCCTTCCACCGGCACATGGCAGATTTCAGCGGCAACCATCCCGACCGGCTGCAAAGCATGATCGTCGCCTCGGCGCGCGATGTCGACGCGGCGGTCAAGGAGATCCGCGAATGGGGCAAATCGCGCTGGGCGGTCGCGGTGATGCCGCTGGTCACCAAGGACATTCCGGCCGACCACCCCTCGCTCGACCCGATCTGGCGCGCCGCCGACGAGCACGACCTGCCGATCGTGCATCACAGCTTCACCTGGACGCCGCCCTATTTCCCCGGCGTCTTCGATCTGTGGGACAACATCTTTCTTGGCCGCCTCGCCTCGCACCCCTGGGGCGCGATGCGCTTCATCGCCTCGGTGATCGGCGGCGGCATCATGGACCGCTTCCCTAACCTGCGGGTCGGCACGCTGGAATGCGGCTTCGGCTGGCTGCCGTTCTGGGGACGGCGCATGGACGAGCAGTATACCTATGTCGGCAGCACCGCCCAGCTCAAGATGAAGCCGAGCGAATACCTGACGAGCGGGCGCTATTTCTGCAGCGTTGAGCGGCACGAAGGGGCCGACATGCTAGACGCCGTCAGGGGCTTCATGGGCGACGATGTGCTGATGTATGCCTCCGACTATCCGCATTCGGAATGCCAGTTCCCGGAGACCGTCGACAACTTCCTGGCCTGGGACATGAAGCCCGAGGTGCGGGCCAAGCTGATGGCCGGCAACGCCGACCGGCTGTTCAAGCGGACCTGAGCGGCCGGAGAGGGCCTTAAATTTCAGCAACTCGGTGTCGTCCCGGCGAAAGCCGGGACCCATCGTGCCGCCGCGTAGTCTCGTAGGATGGGTTGAGCGGAGCGAAACCCATCATCGCGGCCGGCCCGCAGTGACGACGGAGTTGCGGGCGTACCTCGCGTCGGGTATCCGGCCCGCTTTTGATGGGTTTCGCTTCGCTCAACCCATCCTACGACGCAGCCATCTGCCAGCCGGAATTCGCCTATGACCGCGGACACCTATGAGATCTACGCCGTTCGCTACGCCCATCACGAGCGCCGGGCGAGCGAGAATTTTTATGGCGGCGACCCGCATGCCGATTCGCATGATGGCCCGATGCCGCTTGATTATTTCGTCTGGGCGATCGTCGGCGAGAGCCGTACGCTGATCCTCGACACCGGCTTTGACGCGGCGATGGCGAAGAAGCGCGGGCGCGATTTCCTGCGCCCGCCGCGCGATGGCCTGATGGCGATCGGGGTCGACCCCGCCACGGTCGGCGACGTCATCATCAGCCACATGCATTACGACCATGCCGGCAACAACGATTTGTTCCCGAACGCGACATTCCACCTGCAAGACCGCGAAATGGCGTTCTGCACCGGGCGCTGCATGTGCCACCGGGACATGCGCCGATCGTTCGAGGAAGCCGATGTGACGGCGATGGTCGGCCGGCTGTACCAGGGAAGGGTGCAGTTCCACGACGGCGCCGGCGAGATCGCGCCGGGGATTACCGTGCACCATGTCGGCGGCCATACCGCCGGGCTGCAATTCGTGCGGGTCAAGACCGGGCGCGGCTGGGTCGTGCTGGCCTCCGACGCCTCGCACTTCTACGCGAATTTCGAACAGATGCGGGCTTATGCGACCGTCTACAATGTCGGCGACATGCTTGAGGGCTTCACCAGCCTGAAGCGCCTCGCCAGCTCGATCCAGCATGTCATCCCGGGCCACGACCCGCTGGTGCTGCGGCGTTACGCACCGCCCAAGCCGGGGCTCGAAGGGATCGCCGTCAGGCTCGACGTCGAGCCGCGGGCGTAAGCCTGCCTTGTCCGCGATCGCGGTCGGTCGGCGCATCCTCCGCCGAACTGCGATCTTCTTTAGCGCGGATTTCGATCTGGTTGATCCGCCGGTGCCGACTCCTCACCCCAATCCTCTCCCCGCCTTCGAGCTGGCTAGCCATGCCGCGGCTCGACCGCGGCGCCCGACGCTGTGCCATCCTTGGAGCTCGGGCTTGCCGGCTTGGCAACGACCCAGCGGCGGACCCGCTTGGCCCATGGCGCCTTGGTCGCGACCGGGGCGAAAGGCGGCGCCGGCGATTCAAACCGCGCGATGGCGAGTACCTGCCTCGCCTCCGCCTCTTCTATCCATCGCAATGGCATTGACTTTCGCATCGGATTGCTGCCTGGCGCGGTATTCGATCTGCGCGCCGATATAGTGGCAAGCTCGTCCGATTGATGCCTGTGAAGTAGTTCACATACTCGCGAATATTATGACAATCTTCTGCAAAATCCGGCATTTCTGTGCAGCGGCATGGAAAATGTTAGCAACCGTTTGTGTGCGTCTGCGATTGGAGGGCGGAGGTTGGGTTTAACCCCTCCGCGGCAGGGTCGACATCCTGTGCGCCGACGGTGCGGTAGCGGTATTCGTCGGGCACCGCACGGCCGGTATCGGTGAAGGCGCGGCGCACCGCCTCGACATTGTTGCCGAGAATGCGGCGCCGGTTATCGCGGATCCAGACGTTGGATTGGGCGAGCGGCACGGTCGTACCCTGGAAATGCGGCATCACATAGCGCGCGAATAATTCGTAGCTTTTCAGCGTCTGCTCGCGGTTGGCCCATTCATGGGCGCGGAACATGATGCCGCCAAAGCCGCCGTCGCTGGCGGCGAGCAGCCGCTCGATAACGCGGATCGCGGTGTCGGGCGAGCCGACCAAGGTGGTCAGCGCCTTGACCCCGTCGCGCACCGGGTCCTGCGAGGTACCCGGCACGCGGCCGAGCGTCTCCTCGAAATAGCTGGTGGTTTCGTGCCGTTCGCCGGATTTGACCTGGCACAGCGCCTCCTCGTCATCCTCGGCGATATGCATGCCGACGACGATGCGCCAATCCTTGCGGTCCATGCTTGTGCCGTGCTGGGCGGCGGTGTCCTCGGCGATCTTCCACTGACTCGCCATCGCCTCCGGCCCGCCCGGTAGCCCGGCGCCGATCGACAACACGCCGAGCCCGTGGCGGCCGGCCGCGACCATGCCAAACGGCGTGATCGTGCTGGCGACGGCGATGTGAAAGCGCGGGTCGGAATAGGGCGCGAGGTGAAGCCGCGCCTCGCGCAATTCGAACCAGTCGGTGGTCATCGTCACCGGCTCCTCAACGCGCAAGAGGCGGAGGATCGCGTCGAGCGACTCTTCCATGCGGCGGCGCAGATGGATCGGCTCGATCCCCATCATGTAGGCGTCCGAGGGCAAGGCGCCCGGGCCGCAGCCGAGCATCACCCGGCCGCGCGTCATGTGATCGAGCTGCACGAAACGCTGCGCCACCAGGAATGGGTGGTGATAGGGCAGGCTGGTCACCCCGGAGCCGAGCCGGATGTGCCGGGTGCGGTCGGCCGCCTGGGCGATGAAGATCTCCGGCGCGGCGATGACCTCCCAGCCGGCCGAATGATGCTCGCCGATCCACGCCTCGTCATAGCCGAGCCAGTCGAGCCATTCGATCAGCTCCATGTCGCGCGCCATCGCCAGGGTCGGGTTCTCGCCGAGGCGATGGAACGGCGCGAGAAAGATGCCGAATTTCATGCCGCGCTGCGCCATCCGGGTATCCTCCGAGTGCCTGTAGCCTTATCCTGCCTCGATTGCAGAGCGAACGCACGGGAGTTGACCGACATGATCCACGTCATCGCCATCCTGACCGCCAAGCCGGGCAAGCGCGAGGAGGTGCTGGCCGCATTCCGCGCCAACATGCCGGCGGTGCACGCCGAGAAAGGCTGCATCGAATACGGCCCGGCAACCGATGCGGAGGGCGCCTTCGGCGCCAAGTACGGACCGGACAGCTTGGTCGTGATCGAGAAATGGGAAAGCCTCGACGCGCTGAAGGCGCACGCCGCTTCGCCGCATATGGCCGCCTATGGCGCCAAGACGCGCGACCTCTTGGCGAACCGCGAGATCCATGTGCTGTCGCCGGCGGCGTAAAAAATTAGAGCAGGGTTCGTTCAATTTGAATCGCCCGGGTTGCGCATCGCGGCCGGACCGGCGAGAGCTCAACCTCAACCATCGGTTGGGGCATTGATCATCCTTTTGCTGAATCTGCAAGGAATCCAGAAGCAAAACTCTCGCGTGTGGGTTGGGCGATCCGGATTGGGCTGATCTAACCCCATGGTTTTGCTCGATGAATTCCGGCCGGTCGGGATCATTTCGCGCGCGCTGCTCGAATTTTTGCAGCGAATCAGCAGCGGGTTTTTTGCTGCCGACTGCTGCAGCCCGATATCGTGCAGCGCGCCAGGTTGCGGCATTTGCGATTGCGTGTCGGACATCCCGTACCTCCGCAGCGATAGCGGATAAGCGCGCATTATCAACCACGATTATGGCAATTTTAGCGTCGCTCGTATGGCAATGAACTCGCCGCCTCTGCTTCGCGCGAGCTTGCCTCATCGTTGAACTATTCGATGTGCAGGACCGCCTTTCCGGTGAATTCGCGGTCGATCAGGCGGCGGGCGATTGCGCCGATCTCGCTCCACGATGCCTCGACCGCAATCTGCGGCTTTAATTTCCCCGCCGCGATCAGCTCAGCCAGCAATCCCAGGCCGATGCTGGCACGCTCGACGCTCATCAGCTCGTGGAACAGGGTAAGGCCGTAGAGCCGCGCGCCGCCGGTGCCGAAGAGGTTGCGGCTTTCGAAGGTCACGGTGCTGGCGTCCGATATCCCGAGCGTCACGCAGGTGCCGTTCGGCTGCAGCATGCCGAGCGCGGCGCTCAATGCCGGGCCGCCGAGCGAGTCGACGATCAGCCAGAACGGCCCGTGCGCGCCGGCGGCCGAGAGATCGCGGCCGAGCACGACGCGACCGCCGCACCATTCGGCGACCGCCTCGCGGTATTCGGGCCGCCGGACATGTCCCCACACCAGCGCGCCGGCGGCCGAGGCGAGCTGGCAGGCGAGGTGCCCGACGCCGCCCGAGGCGCCGTCGACCAGCACCTTGCGGCCGAGCAGCAGCCCGCCCTGGCGCAGCGCGTGCAGCGCAGTGAGGCCGGCGACCGGCAGCGTCGATGCCTGGGCATCGCTGACCGCGTCGGGCAGCGCCGCCACCGCGTGGCTGCGGCAATTGACCCGCTCGGCCCAGGCCCCCGACGGCAGGATGCCGACGACCCGCATGCCAGGCCTGGGGCCGCTGCCGTCCGCCGCAGCGGTTTCGACCACCCCGGCGAAATCCCAGCCCGGCCGCCAGCCCGGCTCGGCCTGGGTCAGTGCGCGGCGGGTCTCGCCACGGTTCAATGAGATCGCGCTGACCCGCACGGCGACCTCGTCGCGGTCCGGGTCGCGCAACTCGACCTGGCGCACCGCAAGCTTCCCCGGTGCTGCGGGATCGACGACAACGGCACGGATCTGTTGCGGCATCGGCTCCTCCCTAGTCGCGGTTGGACACCAGCTTCTCGCGCGTCACGACGACCTCGCCCGATTCGGTCAGCCGCACCAGGTTGACCGTGTGCACATAGTCAGGCGAGCCCGAGTAGTAGGCCGGAATCGCGCCGCCGCCGACCTGCGCGGCGCGGTCCCAATGGCCGAGCGCGAGGTAATCGGCCGCCGTCGCGGCGATATGGTCGTCGCTGATCAGCCAGGACGGGCGCAGCGGGTTGGCCCAGGTCTCGGGCGGCTCGTAATGGCCGTGGCCGAGCGCAATGCGCCAGCGCGCCGCGCGCGGCGGCGGGTCGCGCAGCGGGACCATGTCCATGTAATCGCGATGCGCGTTGCCCCAGATTTCGAGATCGTGCGCCGGGAAGGCGACGGCGCGATCGTTGGTGATGCCGAGGATCGCGAGGTTGCCGATCTCGTCGAACCGGCCGCGCAGCCAGATCGAATCCGCGGTCGCCGGATCATGGTTGCCGGGGAGGATCACAATGGGCAGCCCGGCATCGGCCAGGAGCCTTCCGGCGCGGTCGATCGTTGCCGAGGCGACCATGTGATTATCGAAGGTGTCGCCGGCGAGCAGCACGATGTCGGCGCCGAGCGCGCGCGCGGATGCCAACACGGCGCTGAGCCCGCCGGTGCCGTCGCCGCGATGCAGCGCGGCGATGCGTTCGTCGTCGACATGCAGATCCGAGCTGTGGACGAGGATGATGTCGCCGGTGTGCATATGAGCGTCCGATAACATACGAATTTCTTCCTACCGTTTGACGTCATCCCGGCGAAGGCCGGGATCCACGGTCCAACCGCTCGGAAAGCGGCACGGTGGGTCCCGGCCTTCGCCGGAAAACCACAAAAAGGGGCAGAAATCCTAAGAGTCGAAGATTTCCGCTGATTTTTCGATCCGCCGGGATACATGGAAGGATACAAGCCATGCGTTCACGGATCAGGTTGAAAGTGCAGTATCTTCAACAATGGAAAGGCTACTATCGGGTGCGGGTGCCGGTGCCGGCTAATTTCCGCCAAGCGTTGCCGGCACCTTATACGGGCCGCTCGGAATTGCTCAAGGGGCTTGGCATCCCGGTCGGGACGCCCGCCACCCGCCAGCACCTTATCAAATACAACGAAGCCTGCCGGGCGGCGGCGGAGCCAATCCGAAGTTTTCTTGCGATGGTCGATAACGCGAAAGACGCGGACGATTGGCCGGCTCGACGGGCCGAGCTTCGCCGCCTGACGGACGGCCTTCATGATTTCGCGTGGCGGGAACGGCTCTTTGACGGGCTGGAAGCGCTGATCGGCGGTTTGGCGCGTCCGGTGCCGGTTGACGATAACGAGGCCGCCCCGACGCGGATCAAAACGATGAAGCTCGCGGACGGGCATGAGGTTGTGCGTTGGTCGGATGTCCTCGCGTCATGGCAGTGCATCAATCCGGGCAAGGATGTCACGAATAACAAGCGCAAGCTCGACCGCTTCATCGGCTGGCTCAAAGCCAAGGGCTACCCGCATGATGACGCGGCGGCTGTCACCAAGGCGATCATGATCGAATACCGCGACGTGCTGGTCGCCAACCGCAAGATGCCGGACAACCCGAAGGGTGTGGAAGATAAGACGATCGACAACCATCTGACGGGGCTTCGCGCGTTGTTCAACGCGGCGGTCGCCGACGATAAGCTGTCGGCGAACCCGATGAAGGGCGTCAGGTTCAAGTTCGAGGACGCTCCGAAGGGCGAGCTAAAAACGCTACGCAAGGCGGAAACTCGTCTAATTCTCGCCGAGTGTGGCAAGCCGGTCGGCAAGGTCAAGGATATGGCAACGTGGGTGAGGCGCGACGAGCCTGATCCGTTCGTCAAATGGGGCAACATACTCGC
>CAYMRQ010000084.1:11314-18139 GCA_964392845.1 uncultured Rhizobium sp.
CACGGCTTCCGCCTCGCCGAGATCGCCGAGGCGCATACCGACGACGTGTTCCAAGTAGAAACCGAGCAGTTCGGCCCGGTGTGGGTTTTGGCGATCCGCGAGGACAACCGCGAACCGGGACAGACCGTCAAGACCGATACCAGCGTGCGCAAGGTGCCGCTGCATTCGGTCGTGCCCGACGCCGGCTTCATCACCTATGTCAAGAGCCTGCCGGGCGGCCCGCTGTTCCCGCACATCCCGCTCGACAGCAAGGGCAAGCGGGCGCACAACGCCTCGCGTGAAATCAACATTTGGCTGCGTCATATCGGTATCCCGACCGAGCGATCCTTCCACGGCCATCGCCATGCCGTAGAGGACTACTTCCGCAATCTGGCGGAGGGTGAGATTGTCCGCGACGACATCTCCGACCGTATCGTGGGCCACAAGAACAAAAAGAACGTCAGCCTGCGTTATGGCGGCTTCGCCGTCGCCGCAATGAAGGTCGCCATCGAGCGCATCAGTTTCGGCGATGCTTACAGGTTGACCACGAGATTTGTGAGCGAGACCGGCGAACCGGATATTGCGGCGACGGTTGAGAAATGACTAACGTAGCAGTGTAGCGGATGCCGTCTGCTACACTGCTACCGCCCGACTGACGAGATGAGGGCCATTATGGCGATCCAACGGGACGTCGGGACCTGGACTTTTGACCCCGACCTGAGGGTGCTCAACCACAACGGCCAGCCAGCCTATCAGATCGATCTCGACCAGATCACGAGCGCGGCCAACGTTCTCGATTGGATTTTCCAGCTTGAAGAAAAGGATTGGGCTAAGGACGCCGAGATCGCTGATTTCGTGAGGGCGATCCTCTACCTGTTCGGTCGCGGCTTTTGTGGCAGTGGCCGCAATGACCCGATCGACATAAAAGCGGCTCTCAAGGCCCGATCTTCTGGCTCACCCTGAGCCGCCGCCGATAACCAAACCGCCTCCCGGTGGGGAGGCGGTTCGCCATTCAGTATAGGAAAGCATTAGAAAACAATGGAACCAATGAATTTCGTTTGCCAACCTAACCTATTGATTTATTAGGTTTCACTTCATTGATAATCTCTGAAATGAAAACCTGAAAAAGCGTCTAAAATCAAGCCATAACCGGCTCGACTGGCAAACCAAAATTGACCAGGTTTGCCTCATCATTTTCGGCGTCTTCTACGAAGACTCGGAACACATTATCCATAGCGGTGACAGCCATACGCGGACGTTCCGCCTTCTTCGTATAGATCTGGACACACGCGAGCGTCGTATGTCCGCTGACTGCCATGATCTCATTGACCGTGCAGCCGGCCTCCGCCATGCGACGGCAAAGCGCCTTCCTCAAGCCGTGGATGGACAGTCCCTCTGGCAGACCGGCCTTCCGGCATGTCTGAATGAACCAGTTGGTGAAGTATGCAAGCTTGAACGGCTTGCGGCTTCGCTTTGTGGTCAGGAATACCTCCGCGTCGTTCGGGATCGTCTCCAGCACCCGCGCAAGGGGCGGCAGCACCGGAATTTCCAGATAAATGCCGGTGCTCATCTTGGTTTTCTCGGGCCTAAACCGGACAATTTTCTTCCCGTCGCGCCCGCGAGTGACGATGTGGCGACCTCCGAGTATTACGAGATCCTCCCTTCTCAGCCCCGTATAGAGGGCCAGCGTGAACGCAAGCCGTTCCAACGTTCCGATGGGATATGCAGCCTCAAAGATGGAGATCTCATCTTCGGTCCACGTCCGTATGCCGTCCGGGTCCATCGGAGGAAGCTCAATGTCCTTTGTGGGATCATCGCGCCGGATGTTGATTTTTCTACAATACTTAAAAAGCCCGCGAAGCACCCTGATGAATGCGTCGCATGCCCCCGGCTTTTCGATGTTCTGGGCCACGATTGCGTCAATGTGCTTGTATTCCATGAGCGCAATCGGCAGATCGCCATACACTCTACAGAACCGCTCAAGTTCAGTTCTGCGCCAACGCTGCGTCCTTTCCGCGTTCTTAAGGAACAGACTCGACCGATAATACTCATTCACGACCGCTCGCACCGTTCCAGACGCGAGGCGGTTCGGATCGCTACGGGTCTGCTGCTGCACCCGCTCGCCGTTGAGCGCCGCTCTGTAGGTTTCCATGAACTCGGCTGTCTCTGGAACACCGGGGAGCGGTATGCGCTTCTGACCAGGACGCCGAAAATAATAGCGAACTTTCCCGTGCCTATCGGTGAAGCGGTGAATGTATTTGAGTTCTTGTTTCATGTGGATGTATCCTCTGACAGTATCGAAGTTGCTTTGAGCATCTTCTTACTATCGGTTATATATTCTTGGTTTGCGATATCAAGGTCAAGCGCAGAAATAGTTTTTGGTTTTCGTCCTCTTTGACTTTTGTTCAATGGAATCTCCGAAAGCACCCGATCCCACGGATTCAAACCGGATACAGCTTCGGTGAGCGCGTCGAATGCTCTGTCAAGTGCATGGCGATCCCAAACCTTGCGGCCATCGATCTGGATTGCCTTGGGCATCCGGCCATCCGCGATCAGTTCGTCGAATTTGCTCGGGCTGATGCCGACGTATTGGGCTGCCGCCTCGCGGGCTAAACCACGGGGCGGCAGATTCACCGGAAGGGCGTCATATCTGGGCATGGCCGCCGCATCAGCCCCGAAGCTCGGCCATGAGCTGACGCAGATGAAGCCCTCGCAGGATCAACGTCACGCCGGGCATCGTGTAGACAATCGCATCGAGATTGCGAGGGATGAGACCGCAGTCGATCACGGACCTCAGACCAGCAAAATCCAACTCCGGGTTCATGATGTTCAGGCGGCAGCGGTGCCGATCGTATCGCCACAGCATCACCGCCTCCCCATTTCGAGACGGTCGATGATGTTCCGGGCGATCGCCGCAAAGGCGGTGCTGCGGAGCGACCGGATATCGGCAATGGTGACGCGGCGGCGCTCCGAGCACTCCGCTTCCATAGCGCCGATGGCCGAGTTGGTCAGACTGCGGGCAAGTTCTGTAATCCGGGCGGCGCGGTCGATGAGACCTGACTCGACGAGTTCCCTCGCCCGCGACTGGAATGGTGTGGGGCCGATGATCCCGCACACGATTTCCGCCCGCTTCGGCGATCTTTGCCGCCGAAGGAGGCGAATGGCGACAGCCTTCCGGGCGCTCATGACATTTCCCCGGCGATAATCGCAGACACAGCGGTCGAGAATTCGTCATGGATGACCTGGACGCCACGGATCAATTCGCCGCGCTTCTTCCAGACCGTTTGGTGGGCGCTCGTCTCCTTGAGATCGAGATCGGCCATGTCGGCGGTCAGCTTGACGATCCTGTCGAACAGATCGGTGCAGCCCGGCGAGATGATGTAGCCGAGAAGCTTCTCGGCCTTTTCGTCGCGCGCCGCCGCCGTCAGCTTCAGCCGATGGTTGTCCACGATCTGCCGGCGCAACAGGTGAACCAGCACCGGCACGCGGGCCGGGGTGGCGACAATCACGTTGTCCTGAAGGTGAAGCTGCTGCGCCCCGGCGGGGAAAACGCTGGACGAGAGGATCGCGAAATCCGCGCCCTCGATAAGCTGGTCGGCCCGCAATTTCGACGTGAACTTATTCTGCCACGACTTGTGGTTCTTCGAATCGAGAACGATCTTGCCGACAGCCGCGCCGTTGTGGATGACCTCGACGACGACATCCGGCCCTGGCTGGCCTTTGACGACGCGCCAAATCCGATCCTCCGGGAATGCCGCCGTCAGAGCATCGAATAGGTCAACCTCTGCCGGCTCGCCAAGCTGGTGTGCCGTCTTTGCCTGGAGCCGCCGTTGCATGTCGGCAAGCTGGTGTTCCAGCGCGGCCTTCTCGGCGAACATCTTGGTCCGCTCGGCGACAATCGTCTCGGCGGTCTTGCTCTCCAACCGGATGCGTTGAGCTTCGAGGCGTGCCGCGACCACTGCATCATGGCTCGCGGCAACGGCTTTGATCTTGGCCTCGGCAAACTTCATGGCATCCTTCCCGGCCTTCTCGATTGCCGCCTTGGCCTGCGTCTCGGCTTTGGCCGTCTCGGCGGCAAACCGGTCCTTCAGCGCCTTTTCGACATCCGCGATGCGGGCACGTTCCTCGGCCTCAATCCGCGCCCGGATTTTTTCGAACTCCTTGCGCGAGATAGGGTGGCCGCAATATGGACATTGGGCCTCCGTCGCGAGGCCGTTGGCTTTGTGCGTGTGCCGCCCGTTGGGCCGGGCGGTTAGGGTGGGGAAGGTGGTCATCAGTCGCTCCGATGGGTTGTGTTGAAACCATGACATCATGTAAAATACATTACGCATCCATCGGAGTCAATGTTTTTATGTTAGGTCATGTTATTTCCATGATAAGGCCGGCGTCATGACGCCAGAGCAGACGCGCGCAGCGCGGGCTTGGTTGGGATGGTCTCAAGGTGAGTTGGCCAAGCGGGCTGGCGTCGGCATCAGCACGGTCCAGGATTTCGAGCGCGGGCTGCGGACCCCAATCGCCAACAACATCGCGGCAATGCGACGAGCGATCGAGACGGAGGGGATCTTGCTGTTGTTTGACGAAACCGGGCAGGGTGCCGGAATTGCCCGTCAGGATATTGGCGACGGTGCCGCCGTCCTCACCTTTGAGGCTGGCGTATTTCGTCCAGCGCGGTGATCTCGCTAACCGAGAGAATTGCGGCGGTGCTCGGCGTCGAGCTTGGGGAATTTCTTCGTGCTACCTGTTCCGGGTGAGCAGCCGCCAAAGCCGCTCCGGGCCGATTAGCGCAAGCGGTGAGATGGGTTCGATCAAAGCCGGTAAGCTGCCGATTGAACCCATAACGGAAAACCGAGCGGGTCTGTTAAAATCAGACCGATGAGCGGATTGCCCCCCTTCGATGCACGCGGCGTCGCCAATCTTCTGCTCGACATCGCAGATCGTCAGGACACCGGGTTCACCAATCTCGTCCTGCAAAAGCTGCTCTACTTCGCCCACGCTCGCTGTCTCGTCGCTACCGGCAAGCCTCTAATGACAGGGTATTTCGAAGCTTGGCGATATGGGCCGGTCCACCCGACCGTCTATCAATCTTTTCGGGATGCGCGTGACGAGATCATTCGGTTCAGAGCACGTCGAACCGATCTGATCACCGGTCGACAATCGGTCGTGCCCTCCCCCGATTCGCCGCTCGCACATGATCATGTCAAATTCGTCGTCCGCACCTATGGGCAATGGCCGGTTGGCCGTCTCGTCGAAATCTCCCATGCGCCCGAGGCTCCATGGCATTACGTCGTCACCCAAGCAAACAACCGGGTTACTCTTGGCCTGCGAATCCCTGATAAGATAATCGTGGAGCGCTTCAAGCGGCATAAGGTCGCTGTCGGGGGTGCTTCTGAGCTTGGAGAGTCAGTTGAAGATACGCCGCTTGCCAGAAATTGATCTCGCCAATATCGCCGCGCTACCGCGAGCGGACAGGCTGCCAGCTTTGCGGGCCTTCAAGGCCGGTAGCCCACGGTTTTCGTATCGGTTAGTGCGACAAGCAGCCCCCGATATCTTCAATGCTCAATCCGATCTTCTAGGCACGATTCCGCCAACCGAATTCGAGAAGATCCGTCATCGAATCGAGATGAATGGCACTTCGTTAGATGAGATAAGGGCAAACACTGAAGTAGCCGAAAGCCTCCATATCTACGCGACTGGAAATTCGGTGCGAGCAAAGCGGTATTATATAACTCCTTTTCAATTAAGCGGGGCAGTCGGCATCGACGTATCTTATTGGTTGCCCCTGATTATAATTCTGGATGGCCGACTGATCATTCCGTTTCTCGATCCAAGGAGATCACACGCTCTCACGGGCGAAGGGAGGCGGTTTGCCTTTTCCATGATCCATGAGAAGGCCCGCATCATCGATCCGGACCTCACGGACGCTGAACTCGCCATCTTCCAATTCACACCAGTTGGTGACGATCGGCGGTTGTTGAGAATCCATTTTGCCGGGCCGATGTCCCTGATGAGCTACGACGAACTCGACACCAGGGTTTCTGAAACGTATGCGGATTGGGAGCTGGTGCTGGCCGAGCGGGAAGAACAACGGCGGCGGGCCGGCGGCGGCTCTGGGAGCTTGCTGTAACCTGACCTGCCTTACGAGGCCGCGCCGTTCAAAGCATTCGCGATGTCGCCGACTCGACGAACCATCGCGAAATCCCATTGTCCGTGCTGGCCATTTGCGTTCACCGCCGCTGTCCACCGTTTAGCGGCTTGTTCTTTGATCTCGGCGAGCGGATCGTAACCCTTCGTCTCAAGGATGAGATGCTGGCCGCTACCGCCCGCGAGGCGGATGATGAAGTCTGGCTCGTAGTCGTGGGGCTGCCCATTGTGAAAATACGGAATGGCGAAGCCCAGACCGGCATTCTTGACAAAAGCGTCCACGTTGGGGTGGGTGTCGATCATATAGGTCGCCGACTGCTCCCATTGTTTGGTATCGGCAACGGCGAAATTCACGTGCGAGTTCACAACCTCGCGCACGTCGCGGCTCGTCCAAAAGCTGACCTCGGCGGTCGAGCCGTCGCTCCGGTTCTTTTCGAGGATCGGCAATTCGGGGATTTCCCCGCTGGCGGCGTCGGGATGGATCGCGCCCGCCAAGCGTTCGATCACCCATCCGTAATACGGCGAGAGGAACACGTCGATCTTCTGGGCCGGGGGTTCCGGCAGAACCTTCTCGTCCAAATATCGCTGCACGATTAGGGCGAGTTGAGGGAACAGCACGTGCGCGGGCGCTACGCAATCCCCTGCGGCCACGTATTCACGTGTCAGGCTGGCAGCTGTAGCGCGGCGATCTGGATGGGAAGACAG
>CAYMRQ010000085.1:0-17995 GCA_964392845.1 uncultured Rhizobium sp.
TGGACAAGCTGCCCAAGGTCGCCAAGGGCCGCGCGCGCGACCTCCTCGCCAAGGTCGATGAGCGCGGCAAGCTCGACGAGGTCGCGCAGGCCCTCGAACTCACGGCCGTGCTGTCGCGTGACATGGCCGAACTGTCGGGCGGCGAGCTGCACCGCGAGGTTGCCGACCCCGCCGGCCGCGCCGGTGATCAGCACGCGCTTGCCCAGCAGCGGCGCGCCGTGGCGCAGGCTGCGCAGGGCGGTCAGCCCGGCGACCGGCAGGCTCGCCGCGGCGGCGAACGAGACATTGTCGGCGATCGGCGCCATGCGGCGGCTCGGCACCGCGGTGCGTTCGGCCCAGCCCTCCCAGTCCACCAGCGCGACGACCCGCGTGCCGGCGGCCGGGCCGCTGCCATCGGCGGCGGCGCGCACCACCACCCCTGCGATGTCCTGGCCCGGGCGCCAGCCCTCGGGCCGCACCTGAAACAGCCGCAATTCGCCGCGGTTGAGCGAGAACGCGTGCACCGCAACGAGCGCCTCATCAGGCCGCAACTCGGGCTCCGCGACCTCGCGGATCGCGACCGGCTCAGGGCCGGCAGGGGTGTTGACGATGGCGAGCATGTGGTGCCTCCGCGCCGCTAAGAGCCCCCACCCAACCCTCCCCCGCTTGCGGGGGAGGGAGCGCCTCCGGAGGGTCGCCCCGATACCCCTCCCCTGCTTGCGGGGGAGGGAGGGACCCGCGCCGAAGGCGTGGGAGGGTGGGGGCTATCCCGCGCTCAGTTCAGCCGCAGATCGGTGATGTGCCTGGGATCGGGCTTTAATTCACCAATCTCCACCCGCCTGACGATGTCGGTCAGGATCGCGTTGGTCGGCGCCGGAATGCCGACCTCCTCACCCTTGCGCACAACAAAGCCGTTGAGGAACGGGATCTCGGTGCGGCGGCCCTTGACCATGTCCTGACCGGTCGAGGGGCGATGTTCGCCGCCGCCCGGCCGGTTGGCTTCGGCGAGGCGGTGGTCGTCGATCTCCTTCTGCGCCCCGGCATCGCCCTCGCCGGCGCGGGCCAGCGTCTCTGGGTCCATGTGGCTGACCTCGTCGAAGGTATAGCCGAGCGCCTGGCCGACGCGGATCGCCTCGCTGCCGAGCCGGTTCGAGAAATGGCGGATCACGTCGTTCTTGACCACGTCGCGGCCGATCATGCCGGTGCAGGCCGAGAGCCCATTGCCCATCACATTGGTGACCAGCTTGGACCAGCGCTCGCCCCACAGGTTTTCGGTGACAAAGGCGCTGTCGGCGTTGGCGAGGAGCCCGCATACTTCCTTGGCCCGGTCGGTGATCCGGCCATGCACCTCGCCGACGCGGAACACGGTGTGGCGCGACCCGGACTTGCCGGCGGCGCGGCGGATTTGTCCCGGCGCGTGCAGCTCGACGGTGATCGAGCTGGCGACCGAACCCAGCGTCTTGCCCCAGCCGACGACCCCGGCGATCGTCTCCTCGTTCATGCAGTTCTGCAGCGAGACGACGTAGCCGTCCGGCGCCAGATACTGCTTGATCATCATCGTCGCCCAGGCGGTGTCGTAGGATTTGGTGCAGACAAAGGCGATATCGAACGGCTTCTCCTTCGAGATGTGCTGCAATTCGGTGACGTGGAGGGCGCGCACCGGCACGGTGAACGGCTCGACCTCCCGGATATGGGTGATCGTCAGCCCGTGCGCTTTCATGTGCTCGACATGCTCGGGCCAGAAATCGATAAAGGTCACGTCCTCGCCCGCTTGCACCATATGCGCTCCCGCATAGCCGCCGACCGCCCCGGTGCACACCACCGCAATCCTCTTACCCGTCGCCATCAGCTTTCCTCCGCGTTGCTCCGGCGCATGGGTCCGTCAGGGGGGCGCCGTCGTCTCCGACCGCGATCCTAGTACGAGCCGACCCCGCGGGGGAAGCGATGCCCGCCCCGGCTGTCGCCCTGTCGGGCATGGCGGCCCTGCGCATCAGCGCCGCTTGCGGCGCGGGGCGCGCGCGGCGGGGGGAGCGGCCGAGGGAGCCGACGGCTTCCTGCGCCGTGCCGCCGGGCGGGATTTCGGGCGCGCCTTCTTGCGCTTGCCGCGGGAAAAGCGCGCGGCGATCCAGGCGAGCATCGCCATCCCCCGCCCGTCGGCGAACAGCGCCACGGGCAGCAGCACCAGCCCCAACGCCATGACCGCGCTGGCGACCCGCTCCAGCCGCGCGAACTCGCCGACAACGATGACGAACCCGAGCGCCAGCCCGAGGCCAAAAATCAGCAGCGCGAGCTTGGTGTAGCGCATCATCGCCCGGTACGACGCGCCACATAGCGCAGCCGATGGGCGATACTCACGAGAGCGGCTCGATATCGATGATTCGAGCGAAGCGCCGGAAGTCCGTCGTGTTGAAAGTGAGCAGGCGGCGAATGCCGTGCTCCAGCATGGTCGCGACGATATTCGCGTCGTGGACCTGACGGCCGGTAGTTTGGTGGGCAGCCAGGAGGTCGAGGAGACGGTCGAGCACACCCGGTCGCTCCTCGGCAACATCGAGGGCGGCGCGAAAGCGTCGCACATCGGCTATCGCCGTCGTCATCGGCAACCCGGGGCTGGTCGCCTGGGGACGCGTCACCACGGCGAGATACTCGCGCAGCACCTGGGGGCTCACCCACAGGGTCGACCCTTCACCCTCCAACCGCGTCAGCGCGGCGTGGGCGGCAGCGTGTTGCGCGGCCGAGGGGCGACTCGCATAAACCAGGACATTCGTGTCCACGAAGACCGGCTCAGCGGCCATCGTCGCCGTACATGTCCTCCCGGTGAAGAGAGATGCTGCCGTCCCAGGGTACGTCATGGATCGGCAGGCCGGCGACGCCAATCCGCTTGGGCGGGCGGCGCGGCCGGGCGGACGCAAAATTGTCCGCGCCGAGACGGATGACCCCGTCAATCGGCCGTCGACCCTTGTCCCACGAGGCGATTAGCGGGGGTCCGATACTCCAGGGGGCTCTCTGCAGGCGGTATTTCCCGCGAGCCTGTTGCGGATCTTGGCAAAGCTCATGTTCATCAAGCAATGCTTTATTCACGGCTACCTTGAAATTCTCAGCCTTGTAGGTGCAGCTGAACACATAGTCGTCGCCAACTTCGATTGGGGTTGCGATGCGCAACAACAACCGCACTCCTGGTTCATCTCCATTCAAAAACTTCACGCCGGCGGCCTCAAAGGCGTGTTTGAGCGAAGCGACGGTCGATTTGTTGGCGGCAACCTGGCCTCGTTCGAACCGAACGATCGTGGTTGCCCCCACGCCTGCCGCAGCGGACAGAACTGCTACCGTCCAGTCAAGCGCTGCTCGGGCCATGCGACACTGTATCGGCGATATCATCCGATAGAAATAAAGTCACGCGGGCCGATGTCAACAGCGGGCCGGGGACCAACACCAGTGTTGCCGCATCCTCTGGCCGGATCGCGGGACAATTTGTCCGAAGGCGAGTGACGGACCGGCGCCGCAACCCCTCGCCCGGCCGTTCGCTGCCGCTCGCGCCCATTCCTCTCCCGCGGTGCGGGAGAGGAATTATTGGGGGGCTACTCCGCGGCGGGGGCCTTCGCCTTGGCGGTGCCGAAATGCGGGTAGTCGGTGTCGTCGACAAAGGCTTCGTCGCCTTCGGTCGGCACCGGCTCGGCGAAATCGAGGGCGCCCTGGATGTTGTCGCCCCACACCGCGCGCGGCAATTCGTAGAGCACCTCGACACCGTATCCGTTGGGGTCGCTGATGTAGAGGCTGTGGGTCATGCCGTGATTGACCCGGCGCTGGAACTTGACGCCGCTGTGGCGCAGCCAGGCGAGCTGCTGCAGCCAGGCTTCGCGGTTCGGCATGGTGATCGCGATGTGGTTGATCGCCACCGGCATGTCGAACATCGCCCACTCGGCGGGCGGCTGCGGCAGGTTCGGGTTCTCGCACAGCGCGATGTCGTGGTGGTTCATCTGGCCGCTGTGATCGCCGCTGTAGAAGCGCATCGGGCGGCGGCTCGACCGGCCGACCTCTTTGAAGCCGAGGATCTCGGTCCAGAATTTGTGCGACTCTTCCATGTCGCGCACGTTGATCACCAGGTGGTTGATGCCGCCCGGGGTCACCGCCTGCGTCGGAGCCGGTGGAGCGATTGGAGTGGTGCCGTCCGCCATATCTCTATGTCCTTCAATAGATTCGGGGTGTTTGCTGTTCCTACCAACGGGAGGGTTGTATCCGTTAGCGTATAAGGTAGGCGAGCCGCATCGTGGACACAACAGAGGTTTTCCCTCCACCTATTCGATATTGATGAGGCGCCCTGACGACGGGGCCGGTCGATAAGCGGTGATGGCCGTGGGCAAAAGGGGTTAGAGATGCGGACGCCAATGCGGGCGGTTTGTCTCCTTGTCGCGCTTCTAGACGCCTCGCAGCTTGCTCACGCCGCAGGAGAGATCGGCAAGATATACCGATGCACGGCGAAGGATGCTGTTACGCTGCAAGACAACGGTGTGCTCGCTAGGGATAGCATTAGTGAACTGCAGCGCAAGAACCATGATGGAATCATCGTCGATACGTTCACCGGTGCGTTGCGTTTTCTCGATGGCGACCGGGTGCGTTGGAATGTGATCCAACAGGGCACCAGTGAATATGATCATGTGCTGGTTCCACCGCTATCTGATGACCTGAAGCAAATGCAATTAGTAAGAGCAGCGACTGACTCTATACGCGTACGGGATTGGGGAGATCAGCGGTCAGCCAGATTTATTGTGTTTAGAATAGACACACTAATTAGTGGGACGTGTGAAATAATTCGGTGAGCGCGCCCACACATGAGCGCGATGACAATTCGCAATCCGCCCGCCAAACTGTTCCTACGGGCTGGGCAGTGGCCCCGCGTTTACCTCGGCCCAAGCACCTTGATAAGGATCTCAGCTTCCGCGCGGGTCTTGGCCTGGACCGAGACCACTTGGCCGTAGCTCCGGGCGAATTTTACCCGGATGCCGCCAAGGTCGCCCTCCTGCTGGTCGGCGGGAGGCTGAATATTGAAAGGCAGGATACGCCCGACAGCTTCCGATCCCGTTGGTGTCTCGACGTGCACAATGATCCCGTTGACATCCGCCATGACCTGCTCCCGATTTTGCTTTGACACTGGATTTATAAAGATAATCGATTACAGGCGCAAGATGTAGTTGCCGATGAAACGCCGGCCCAGCGGGAGATACCGCTTGGGACGGGTATCAGGCAGAGCAACATGTCGTCGCGCCGGCTTCCCCGCCGGGGATTGACGGCGCTGGCCGCTACGACGCCTTCAGCTCGATGTCCTCGTATTCCGGGAAGGGCGAGAGGTAGACATCGGTGATCGTATGCTTGGCAATGCGCGGGCCGACGCCCATCAGCGCCGCGAAATCATAGACCGGCGCGAACATCACCCGATCGATCGTCAGCTGCTGGATCTTGTGGAGGATCGCCTCACGCTTCTTGCGGTCGCGTTCGCCGGCCTGCTGCCGGAACAGCTCGTCGATATCGGGATAGCCGCCATCAGCATAGGAGCCCTTCGAATACATGAACTCTTCGACCCGGCTGGCGGCATTGCCGGCATTGCCGGCGCCGGTCATGAACAGCCCGTGGAACTTGTGCGCCTTCCAGTCGGCGTAAAACGCCGCCCGCTCTTGCGCCGCCAGCTTGGTGCGGATGCCGACCGCATTGAGATCGTTGACTACCACCTCTGCCGCGGTCGGGAAGCCCGGGATCGCATGAAACGGCCCGGCGTCGATACCGTTCGGGTAGCCGCCCTCGGCGAGCAGCTGCCTTGCCTTTTGCGGATCGTGGGGATAGGGCTCGGCCGGCAGCACGAACTCCATCGCCCGCGGCACGATGACCCCGGCCGGTGGGCAGAAGCCGAGACAGCCCGCCTTGTTGATTCCGTTGCGGTCGAGCGCGTAATTGACCGCGAGCCGCAGCCTTTTGTCATGCCATGGCGATTTCGGGTCGAACTGATCGGCGAACTGGACCCACATACACGAGGCGTGCTTGGTCGCCACGACCTTGGTCTTCGGATCGTCCAACACGCCCTGGGCATCGAGGCCCTGCAGCGCAAACGCCATGTCTGCTTCGCCGGTCTTGACCATCAGCGCGCGGGTGGTCGAATCGGGCACGCTGCGCATCACGATCGTCTTCACATTGGGCGGGTGCCGCCAATATTGCGGGAAGGCCTCGAGCACGGCCTCGATCCCCGGCTTATCGCTGACAAATTTGTAGGGCCCGGCGCCGACCGGATGCTTCTTGAAGCCATCGTCGCCGACCTGCTTGTAGTATTTTTTCGGGACGACGAGGCCGGCGGCGGAGGCGGTGCTGCCGTAGAAGGTCATGAAATCGGGCCAGACCTCCTTCAGATGAAAGCGGACGACCCTGGAATCGACGATCTCGACCCGCGCCACCTTCTCCTTGAGGGCCGTCGCACCGGTGCCGGCGTAGCGCTCGAAGCTGAACGCCACGTCTTCGGTGGTCAGTGGGTCGCCGTTGTGGAAGGTCAAGCCCGGCCGCAGCTTGAATTCATAGGTCAGGCCGTCCTCGCTCTCCTGCCACGATTCGGCGAGCGCCGGGCCCATCTTGTGTCCAGGATAGGCGCGGACCAGCGCGTCGTGCAGCGCGTAGAGCATGCCAAACGGGGTGATCTGCGGCGGCGCCAGCGAGGGATCGTACCAGGCCGGCGAGAGCGTTACGTGCCAGGCGATGACGATCTGCCCCGCGGGGGCGGCGGCGAATGACGCCGGGGCGCGCAGCACCACGGGCGCGGCGAGCAGCGAACTGATGACGGCGCGGCGCGACGGCTGATCGTGCATCGAAGCCATCGGATCTTCCTCCCGTTCTGGCAAAAATCTTCATTGGTTGAGGGTTGCGAGGATGGGCCGCGCCGCCGCTCGGCGTCAAGCGCGCCGGCCGCGCGCCTAGCGGTTGAGCCAGCGCCGGGCGAAGCCCAGGAGCCCCTGCGGCATGAAGATCACCATCGCGATAAACACGACGCCGACCGGGATCAGGTAGAATTCGGTAAGAAACCGCGACAGGCCCTCGCGCAGCAAGAGAAAGAATGCGGCGCCGACGATCGGCCCGACGAGGGTGCCGATGCCGCCGATCACGTTGTAGATGACGACTTCGCCCGAGACCAAAAAGAACACGAAATCGGGCGCGGCGAACTGGTTCTGGATCGCGTAAAGCACGCCGGCCAGCCCGGCGAAGAGCCCCGAGAGCATCACCGCGACAATCTTGTAGCGCTCGATCGGATAGCCGATCGCGCGGGTCCGCGCCTCGTTCTCGCGGATCGATTGCAGCACCATGCCAAACGGCGACTGGGTGATCCGCCGCACCAAGAGGTAGGACGCGACGACGACCGCGAGCACGAACCAGTGCAGCACCGCCGGGGTGAACCGGATCGAAAAGAGCCCGTCAATGGCCAGCGCCGGCCGAGTGAAGGTCAGCCCGTTCTCGCCGCCGGTCACCTCGGTCCAGGTGAAGATGATGACATAGAAAATCTGTGAAAATATAAGGGTCGTGATCGCGAAATAGATGTCGCGCAGGCGGGTCGAGAAATAGGCGACAAAGGCGGCGACGGCGGACGCTGCGATCAGCCCGTAGGCCAGCGCCAGCCAGAGGCTCGGCGGGCGCGTCGTCATCAGCGCCGCCGCGGCGCCATACATGCCTAGGCCGAAAAAGGCCGAGTGGCCGAACGAGATCAGCCCGACATAGCCGATCAGGATGTCGGACGACATCGCCAGGAGGCCCCAGATCAGGATCTCGGTCAGAAAGCGGCGCCAGAACTCGGGCAGCACCAGCGGCGCCACCGACAACAGCGCGACGATCACGGCAAACCCGGCCCAAAACACCAGCCGATGACGGCGCTCGCTCATTTGGAACCCGGGCTCATTTGGGGCCCGGGCTCATTTGGGAGTCGGCACGAAAAGGCCGGTCGGCCGGAACAACAGGGTCAGGATCAGGACGACAAACGAGACGATGACCGCCTGGGCCGGGCTGACCCACAGCGATGCATAGGCTTCCAGGAGGCTGATGAAGATCGCCGCGGCAATCGAGCCGCCGAGATTGCCCATGCCGCCGACCACGACGACGATGAACGCCTTCAGCACCCAATCGGCCCCCATCGCGTAGTTGACCCCGACCAGCGGTCCGAACAACACCCCGCTGGCGGCGGCCATCCCGGAGCCGATCGCAAACACCGCGGTCAGCACCCAGGGCACCGGAATGCCCATCGCCTCGGCCATCACCCGGTCTTGCGTCGTGGCGCGGATCCAGATGCCGTAGGTGCCGAACTTCAGAAACAGCCACAGCGCGGCGATGATCACCGCCGCCAAGAGCGCGATGACCAGCCGATACCAGGGATATTCAAGATAGAACAGGACGAAATGGCCGGTGAACGGCTCCTGGATCTTGCGCGCCACCGGACCGAACTGCCACAGCGCGGCATTCTGCAAGACCAGCGAGAGACCGAAGGTCGCCAGGATCGTGGTCAGCGGATCGCGTCCCAACAGCGGGCGCAGGGTCACCAGGTAAATCGCCGCGCCGAGCAGCGCGATCAGCAGGCTGGCGCAAACCAGCGCCAGCCAGAAATTGCCGGTCGCGGCCAGGATCAGCACGCCGACATAGGCGCCGAGCATGAACAACTCGCCATGCGCGAAATTAACGACGTCCATGATGCCGAAAATGAGGGTCAGCCCCGAGGCGACCAGCGCCAGGATCATGCCGGTGACGATGCCGTTGATCGTCTGGATCAGCAGCTGGTCGAAGGGAATGGCATGCAGCAGCGGATCGAGCACCGGCTCACACCCCCATGTACTGATGGATCACCGTGTCATCGAGCCGCAGCTCGGCCGACGCGGCGTGGTGCCGCACCACGCCCTTCTCGATCAGGTAGATGCGCTCGCTGGCGTCGAGCGTCAGCTTCACGTTCTGCTCGACCAGCAAGACCGCCACCCCCTCGCCGCGCAGTACCTCGATGATCTGGCGGATCTGCGACACCATGCGCGGCATCAGCCCTTCGGTCGGTTCGTCGAGCAGAATGATCTTCGGTTCCAGCATCATCGCCCGCGCGATCGCCAGCATCTGCTGCTCGCCGCCCGACAACGTGCCGCCGGGCTGGCCGCGCCGCTCGGCCAGCACCGGGAAATACTGATAGAGCTTGTCGAGCAGCTCCTGCTTCCTGGCCTTGCCGACGCCATGCCGGTCGAGGCCGGTACGCAGGTTTTCGGTGACGGTCAACAGGGGAAAAATCCGGCGCTCCTCGGGGACATACGCGATCCCGAGCCGCGCGATCCGGTAGGCCGAGAGCCCGGTGATCGGCCGGCCTTCGAACAGCACCTGGCCCGCGCTCGGATGGACGAGCCCGGCGATCGCCTTCAGCGTCGTGCTCTTGCCGACGCCGTTGCGCCCGAGCAGCCCCACCACCTCGCCGCTGCCGACCTCGAGCGAGATGCCGTTGAGGATGTGGCTCTTGCCGTAATAGGTGTGGATGTCCTCGGCCTTGAGGAGCGGGGTCATGCGGGCCAGGCCTCAAGCGCCACGAAAGAAGTGGCTCTGTGGGGCTGGGATCTGCGCCGTGCGTCCTTCGAGACGCCCGCTGCGCGGGCTCCTCAGGATGAGGTTTTTTCTTAATGCCATCATAAAGTTAACCTCATCCTGAGGAGCCGCCGCAAGGCGCCGTCTCGAAGGACGCACGGTCGACCTGCAGCCGCTCATGTCTTGAGATAGACCTCCAGGACCCGGGGATTTTGCTGGATCTCCGCCGGCGTCCCCTCGGCCAGGATCTCGCCGTAATCGAGGACAGTGATCCGCTGAGCCAGCTCCATCACCACCTGCATGTCGTGCTCGACGATCAGGATGGTCAGGTTCCGGGCGATGCGGCGCACCAGCGCCATCGTTTCATGCGTCTCGCTCGCGCTCATCCCGGCGGTCGGCTCGTCGAGGCAGAGGAGCCGGGGCTCGGTCGCCAGTGCGATGCCGATCTCCAGATTGCGCTGCTCGCCATGCGACAGATTGGCGGCCAGCTCGTCGGCCTTGCCGGCCAACCCGACCTGATCCAGCGCCGCCTCGGCCTTTTCCAATAGGTCGCGGTAGGCGCGGTGGTGGCTCAGCATGCTCCAGGCATGCCGGCGCGACTGGGCGGCGATTCGGACGTTTTCGAGGACGGTGGCGTTGGGCAGGATGTTGGTGATCTGATACGAGCGCGCGATGCCCTTTTGCGAGATCCGGTCGGGCGGCAGCCCGGTGATGTCCTCGCCGTCGAACAGGACACGCCCGGAAGTGGGCCGCAGAACGCCGGTCAGGCAGTTGAAAAACGTGCTCTTGCCCGCGCCGTTCGGGCCGATCACCGCACGGATCTCGCCGCGCTGCACGGCAAAGTCGACCCGGTTGAGCGCGGTCAAGCCACCGAAGCGGACGGTCAGCCCGTCGGTGCGCAGGATCGGGGCGGCGACGACACCCGCGGCGCCAGGGGGCACCTCTACTAATGCGTCCGCGGTCACGGCTAATCGGGTTCCACTGAATGATCCCCCCAACCAACTGTCGTCCCGGCGCAGGCCGGGACGACACCATTCCTTATTCGCTGGTCTACAATCTACGTTACTGCATCAAGCAAAGGTGCAGGCCGGGGGAAACATCGTCTTCTCCTTCGGAACGACCTCAAGAATTCGATACTTCCCCTCGTGGATGTCATAGATGAACTCGCGGATGAATGCCTGGTGATCTTCCTTGCGCAACGTTTTATCGCCTTGCGGGAAGTCGTCCCCCTCCTTCATCTCCAGGCCTTCGAGCGCCGTGATCAGCTTGGGCGTATCGGCGCGGCCCTGGAAGCCCGACTTCTCGATGCCGATCCGGAGCGCGTTCATCGCCTCGAAATTTGATTGGACAAAGCGGTCCGGGACCGTAGCGGACGGATCAACCGCCTTGAGCCGCGTCACGGCATCGTCGAAAAACTTCTTGTGCGCCGGCGTGTTCAGCGGCCCTTCGAGCAGCGGCAGGTAGCGGTTGATGCCGACGAAACCCTCGATCTTGTTGCCCAGAGCTGGCAGGTTGGTCGATTCGGCGAGAGCGCCGTCGCCGGCAAACTTGTATTTTTTGGTCATGCCGAGGTCGTAGGCCTGGTTGCCGATCGTCACCCCGTCCTTGCCAAAGAAGATGCCGAACAGCCCGTCGAAATTGCCGGTGATCTTAGAGAGGAATGGGGTCATGTCGGCGGTGCCGATCGGAATGCCGGTGGTGCCGACGACCTCGCCGCCCAATTTCTTGATCTCTGAGGCATAGGCATCGCGCGTCGACTGGCCCCAGGCGTAGTCGGCATAGGCGATGTGCCACTTCTTGCCCAGCTTGTTGACCAGATAGGGGGCGAACGCCACCGCCTGGGCCGGGGCATAGTCGAATGGCCGGAAGGTGTACCGGCTGCATTTGCTGGTGGTCATCGTCGTGTCGAGACAGACGCCGACCATGTTGACGATCTTGTGTTCCTCCCATACCGGCATGCAGGCGAGGCACACATTCGAGAGGACGCCGCCGACATGGGCATCGACCATGTCCTCGACGGCCAGCTTCTCGGCCTTGCGCCGACCGACATCGGGCTTGGATTCGTAGTCGGCGACGATCAGTTCGACCGGCCGACCGTTGATGCCGCCCGCTTTGTTGATGCGATCGACGGCCATCTGCACGCCGACCAGGGCCGTCTTGCCGATAATGGCGGCAGCTCCCGACAGCGGCTGCATCGTCCCGATCCGGTACGGCTTGGGCTGAGCGAAGGCGACCCGCCACGGCACCGCTGCGGCGCTCGCCCCGCCCAGCGCGGCGGCACTGCTCGCCAGCACCCGGCGGCGCGTGATCACGCCGCCGTGCCCGCGCCCGTTCGGCAGCTTATCGCTCGCCATCGCACATCCCTCCCCCGGTTTCGCGCGAGCCGACTGCGATGGCTCGCGAGATGAAAAACGCAAGACTCAGGCCGGCCGCGTCACAAAGCCATAGCGCCGATTGCTGCGGCCCGGGCCGTTTGCGACATAGTCGGCCTTGAGCGCGGCAAAGCGGTCATGCGTGACGATCTGCGCGTGCTGCTGCAACCCATAGAGCCGCGCGGTGTTGCCGCTGAAGATCGCCGTCTTGACCGGCCCATCGGCCGGCCCCAGCGGCTTGAACCCGGATTTCTTCTGCATGTCCTCGGGGATTTCGAGGCGGCGCAGACCTTCGATCTGCCATTGCGGCGCGCCGGTCCACACCGCATCGGTGCCCCAGACGACATGGTCGGCGCCGAGCCCCTTGACCAATATCCCCATCAGCGCCGCCGCCAGACGCGGCTCGGCCACCGTGGTCCAGGCGAACAGCTGTCCGAGATCGCCATAGACGTTGGTGACCCCGTATTTCTCCGGGATCTCGGCGAAATCGCTGACCCATGAGCTGCGCCCGGTCTGATCAAATTCGGCCATGCCCTCGGCCGGCTTGGCACCGATCCAGCGATAGCCCGAATGGTAGATGATGAAATTGAGCTGCGGCCAGTCCTTGGCCGCCTTGCCGACATCGCGGACATCGGCATAGGGGCGCAGCTGCGGGAATTTCTCCTCGACCGCCGGGGCAAACAGCCCCTTATGGATGCAGATGTTCCTGATCCCCGCCTTCGCCGCCCTCTCGTAAAAGGGATACATCAGCTTCTCGTCGTCGAGATGGTAGGGATGGTTGGCGCGGTCTTTGTGCGTATTGTCGCCGACCGTGTAGCCCTTCCACGAATCCGGCTTATAGACCTCGATCGCCTTGTCGATCTGGTCGAGCCAGCCCGGCCAGCCCGGGGTGATGATGAAATGCGCGAGCATCCGGCGCGAGCCCGCCTCATTGTTTACGGTTTCCCGGGTTTTGAAGACGACCTCCTGCGGCAGGAACCAGTCTTCCGGTATCTCCGAGGGCGCATTCGACAGGATCGCGATCTTGGTGTCGCTATCCATGTAAATTTCTTTGACATAATTATGGTATTTCAGATCTTCGATGGTCTGTTCTTTTTCAGCAAGAGATCTGTTCCAGCCGAACTTGCCGACCGCCTCGCGCTGCTTGACGAAACCCATCAGCCGCGTGTCGTCGCGCAGGAAATGCGTCTGATCATCGATGACGTACTGGCCCGATAGCGCCGCGGCGCGCTGCTCGGCCACGTCCGGCGTCGCCGCCTCGGCGGCGCTGACATCGAACAGATGGCCGAACACCTGGTTCAGCGCGACGAACGAGGCGGCCATGCCGGACGCGGTCTGAAAGAAGCGCCGCCGCGACAGCCCCTGATGTTTCGCGAGAGGGCCGCTCATTGCTTTCAGACGCGCCTCGACCTCGCGCTGCTTCTCGGTCTGCCGGACCGGCAGGTACTCGTCGCTCGACACGATCTGGGTCGGCACCGGCGCCGGAAACGATGAGGTTTCCGCGGGCAACAGCTGGTTCAGCTGCTCATCGCTGAGGAATTTCATGTTTCCTCCCACGGGGCTGCCGCCCCGGCAAAAACCGGCGTTTGGGCGCGCTCTCGCCGAGATCGTAACCCGATTACCGCGCCGTCGGCCAGCCTCAAGAAGCGATCGACCGCCTGGCGTCATCCGCCGCCGCGGCATCTGGGGATGGACGCGCGTTCCCACTCCGGTTGACGATCCGGTCGTGTCGCCCGTAGCTTCGCGCGCGCTCGATCGACGGCGCTAGGGAGCAGGAAAATGAAAGGCTGGCATACCGGCGTGATGGCGCTGGCTTGCCTGGCATGCGCAGCCGGGATCGCCGGGGCGGCGGAAATACGCGCGGAAATGCGACAGGCGACGCCCTCCGGGCCGGGCGAGGTGCTCGGGACGGTGACGATCGCCGACGGCGCGGCGGGCGCCGTGGTCAAGACGGCGCTCAAGGGCCTGCCCCCCGGGCCGCACGGCTTCCACATCCACGAGAACGGGTCGTGCCAGCCGACGATTGCGAACGGCCAGCCGGTGCCGGCCGGCGGCGCCGGGAGCCATTTCGATCCGCAGCACACCGGCAAGCACGAAGGCCCGCAAGGCAGCGGCCATCTCGGCGATCTTCCGGTGCTGCAGGCGGCGGCCGACGGTACGGCGACCCAAACGCTGACCGCGCCGAAGCTCAAGGACGTCGCGAGCCTGCGCGGCAAGGCGGCGATGATCCATGCCGGCGGCGACAATTACAGGGATCAACCCGCACCGCTCGGCGGCGGCGGCGCCCGCATCGCCTGCGGCGTCATCGAATAGGATGTCGTCGATGTCGTCGTCGCTGGGTAGGATGGGCTGAGCAACGCGAAGCCCATCCCCCGCAGCCGGCACGATGGGCTTCGCTGCGCTCAGCCCATCCTACGGATCGCGCGGGTTTGCGAGACCCATCTGCTCGAGGACGGCGCTGCCCAGCACCCCATAGGGGTTGCACAGCGTCTCAGGTAGCTCGAGGTGGCTGTAATTGTCGCCGACGATCAGCTCGACCGGCTTGCCGGCATCCCGCACGGCGGCGGCAAAGTCGCGGGCCTGGCGCTGGAACTCGGGTGTTTCGTAGGTGCCATAGGCGACGATCAGCTTCGCGCGCAGCCGGTCGAGATGCCGCTGCGGGCTCAGCGCGGCCACCATCTCATCGGTGAACTTCACATAGGAGTTGCGGTGCGACAGCCGCACCGGCGCCAGATCGTACATGCCACTGCTGCACAGCCCGCCTTTGATGATGTTCGCCGGCAGGTCAAATTCGTTCCGCCAATCGGTGGTCAGGGCGACGGCGGCGAGATGCGCTCCCGAGGAATGACCGCCGACATAGAGCCGGTCGGGGTCGCCGCCGAAGCTCGCCGCGTTGCGGCAGACCCAGGCGATCGCGCGGCATACCTGGTCGGCCATCGGCAACAGGCTGCCGCCGCAATCCTGCACCCAGGCGAAATCCGGCACGACATAATGGGCGCCGGCGCGGATAAACATCTCGGCCGGCGCGGCGTAGGTCGCGGCCCGCCCCGCCCGCCACGCACCGCCATGGATCAACACGAAAATCGGAGCCGGGGCCGGCGCCTTCGTGCGGAAAATGTCGAGCCCTTCGATCTCGCTCGGCCCGTAAGCGCGGCGCAGCGGCAGGCCGATGCGGGCACGGGTCCGCTCGCTGCTGCTGACCCAGCGGTCGCGCAGCTGCTGGATGTTGGGCTGATAGGCGGACTGGTCGTAGGCGGCGTCGAGCTCGGCCTGGGTATAGTTCAGAAAAACCCGCGGCTCTTTGTTGTGGGGTTCGCCGGTCGCCGCTTGCACCATATCCCCCCGTACACTTGAGCGCTCGAAGACGGCCCCTCACCCGCCTCGCTGAGCTCGGCACCCTCTCCCCGCAGGCGGGGCGAGGGTTTGCCGCCGCGCCGCGGGGACTCCTCTCCCTCCCCGGGCTTGACCCGGGATCACTGGGAGAGGGTTGGGGTGAGGGGCCGTTAGCAATGCGAAATGCGGCGGCTCACGCCGGAAACAGGGCGATGCACTTGTCGGAGTTGAAGATGTAGCTCTCGATATAATCGACGATCACCGGCTCGCGCCCGAGCGCGTGCATCGCCCCGCCGAGGCAGACCCAATTGAGGAACTCCTGCTGGCCGGCATCCTCGATCTCCGCAGTGGTCAGCTTGCCCCAGCGCGCCAGCTTGCCCGAGCACATCTCGTCGAACCGTGCCCGGTCGCTCGCGTTGTCGGGATAGAGGTAGTGATTCTTCGGCGTGAGGAACGCGTGCGACCAGCTCGATGAGGCGACCAGCGCGACCCGCCACGGGCTGTCGGCGAGCGTCCGCGCCACCGCGCCACCGATATCGAAGCAGCGCGACGGGTTGGGACCCGGCGGATCGACCAGGTTGGGGTCGGCTTCGCCGGTCAGATGCGCCGTGCTGCCGCGCTTGGCGATGACCGAGGAGCCGTAGCAGTTCACATGGAACGGCACGACCGGGTAGGGGAAGCCTTTCCGGTCATAATCGAGATAGAGGATCGTGTTGATGAAGGCATGCGGCAGGCCGTTCTCGTAGCGCATGCGGTAGGCGTAGCTGACGTCGTAATCCGCCTTGATCAGACCAGCCGCCAGCGTGGAAGCGGCGGCGTGATGGCCCTTGGTGTGGATCACGGTGTCGGCGCCCTCGCCCCAGACGTTGGCGGTTGGGCCACGCCGCGCATAGGGTCGCGAGTCGACGCTGTCGAGGGCAAACACGCAGAACGACGGCACCCCGTCCTCGCGGAAATTCTCATACTGGTCGTCGCCCCAGATCAGCACGAAATCGGGTTTGAACGCATCGAGCGCCTCGCGCACCTTGCGGAACCCGCCGACGAGGCGGCGCCGATGCTCAGTCGCCGCCGCCAGCGGGTCGGCCCATTCGCGGCGCATCGGTTCCGGCCAGCGCGCCGGATCCTTCATCGCATCGGGCACCTGGTCGCTGTTGAGCGTGCGGTCGAGCAAGCCGGCCATCTGCTGGTCCGGCTGGATCAGGCCGGGATAATGCGTGACGCCGATACCGAGAATGTCGCCCATCATGCCCTCCCTTGCGTGGCGGCGATCGCCGCCGATCACCTAAAGATAACACAAAATTCGCGGCAGCGTTGTTACTGTTGCGCATCAGTTTAGAGCTGAGCTGCCGCCGTATTGTACGACAGTCGATCGACCACTATATACCGCGGTAAATGACTATGGGCAGATGACCATGGACAACACGGCGCGATACATAGCTGCCGGCGAATTTAAGGCGAAGTGCTTGCATCTGCTGGACGAGGTGGCGCGGTCGCACGCTCCGCTGGTGATCACCAAGCGTGGCAAGCCAGTCGCCAAAGTGGTGCCGATCGACGACAGGCCGGTCGACATCTATGGATGCATGGCCGGGACAATACGGATTCTCGGAGACATCGTTAGCCCCCTGGACGATCTGGAATGGGACGCGGATGCCGCGAATGTCTTCGGTGAAGCCGAGAAACGCTGAATCGCCGCCGCTGCCGGTATTGCTGGATACGCACATCTGGCTTTGGGAGATTTCAGCCACCGGTCAGCTTTCGTCCACGAGCCGCGCCAAAATTAATGACGCGGCCCAGAATGGCCGGCTCAGGCTCTCGGTCATCTCGATCTGGGAAATCAGCCTGCTGGCCGCACGAGGGCGGCTCGACCTCGGGGGGCCAACCAGGGCGCGTATGGCTGAGGCGGCGGCGAGATCATTTGTGATCTTCGAACCGCTGACCACCGAGATCGCCATCGAGGCCGGCAGCTTGCCTGGCGGGTTTCGCTCCGATCCGGCGGATCAGATAATCGTTGCCACCGCACGGATCACCGGCGCCACTCTCCTCACTCGCGACCGTCGCATCCTCGAATACGCCGCAAACGGCAATGTACAGGCGAGGCCCGCCTAGCCCCTCTACCGCGGCAGGGTGCTCGATCCCATCAGGAATTCGTCGACCGCGCGGGCGCATTCCCGTCCCTCGCGGATCGCCCAGACGACGAGCGACTGGCCGCGCCGCATATCGCCGGCGGCGAAGATCTTGGGCACCGAGGTCTGGTAGTCGAGCGTATTGGCGGCGACATTGCCGCGCGGGTCGAGCTTGACCCCGGCCTGTTCGAGCATGCCGGCCCGCGGCCCCAAAAACCCCATCGCCAACAACACCAGATCGGCCTTCAGCTCGAACGCGCTCTCCGGCATCTCCTGCATCGCCCAGCGCCCGTCTTGCCCTTGGGTCCACGCGACGCGAACGCATTCCAGCGCCTCGACATGGCCCTCAGCCCCAAGCGCGCGCTTGGTCAGCACCGCCCAGTCGCGCTCGCAGCCCTCCTCCTGCGAGGAGGAGGTGCGCAGTTTCAATGGCCAATCCGGCCACACCAGCGCCTTGTTTTCCTTGTCGGGGGGCATCGGCAGGATTTCGAGCTGGGTGATCGACGCGGCGCCCTGCCGGGTCGAGGTGCCGATGCAGTCGCTGCCGGTATCGCCGCCGCCGATCACGATGACATGCTTGCCCGCCGCGCTGATCGTTCCGCCCGGCGCGGCGCGCGCCTCCGCGTC
>CAYMRQ010000086.1:0-17986 GCA_964392845.1 uncultured Rhizobium sp.
ACAATGTCGTCCATCGTCCAGTTGCCGATACCGGTCGTGCGATCGGGCGTGATGTTCGGAGACTTCTTGCCGCCCGAGGCTGCCGGCGCGCCGGCGAGAGCGCGGTCCGGATCGGGCGCACCCAAGAGCGTGCGCGGGGTGTGGCACTCGCCGCAGCGGCCGATCGAGGCGACGAGATAGGCCCCGCGGTTCCACACCGGGTCCTTCTCCGGGTCGGGCTGCCAGGGTCCGGGCAACGGCGTCGCGATAACGGCAATCGCGGCCCGGGCGCGAGCGAGGAGCGCAGTCGAGCCGGCGCCCGGCAAATCGGGCCGCGACACCGCCGGCAGGCTGTCGAGAAATGCCTTGAGGTCACCCAGATCGCGCTCGCTGAGCCGGTTGTAGAACGGGAACGGAAAGGCCGGGACATAGTGCGAATCATCCGGCGCCACCCCCCAGCGCATCGCGCGGCTGAAGTCAGCCACGCTCCAGCTTCCGATCCCGGTTGCCCGGTCGGGGGTCAGGTTTGGCGTCGTGAGCACGCCGAAGGCGCTCGCCAGCCGGCGGCCGCCGGCAAAGGGCTGCCCGCCATGCTCGCTATCGGTGTGACAGCGCTCGCAGCCGGCCGCGCCGGCGAGATAGGCACCGCGTGCCGCCGCGCCGGCATCGGCGCTCGCCGCCGATCGCGACACGACCAGCACGACCGCCACCAGCGCGATGCGCCACCCGGCCGCGCCGATAGGCAATGTTGCGGTACGGCTTACGTCTTCTTTTCGCGGAACGGGGTGTGGCAGGTGCCGCAGCCATCCTTGCCCATCGCGCCGAAGGCGGCGGTGATCGCGGCCTTGTCGCCGCCCTTCAGCGCGGTGTTGAGCGCCTCGGCCTTGGCCTGGGCGGCCTTTACCGCATCGTTGAACTTGTCCCACTGCGCCCAGACCTCCGGCTTGGCGTAGGACTTGCCCGGATAGTCGGCCATGCCGGTCTTCTGCGCGAACAGGCTGGGGATCGTCGCCACCAATTTCACCAACTCAGCGCCGCCCGCCTGAGCCGCTGCAAGGTCGCCTTTGTCTTCGGTGAAGGCCTTGACCGCGCCGAACGCCTTGCCCTGTGCCTTCATCGTGTCCTGGCGCTTGGCGATGATCGCCATCGCATCTTGCGCCCAGGTGGTCCCGACGCCGACCCAGGCGATGCCGAGAGCCGCCGCCAGTGCGAAAACAATCGTCGACGACTTCATTTTCCCCTCCCCATGGTGATCGCCAGTTTGCCGCAGAGTAGGAAGGAAAGCGAGTTATGCAACAACTGCTTCCCTGCCTCGCGATTATGTGATCGGCGCCTCGATATGCGTCTTGAAGCCGGGCCGCTCGCGCAGGCGGTCGTACCAGGCACGCAGCTTGGGCAGCGCCGGCCGCTCGATCGGAAAGGTGTACCAGCGATAGATCTGCGTGCCGAGAACGATCTCGGCGAGGCTCAGTTCGGCGCCGGCAAGATACGGCTGGCTGCTGACCGCGTCGTCGACGATGGTCCAGGCGGTGAGCGCGCGGCGCCGCGCCGCCTCGATCGCGGCGGCGTCGCGCGTCTCGGGCTTGCTGCGTACCAGCCCGAACAACAGTTGACCCATCGGGCCGCCGACGACCGACAATTGCCAGTCCATCCAGCGCTCGACATGGGTGCGGGAACCCGGATCGCGCGGGTAAAGGCGCTCGCCATTGCGCGTCGCGGCCAGATAACGGCAGATCGTGTTCGATTCCCACATGACCAGGTCGCCGTCGATCACCGTGGGCACGAGGCCGTTCGGGTTGAGCTTCAGGTATTGGGGATCGCGATTGCCGCCGAACGGGCCGCCGTAATCGACCCTTTCGAAGGGGACGTTCAGCTCGGCGCAGCACCACAACACCTTTTGCACGTTCGACGAGCTTGCGCGTCCCCAAATCTTCAGCATCGCCGTGTCCTCCCGACCGGGTGCGCTATGGAGCCTCAGATTTTTCGGGAGCGCAACCACCCTGGGCCAATCCCGGTGTATTGTCGCGCTCCTGCGTCTTGGCCCTTATCGCGACAGGATCCGGATGAACCGCCTTGCCATAGCTCTACTCATTCTCGCGCTTGGCCCCGCCGCCGCCCAGGCAACCCAGCAGGGCGTGCTGGTAATGAAAAACTGGCGGACGATGGATCAGTGCGCAAAAGAGGCACAGGCCGCGTTTCCCGATTTCACCGCCGAGTCCAATGCCAAGCGCGACGCCAAGGAAAAGGAATGCCTGGCGGGGAGAAATCTGCCGCCGCGCGAGCCGCACGCCCCGGGACAGTGAGCCGTCTTTCCTGTCCAGCCGCATCGGGCCCAGCCTGCATCGGATAAGGGCAATGATCCGACACGCCTTGCTGATCGTCTTGGCCGCGTTCGTGGCATCCCCGGGCATTGCGGCGCCGTCATCCCAGGCCGAGGGCGAGCACGGCATGGTCGTTACCGCCCAGCACGAGGCGAGCGCCGTCGGGCTGCGCATTCTCGCCGCCGGCGGCAACGCGGTCGATGCGGCTGTTGCGGTCGGCTATGCGCTGGCCGTGGTCGACCCGTGCTGCGGCAATATCGGCGGCGGCGGGTTCATGCTGATCCACCGCGCCGATGGCAGCGACACGGTGATAAATTTTCGCGAAACCGCGCCGCGCGCGGCCAGCTCAGCCATGTTCCTCGATGCATCGGGCGCCATCATGCGGGAGGCGAGCCTCTACGGCTACCGGGCCGTTGCCGTGCCAGGCACGGTCATGGGCCTCGACCAAGCTCTGGCCGAATACGGCCGGCTACGCCGGGCTGCCGTGATGGCGCCGGCGATCGCGCTCGCCCGCGACGGCTTTGTGCTCGGTCCCGCCGATGCCGCCATCATCGAGGCGAGGGCGGCGCGATTGGCCGCCGATCCCGAAGCCGCCCGGATCTTCCTGCGCGCCGACGGCACCCCCTACAAGTCGGGCGACCGCCTGGTGCAAACTGACCTCGCCGCGACGTTGGCGCTGATCGCCGAGCAGGGCCCGGATGCCTTTTATCGCGGTCCGATCGCCGCATCGGTGGCGACGGCGGCGGCCGCGCATGGCGGCCTGCTGACGGCGCAGGATTTCGCCGATTACACGATCAGCGAGGCGGCGCCGGTGAGCTGCCCCTATCGCGGTCATCTGGTCCTGTCGGCGCCGCCGCCGAGCGCCGGCGGCATCATTCTGTGCGAGATGCTCAACGTGCTGTCCGGCTGGGACCTTAGGGAGGCCGGGTTTGCCTCGCCCCAATCGCTGCATCTGATGGCCGAGGCGATGCGTCATGCCTATGTGGATCGCAACACCGCGCTGGGCGACCCGGAATTCGTCGCCGACCCGCGGGCGCGCCTGCTGTCGCTCGGCCACGCCGCCGCGATCCGCGCCGCGATCGATCCGCAGAGGGCGACTCCCTCGACCGCGCTCGGCCCCGGCATCCCGCCGCACGAGCAGGCCGAGACCACGCATTATTCGGTCGTCGACGGCGACGGAAATGCCGTCGCGGTGACTTACACGCTGAACGGCGGCTTTGGTTCGGCGGTGGTGGCGCCCGGCACCGGGTTTCTGCTCAATAATGAAATGGACGATTTTACCGTCAAACCGGGTGCGCCCAATCTGTTCGGTCTGGTGCAGGGCACGGCCAACGCGATCGCGCCCGGCAAGCGGCCGCTATCGTCGATGAGCCCGACGATCGTCGAGAAGGATGGCAGGCCGGTTCTCGTCCTCGGCAGTCCCGGCGGCCCGCGGATCATCACCGCGGTGCTCGAGACCCTGACGAACATCGTCGATTTCGGGATGGCGCCGCAGGATGCCGTCGCGGCGCCGCGCTTTCATCATCAATTTCTGCCGGATACGCTCTATTACGAGCGCGGCGGCTTTGCTCCGGCCACCCTCGCGGCGCTCGCCGAGCGCGGCCATCGCCTCGCCGCGCAATCGCCGTGGGGCGCGGTCGAGCTGATCGCGATCGGCCCCAATGGCGGCCCCGGCGGGAGGCTGCTCGGGGTCAACGACCCGCGCCGGCCGGCCGGGTCGGCGGCTGGATATTGAGCGCGCAGATGCGTTATTCGCCCCTCGTCGAGCGGATCGCCGGGCGCGGCGCCGGCGCCTGGTCGGTGCACATCGAGGCCCGGCGGCGCCACGATGCCGGCGAGGACATCATCTTCCTGACCGTCGGCGATCCCGATCAGGAGCCGCCTGCCGCGGTCATCGACGCAACCGTTGCGGCGCTGCGCGCTCACCGCACCGGCTATGCGCCGACGATCGGCTATCCGGCGGTGCGGGAGGCGATCGCGGCGCGGGTCGCGCAGCGCAGCGGGCAGGCTTGCCGTGCCGAGAACATCGCCGTGGTGCCCGGGACCCAGGGCGGGCTCTATTGCGCAATCCAATGCCTCGCCGGACCGGGCGACGAAATCATCGTCCCTGAACCGATCTACGCCACCTACGAAGGCGTCATCGGGGCGAGCGGCGCCGATATGGTTACCGTGCCGTTGCGGCCCGAGACCGGGTTCCACCCCGATCTCGACGCGCTCGCCGCCGCGGTGACGCCGAAGACCCGGATCATCTGGATCAACAGCCCGCACAACCCGACCGGTGCGGTCTTTACCAAGTCCGAGATCGACGGTATCGCCGCGCTCTGCCGCCGGCATGATCTGTGGCTCTTGTCCGACGAGGTTTACGAAGACCTCGCTTTTGCCCGGCCGCATGTCAGCGCCTGGTCGTTGCCCGGGATGGCGGAGCGCAACGTGGTCGTGTCGAGCCTCTCCAAATCGCACGCGATCCCCGCCTTCCGCTTCGGCTGGGTGGTCGGGCCGGCGGCGCTCATCGGGCATCTGTCCAACCTGGTGCTGTGTATGACCTATGGCAGCCCCGCCTTCATCCAGGACGGCGCGCTGGTCGCGCTACGCCGGGAGCTGCCCGAAGTTGCCGCCTTGCGCGAGGCGTATCGGGCGCGGGCGGCACTCCTGTCGGAGCTGCTGCGGGGCGCGCCGGGCTGCCGCGTCGTGCCCCCCGAAGGCGGCATGTTCGTGCTGCTCGACGTGCGCGGCACCGGGCTTGACGCCGCCGATTTTGCCCGCCGGCTACTCGAACGCGAGCGGGTCGCGGTGCTGCCCTGCGACGGGTTCGGGCCGAGCGCGGCCGGTCACCTGCGGATCGCGCTCAGCGCCCCGGAGCCGCGTCTGCACGAAGCCGGCGAGCGGATTGTCCGTTTCGCCCGCGCCCTTGACCCGTCCTCCCTGGGGAGGCGTGAGCGATGATCGGCAACGCCCCGGATTTTCTCGACCCCGATCGGCCCGATTGCGTGCGCCTCGAAGTGGCCGACGCCGCCGCGCTCGGCGAGAAGGCGCTTCTCCGGATCGGGTTTCCGGCGGAGGAAGCCGGCATCATCACCGACCAGCTGATCGACAATTCGCTGTGCGGCTACCGCTTCGCCGGCCTGCCGCGGATCCTCGCGATCGCCCGCGACGCCAAGACCGGGGCGGCACGCACGCCGATCCAGGTGGTGCACGAAACGCCGATTTCGGCGCTGGTCGATGGCGGCAACAATGTCGGCTACGTCGCGGTCTATCGCGGCATGGAGATCGCGATCGCCAAGGCCAAATCCGCCGGCATCGCCTCGGTCGGCGTCTACAACAGCTATTTCAGCGGCCGCAACGCCTATTACCTCGAACGGATCGTCGATGCCGGGCTTGTCGGGCTGCACACCGCGAGCGGCGCGCCGCATGTTGTGCCGCCGGGTGGACGCCGGCCGGCGCTCGGCACCAATCCGATCGCGTTCGGGTTCCCGTCGAGCGAGGGTCCGGTGATTTTCGACATCGGCACCGCCTCCTTGATGTGGGGCGAGGTGCTGCTCAGCGCCGAAACCGGCGCGGCGTTGCCGGCGGATCGGGCCTTCGACGCCGACGGCAACCCGACCCGCGACGCGCGCCGCGCAGCCCTGGGCGGGGTCGCGCCGTGGGGCGGGCACAAGGAGTATGGCCTCTCCTTTGCGATCCAGGCTCTGGGGCTGCTCGCCGGCGCCGCGCTCCCGCGCGGCAACGCACAGGATTACAGCTTTCTGTTTCTCGTCGTCGATCCGGCCGTGATGCTCCCGGGGGATGGTTTCTCCGGGGATTTCGCCGTGCAGATGAGCGACCTGGTACGCGCCATCAAGGCGACACCGCGTCAGCCCGGCGTCGAGGAGATCCGCATTCCCTCCGAGCGCGCGTTTCGTGAGCGCGAGCGGCGCCGGGTCGAGGGCATCGTTATCGACCGCGCCGTGATCGCCGCGCTCGAAGCGCTTTAGTGGGGGCCGCAAAGCGCAAGCCTTGTAGCGGCGCGCGCGCCGGTCTAGCGTCCCGCCGTCATACCCCAGCGGAGGACACGCCATGATCGTCGAAATGCGCACCTACACCCTGCAGCCCGGCACGACCGCCACCTTCGAGGAGCGCTTTGGCGCGGCCTTGCCGGTGCGGGCGAAAGTGTCGCCGCTCGCCGCCTTCTGGCACACCGAAGTCGGGCCATTGAACCAGGTGATCCATGTCTGGCCCTACGAGACGATGGACGAGCGCACCCGGCTGCGCGCCGAATCGACCAAGCTCCAGGGCTGGCCGCCCAATGTCCGCGAATTCGTCGTCTCGCAGAAGAGCCAGATCTTCATTCCGGCGCCGTTCTCGCCCAAGCTCGAAGCGCGCCAGCTCGGCGGCATCTACGAGATCCGCATCTACACGCTGAAGCCCGGCGCCATCCCGAACCAGATCGAGCGCTGGGCCGGGGCGATCGGCGAGCGCGTCAAGCTGTCGCCGTTGGCCTTTGCCGGCCATTCCGAGCTGGGCGACCTCAATTTGTGGTGCCACATCTGGGCCTACAAGGACGCCGCCGACCGCTTCGCGATCCGCGACAAGGCGCGCCGCGAAGGCATCTGGCCGCCCAAGGGCGGGCAGCCCGGCATGGTCCTCAAGCAGATGAACATGCTGGTCGTCCCGGCCGCCTTCTCGCCGCTGCATTAGGCGATAGCGGTCCCTCACCCCACCCCTCTCCCCGCAAGCGGGGAGAGGGGGGGACCCGCGCCGTAACGCGCGGGAGGGTGAGGGGCGAGCCGCGCGCTAAACCGCTCCGCCGATCGCGCGATAGCGCAACCGGTGGTCGGCCAGGACAGAGGCCACCATCGCCTCGCCGACCGGCACCGCGCGGTATGCCGGCGCAGGCGTGGTGGCGACCGGTTGCGTGCCGCGTAACGGCTTTTCCGGAACGCGCGCGGCGCTCAAGGCATGACGGCGGCGAGAGCATCCCGCCGCCGTGCAAGCGGCCTATTTCATCCGGTCGGCGATCTTGGCGAGGGCGGCGCGGGCGCAGTCCTCGTCGAATTGGCCGCCTGGCGCGCCGCTGACGCCAATCCCGCCGATGATGTTGCCGCCGGCCATGATCGCCACCCCGCCGATCGCGTAGGTGACGTTGGGCAGCGGGGTCGACGGCACCGTGGTCGGTGCAGCCTGGGCCATCCGCTCCCTGACTGCCTTGGTGCTCTCCTCCTTGCGCCCGAGGGTCAGCGACGCCGACGAGTAGGCCTTGTAGAAGGCGTTGTCGAGCGAGTGGATCGGCGCGCCGTTGCCGCGCAACACGGCCTGCCGCACGCCGTCGAGATCGACCACCACCGCGACCACGTTGTAGTTCTTCTTGGCGCACTCTGCGACCGATTCGCCGACCAGCTCGTTGGCGAGCGCCGCCGACAGTTTCTGAGTCGTGACCAGCCCCTGGGCTTGGGCTCCCGCCGAGGCGAACGCGACGCATCCCAGTACGGCGGCTGACGCCGTCATCGAAATCCGTACCATGCGCATCCTCCCGCTCTATTGACGTGGTTGCGGCCACGATAGGCTGCGATCCGGGGTTATGAAAGGACAGCACCGCTCATTTTTCCGCGAGGGGACACAAACGGTCGCGCCGCGGGCCGGCCTGATCCCTCGCTGCCTCGGCAGCCGGCGGGTCGCCACGCCGCTGAATATGGCACCGAGCCGCGATCCAGAGGTTTAAACCGCACCGCCGATCGCGCGATAACGCAGCAGGTGGTCGGCGAGGACGGAGGCCATCATCGCTTCGCCGACCGGCACCGCGCGGATGCCGACGCAGGGGTCGTGCCTGCCGTGGGTTTCGATTTCGACCTCGTTGCCCGTGGCGTCGACCGTGCGCATCGGCTTCAGGATCGAGCTGGTCGGCTTGACTGCGAAGCGGACGACGATGTCCTGGCCGGTGGAGATGCCGCCGAGGATGCCGCCGGCATTGTTCGACAGAAACACGACCTGGCCGTCCTGCATTCGCATCTCGTCGGAATTTTTCTCGCCCGACAAGGCGGCGGCGGCGAACCCGGCGCCGATCTCGACCCCCTTGACCGCGTTGATCGTCATCATCGCGCGGGCGAGGTCGCCGTCGAGCTTGTCGTAGACCGGCTCGCCGAGTCCGGCCGGCACGCCCTCCGCCACCACTTCGATGACCGCGCCGGCCGAGGAGCCCTTCTTGCGCACGCCGTCGAGATAGTCGGCCCAGCGCGCCGCCATACCCTTATCCGGGCACCAGAACGGGTTGTCCTCAGTCACCCCCCAATCCCAGGCCGCGCGGTCGATCGGGTGCGGCCCGATCTGGACGAGCGCGCCGCGGATCACAATCCCTGGGCCGAGGATCTTGCGCGCGACCGCGCCGGCGGCGACCCGCGAGGCGGTCTCGCGCGCCGAGGCGCGGCCGCCGCCACGATAGTCGCGGATGCCGTATTTCTTCCAGTAGGTATAGTCGGCGTGGCCGGGCCGGAAGCGGTCGGCGATGTTGCGGTAATCCCGCGAGCGCTGGTCGACATTCTCGATCAAGAGCTGGATCGGCGTGCCGGTGGTCTCGCCCTCGAAGGTGCCCGACAGGATCTTGACCTGGTCTGGCTCCTGGCGCTGCGTCGTGTAGCGCGACCGGCCCGGCCGGCGGCGGTCGAGCCAATGCTGGATGTCTGATTCGGCAAGCGGGATCTGCGGCGGCACGCCGTCGACGACGACGCCGATCGCCGGCCCGTGGCTTTCGCCCCAGGTGGTGAAGCGGAATAGCATGCCTGTCGTGTTGCCGGCCATGATCGCCCGTCTAGACGACGGAAATGTCGGGTGCGTCGGCCCGTTTCATGCCGACGACATGATAACCGCAATCGACGTGATGCACCTCGCCGGTGACCCCGGCCGACAGCTCGCTCAGCAGATAAACGCCGGCGCTGCCGACATCCTCGATCGTGACGTTGCGCTGCAACGGCGCATTGAGTTGGTTCCATTTGAGGATATAGCGGAAATCGCCAATCCCCGAGGATGCCAGCGTCCGGATCGGTCCGGCCGAGATCGCGTTGACCCGGATGTTGTCGCCGCCGAGATCGACGGCGAGATAGCGCACGCTCGCTTCGAGCGCCGCCTTGGCCACCCCCATGACGTTGTAGTGCGGCATAACCCGCTCGGCTCCGGCATAGGTCAGCGTCAGCAGGCTGCCGCCCGCGGTCATCAGCGGCGCCGCGCGCCGGCACACATCGGTAAACGAAAAGCACGAGATATCGAGCGTCCGCAGGAAATTCGCCCGGCTCGTAACGAGGTATTTGCCGGTCAGTTCGTTCTTGTCGGAAAAGGCGATCGCGTGCACGACGAAATCGAGCCGCCCCCAGCGCTCGGCAAGGCTGGCAAACACCGAATCGAGGCTTGCCTCGGAGGTGACGTCGGCGTCGATGACGACATCGCTGTCGAGGCTCTGCGCAAGCGGCTGCACCCGCTTGCCGAGCGCGTCGCCCTGGTAGGTGAAGGCGAGCCGGGCGCCATGGCGGTGCAATGCCCGGGCGATACCCCAGGCGAGCGAGCGCTCATTGGCGACACCCATGACGAGCCCTTGCTTCCCGGCCATCAGGCCCATTCGCTTTCCCCTTCGCCTCGGCTCCGATGCACGAAGGAGCCGCGTCTCGGCCGCATCATCCTAACACGGCTTAGACCCCGAAAGTGAACCGGCTGCCGGTATTCGAATAGACGAGCTGCTCCGGCATCTCGCGCGCCACCCCGGCGATGAAGGCGCGCCCGCTGCAATGCATCGGCAGCACGACATCGGGCTTGAGCGCCTTCAGCTCGGCGATCGTGTGCTCGACATAATCGGGTGGCGCGACGCCGAGGTGAAACCCGCCGATGACGGCGTGCAATTTGTCGACATTGGCCACCGCCATCGCGGTCTTGATCGTGTTGATGAGGCCGCAATGCCCGCAGGAGGAAATCACCACAAGCCCGCGCCCCTGCACGATATAGCAGGTCGCGTGCTCGTCGGGGTGGCGGTCCGGGACGAGCCGGCCGCGCCGCTCCTCGGCGCTGTAGTGATCGGCCGGGGTCGGCTCGACCAGCGTGTTGGGCAATACCCGCTCGAAGGACTGCCGCGCGATGTGGCCGGTCGTGAATGGCCCGGCGAGCGCGTGCGCGTGCTCGCACGCCACGGTCTCGACCCGTGCCGCCGCCAAGGCGGCGGCGTCGAGCGCGCCCCACGACCGCGGCTCCTCGTCGCGTGAGCCGAGCCATTTCTCGCGGAACGCGAGATCGCCGCCGGCGAACAGTTTGAGGTCGTCGCGCATCTGGCTGCGGTGATGTTCGACGAAGCCGACCATCCCGCCGTAATGGTCGCGATGGGCGTGGCTGAGGATCAAGCCGTCGAGCCGCCCGGGCATGATGCCGAGCAGGTCGAAATTGCGTAAGAGGATCTCCGGCGTATAGCCGAAATCGAGCAGGTACTGGCCGCTCGCCGCGGCGCTCTTCGATTCGAGGTGCAGCGAGAGGCCCCATTCGCCGGCCAGGGTCGTGGTCTCGCGGCCGCGAATCCGGCTGACATTCTCGATCGCGACATAGGGATGCGTCGCCTTCGGCATGAACTGGTCGAAGAACGAATCGACAACGACGCGCACCGACAGCGACGCGACGGTCGGCGCCTTGAACGGCTCTGCGGTTGCAAGAGTCATGGCTTCCCCCCTTCACCGGCATTCAGCTTAACATGCCAGCCTTCCTCCGCTCGACCAGTTCAAAGTTCGTCGCGACATCGAGGCCGAGCGGCTCCTCGATGCAGTTCGTCCGTACGCCCGTCGCGGCTGACGCTATACAATTGGAATTTCGCTGTCCCGCGCGCTATGTATCGGCGGCAGCGGGAGGCCTATTTTGAGCGACGATCGAAGCGAGCCCGTCGTGGATTTGGCCTATATCGGACGGGCGCTCCAGCGGCCGACGAGCGACGTTGGCAGTTTGCGCGAGGACATGAGCGTCCTCACCGCGATTGTTCTGCGCCACGACCGGGAGTTCGAGCGGCTGAATACGAAGCTGGACGACATGCTGCGACAGCTTCGTGCCATGGTCGCGCAGCATCAGCGAACGGCCGAGCGCGTTCGCCAGCTCGAAGGGCGGGGCTGAGCGGAGCGCCATGTCAATGGTCCCGGCATTGCGCCGGTAGCCGCCCGGTGGGCGGCACAAGCCTGATTAGATCGCCCGGCCCGCGCCGTCGAACAGCACCGAAACCGCCAGCATCTTGTCGACAGTGCGTCCGTCGCCGGCCAAGGGCACGATGCAGGTCTCGATCATCAGGTGCTTGGGGTCGCGGGTCCATAGCGGCAGCCCGCGGCGCCAGGTCGGGCAGCCGGTCTCGGCCATGAAGTGAAACCGCTCGCGCGATTGCGGGTTGGCAATCAGCGCCGGATGCACCTCATCGAGCCATTCACCGGTGACTTCGCGGCCGAGCGAGCGCACCATCTCCGTCCCGCAGAAGCGATAGCGGTAGCGCAGCGGGCCGCGAAACACGTCGAGCATCCACGTACGCGACCACAACGGCGCGATGTCTTCGGGCACCAGATCCTGGCGGCCGGGCAATCGGCCGGGCGGCGCAAGCAATTGCCAATAGTCGTAGAGCCGGCGCGCCAGCGGGTGCCAGCCGGTGCGATCCGCCGGGATGTCATACCCGGTCCACACGCCGAACTGGTCGGCGGCTTCCGGTGCGGGGTCACCCATGGCGGGCGGACGATCGGTCACAAGCTGTAACATCACGCCAGGATCTTGATCGGCAAATCTTGGAGAACCGTTAACTTTGAATCAAATTGCGTGCTCACGGCGATATCATCCCAGAGGCGACGGCCCGGCGAGGAGGAGGGACGATGGCAGACGAGGTTGCGGTTCCGGCGCGCTTCGAGATCGAGGTGCGCGATGTTGAATACCAGCGCCACGATGGTGCGCCGCTGCTGGCGCGGCTTTACCGGCCGATCGGCACCGCGACCTCCAGCCAGCCGTTTCCGGCGCTCATTGATGTGCATGGCGGCGCCTGGGCATCGGGCGACCGGCTCAACAACGCCCCGCTTGACGAGGCGCTGGCGAAAAGCGGCATCGTCATGCTGGCGATCGATTTCCGAATGCCGCCTCTCTGGCGCTATCCCGCCTCGATCGCCGATGTAAATCTGGCGACGCGCTGGCTCAAGACCCATGCGCAGGATTTCGGCAGCCGGCGCGAGCTGGTCGGCGGCCTCGGCACGTCGAGCGGCGGCCATCAACTGTTGCTGAGCGTACTGACGCCCGAGGACCCGCGTTATGCCGCGCTACCGCTCGCCGAGGCGCCGGCGGAGGATTCTAGCCTGCCCTATACCGTACTGTGCTGGCCGATTTCGGACCCGCTCGCCCGCTACCGCATGGTGCGCGGGAAGGGCAATACCCGTCTCGTTGAAGCGCACGACGCCTACTGGCCCTCGGAAGCGGCGATGGCGGAGGGCAACCCGCAGGCGATCCTCGAACGCGGCGACGCTGCGACGCCGTTACCGCCGGCGATCGTCGTGCAGGGCACCGGCGACGACAACGTCACCCCCGATATGGCCGACCGCTTCGCCGCCGCGTATCGCGCCCTGGGCGGCCGGCTCGACCTCCACAAATTCGACGGCCAGCCGCACACCTTCATCATGCGCGATCCGGCGAGCGAGGCGTCACGGCGCGCCACCGAGTTGATCCGCGATTTCGTGCTGGAGAAGGCGGGCAGACCGCGAGGCGGCGAATAGCCCCTCACGCCCTCCCTCTCCCCGCTTGCGGGGAGAGGGACAGGGTAAGGGGCAATCAGCGGGCGATCCGGTTGGCGGCGATCGCGCCGTCCTTGATGACGAGGGCGATGCGGCTGAGGTCGCGCAGCACGGTGATGTCGGCCAGCGGGTCGCCGGCGACGACGACGAGGTCGGCGAGCTTGCCGGGCTCGACCGTGCCGAGTTCGGCCTCCTGGCCGAGGCATTCGGCGGCCCAGCCGGTCGCCGCTTGCAACGCCTGCATCGGGGTCATCCCGGCTCGGACCAGGCAGTCGAGTTCGCCGGCATTGGCCGGATGCCCGTGCCCGCCGGCATCGGTGCCGGCGACGACCTTGACGCCGATAGCGAGCGCCCGCTTGATGCTCTCGATGTGATGCTCAACCAGCGCCACGGCGCGTTCGCGGACATGCGGCTGCGGCGATTTCCTATGGTACTCGTAAACCAGCAATGTCGGCACGAAGAAGATGCCGCGCTCGGCCATGCGTTCGAGGTGGCGCGGGTCTTCATTCAGATAGCTGCCGTGCTCGATCGAATTGACCCCGGCCTCGATCGCGATATCGAGCCCGCGGCCGCCGAGCGCATGGCACATGACGCGGCGGTCGAGCGCCTGCGCCTCGTCCACCAAGGCCTGCATCTCGTCGAGGTTGAAGGCGCCGTCACGCGGCCCATGCCCCGGCCGCGAGCTGGCGCCGCCGGTCGTCGCGCATTTGATCACATCGGCGCCGGCGCGCACCATCCGGCGCACCACCGGCCGCACATCGGCCAGGCTGTTGACGACACTGTCCGGCAATAAGGGATCGCCCGGGATGCAGCAGCAATCGTCGAGCGGCAGACCTGACGGGCTGACCGCGTCGCCGATGCCGCCGATCGGCGAGATGATCGCCAGCGACAGGACGAGGCGCGGGCCCTCGATCAGCCCCTCCTCGATCGCGCGCTTGAAGCCGAAATCACACCCGGCGGCGTCGCGGATCGTCGTGTAGCCGGCGGCGAGGGTGTTTTTCAGCACCGCAGCGGTGCGCAGATGGCGCGTGCTCTGCGGCTCGTCGAGCCGCCAGCGATGCGCCAGATCGTAGCGGTGATTGGCCATGTGGTCGTGGCAGTCGATCAGCCCGGGCAGAATTGTCATGCCCGAGACGTCGATGATTTCCGCATCGGCCGGCCAATCGCTATCGTTACGCGTGGCGACCGCCGCGATCCGGTTATCGCGGATGACGATTGTCGCATCATTCACCGGACCCGCGCCGGTGCCGTCAATCAGCCGTCCACCTTTGAGTACGATCATCGTGCGCACCCCTTCTACGTCATTGCGAGCGGAGCGAAGCAATCTCGCGCCGAGGAGACCCCCGGCGTGGAGATTGCTTCGTCGCCCTGCTCCTCGCAATGACGACGGTGGAACGCGCTACAACTTTGGTCGCCGCGCCCGCCACGGTGTCGCCTGCTCATAGTTGTGGGCCGCGCGCAGCACGGTCGCGTCGTCGAAGCGCTTGCCGACGATCTGGAACGACAAGGGCAGCCCACCTTCGGTGAAGCCGCAGCATACCGACATCGCCGGGCTGCCGGTCACGTTGAAGGCGATCGTCAGACTGGGCCGTTCGAGGATCGCGAATTTGGGGACCGCGTCGATCGGCGGCGCCTCGCTCGGCGCCGCGGCGGTCATTACCAGATCGAGATCGGCCATCGCCCGATCCAGCTCGTCGACCAGCTCGCGGCGGCGGCGCAACGCCTGGACGTAATCGGCGCCGGTGATGAGGCCGGCCAGCACCATGCGGTCGCGGAAGATTTCGCCATAATCGGTGAAGCGAGTGCGCAGATTGGCCTCGTGGATGGCATAGGCTTCGGCCTGCATGATCGTCATGCCGCAAGCCGCCCAGTCGGCGAGCGGCGACAGGGTCAGCTCGCGGACGCTGCAGCCGAGGCCTTCCAGGGTTTGCGCGGCCGCCGCAATCGCTTGCCCTGTGGCGGCGTTGACCACGTTGTCGCGCTCGTAGAAATGGCGGACGAGGCCGATGCGCAGCCCCTTGACCCCGCCCTGGAGCGCGGCGCGGTAATCGGGGATCGGGCGGTTCGCGCTCGCCGGGTCGGCGGGGTCGTGCCCGGCCATCGCCTGTAAGAGGATCGCGCAATCCTCGGCATTCCACGCCAACGGCCCGGCATGGTCGAGCGAGAACGCCAGCGGCAGGATGCCCATTCGGCTGATGAGGCCATAGGTCGGCTTCAAACCGGCGAGCCCGCAATAGGCGGCGGGGCCGCGGATCGAGCCGCCGGTGTCGCTGCCGGTGCCGCCGAGCACGAGCCCCGCGGCAACCGAGGCGCCGGTGCCGCTCGACGAGCCACCGGTGAAGCGGCTGGTGTCCCACGGGTTGCGCGCCGGAGGCCAGGGCAAATCGAAGGATGGCCCGCCGAGCGCAAATTCGTGGGTCGCGAGCTTGCCCATGACGATCGCGCCGGCTCCGCGCAGCCGCGCGACCACGAAGGCGTCGGCGCGCGGCACATGGTCCTGCATGACCTTGGAATGGCCGGTCGTGGCGACCCCGGCGGTCTCGTAGATGTCCTTGAGGCCGATCGGGATGCCGTGCAATGGCCCGCGGTATTTGCCGGCGGCAATCTCCGCCTCGGCGGCGCGGGCATCGCGGCGCGCCGCGTCGGCCAGCACGAGGATGAAGCTGTTGAGCCGTCCGTCGAGCCGCGCGATGCGGTCGAGCCGGCTGTCGACCAGCTCGACCGGCGACAGCTCACGGCGCTCGATGAGCCGCGCCGCCTCGGCAATCGTCAGGAAATCCGGGACCATTGCTCAGCCCTCCGGGAATTTGACGACATGCGCCGGCTCGGCCGCCACATCCCGCCCGCCGGGCGGGCGCAACCGCGCCTGCACATCCTCAAGCAGATGCGTCGCCGCGGCGATCTCGTCGCGCTCCTTCTCCGGCACGTCGAGCCCGAGCCGGGCCAGTGCCGCGTCGAGTTCCTGTCGGGTCATGTGTGCCTCCAATCGGTTAGCCACGGCCCTCAACCGTGCCGTAGCCTGGTCGGGTCATTTCAGGCGATTGGCTCCCTTCGCCTCCCTGAGCGGCGTGCCGCTTTCGGCGAGGCGGCGCAGCAGCGGCGAGGGCGCCCAGCGCTCGCCGTAGCGCTGATGCCAGGCGGCGATCTGGTTGTAGACCTCGCGCACCCCGATTGTGTCGGCCCAGAACATCAGCCCGCCACGATAGCGCGGAAAGCCGAAGCCGTAGAGCCACATCACATCGATGTCGCTGGCGCGCAATGCCTTGCCTTCGTCGAGAATCCGGCAGGCTTCGTTGACGCTGGCGAAGAGCAGCCGGCGCAGGATTTCCTCGTCGGTAAAGCTGCGCTGCTCCACCCCCATTTCGGCCGCGGTCTCCTTGATGATGCGCGCGACCTCGGGATCGGGATGGGGCGTGCGGTCGCCCGGCTCATAGCGGTACCAGCCCTTGGCGTTCTTCTGGCCGAGCCGTCCGGCCTCGACGATGCGGTCGGCGATCGGCATTTTGCGGTAGTTCGGATACTGCGCGGCCCGCCGTTTGCGCGTGTCGTAGCCGATATCGAGCCCCGACAGGTCGGCGACAGCGAACGGCCCGATCGGGTAGCCGAAATCGACCATGACTTTGTCGACCTCTTCGGGCAGCGCGCCCTCCTCCAGCATGATGATCATTTCGGTGCTGAACGGGGCGCGGCTGCGATTGGCGACAAAGCCGTCGCCATTGCCGGCGAGCCCGCTGACCTTGCCGATCTTGCGGCCCAGCGCCATCGCCGTCGCCAGCACGTCGGGCGCGCTCTTGGTGCCCTCGACCACCTCGAACAGTTTCATGACGTTGGCCGGCGCGAAGAAATGCGTGCCGGCGACATCCTGCGGCCGCTTGGTGGCATTGGCCATGATGTCGATGTCGATGCCGGAAGTGTTCGAGTAGAGCAGCGTGCCGGGTTTCATCACCGCATCGAGCTTCTTCCAGACCAACTCCTTGACCGAGATCTGCTCGAACACCGCCTCGATGACGACATCGCAATCGGCGATGTCGTCGATGCCCGGCACTGGGTGGATGCGGGCGAGCCGGCGGTCCATCTCGTCCTGCGCCAGGCTGCCGCGCTTGACGCTGGTTTCGTAATTGCTGCGGATCCGCGCCATGCCGCGGTCGAGCGCCTCGGCGGTCGCGTCGGTGATCTTCACGTCGAAGCCGAAGTCGGCAAAGCTCATCGCGATGCCGCCGCCCATCGTGCCGGCGCCGACGACCGCCGGGTGGTCGGTCGGGCGCAGCTGGGTGTCGCGCGGGATGTGCGGCAGCTTGGCGATTTCGCGCTCGGCGAAAAAGGCATAGCGCAGCGCGCGCGCCTCTTCCGAAGCGACCTGCTCGTCGAACAATTTGCGTTCGAGCGCGCAGCCTTCGTCGAAGGGCAGGGTAGAGGCCGCCTCGACCGCCTCGATGCAGGCATAGGGCGCGCGCTGGTTGCGGGCGCGCCGGGCGATCGCCTTGCGGGCCGCCTCGAACAACGCCGGTGTGCCCTCGGCAAGCCGATCGTTCTTGTCGCGGATGCGCGGCAACGGACGCTGCCCGGCGACCCGGCGGGCGAAGGCGATCGCCGCGCCGCGCAAATCCGCTTCGGCGACGATCTCGTCGATGATGCCGAGCCCGCGCGCCTCCTCGGCCGGGACGTGCCGGCCCGAGGTGATCATTTCGAGCGCCGCCTTTGGGCCGATCAGGCGCGGCAGGCGCTGGGTCCCGCCGGCCCCCGGCAGGATGCCGATCTGCACCTCGGGGAGGCCGACCTTGGCGCTCGGCACCGCGACGCGGTAATGGCAGGCGAGCGCGATTTCGAGCCCGCCGCCCAACGCGTAGCCGTGGATCGCGGCGACCACCGGCTTTGAGCTCTCGTCGAGCACGTCATAGGGCCGCCGCCCGGTCGGCGGGGTGGAGGGCCCCCTGCCGAACTGCCGGATGT
>CAYMRQ010000087.1:0-1906 GCA_964392845.1 uncultured Rhizobium sp.
CCGCGGCGCGGAACACCGCATCGCCCGGGGCTGCGCCGCGCAGCAATGCCTCGGCCGCTGCGATGCGGCGCGGCGCGGCTTCGGCGCCGCCGAGCCCGAGGCGCGGCGCCGTGATGAGCCCGCCGTCGACCCGCAGCACCGCCAATGCCATCGCCATCGCGTAATCGCCGGCGCGACGGCTGAACTCGGCAAAGCCGAACCTGGTGTTCTCCGGCAGGATCGGCAGATGCGCCTCGGCCAGCAGCTCGTCGGGCATCAGCGCGGTCTCCATCGCGCCGCGGAAGAAGTCGCGCGCGGCAAGGCGGCGTTCGCCGCGCGCGCCGACCGCCACCAGCTCGGCATCGAGCGTCGCCGCGACGACACCCCATTCCGCCGCCGGATCGGCATGCGCCAGGCTGCCGCAGAACGTGCCGCGCAGGCGGATCGGATAGTGCGCGATATGGCGTACCACACTCGCCAGCAGCGCCCCGAGCGGGCCGTCCACCACCGGGCGATGAAACGCGGAATGCCGCACCCGTGCGCCGATGCATATGACGCCGTCTCGCGCGGCCAGCCGGTCGAGCCCGGCGACGGCGTTGATGTCAACGAGATGCGCCGGCCGCGCCAGCCGGAACGCCATGACCGGCACCAGGCTCTGCCCGCCGGCGAGCACCCTTCCGTCCCGCGGCGCCAATTCGGCGAGCAGACGCACCGCATCGGCGAGCGTCGCCGGGCGGTGGTAGGCGAACGGCGCGGGCTTCACCGGTCTCTTCTCCCTATCGCCGGGTTTGGCGCAGTATCTTGTTTCTTGGTAAGTCTGCGCTCCCGGCGTTCTTCTTATCCGTGCCGGGTCTCATGTGAAAGGGGTCTCACCATGCAACTCGGCGCCTCGATACCGGTGGCCGACATCGGCACCGGTCCTGCGGCTCTGCGCGATTACGCCCAGGCCGCCGAAGAGCTTGGCTACGCGCATCTGGTGGCGCCCGATCACGTGCTCGGGGTCAATCCGGATGCCGATCATGGCGGCCGCCGGGTCGGCACCACGGCAAACGCCTATCACGATCCGTTCGTGCTGTTCGGCTTCCTCGCCGGCTGCACGCGGAAGATAGGCTTTGCCGCCGGGGTCCTCATTCTGGCGCAGCGCCAGGCGGTGCTGGTCGCCAAGCAGGCGGCCTCTCTCGACATATTGTGCGGCGGCCGGTTTCGGCTCGGGATCGGGGTCGGCTGGAACGAAGTCGAGTTTATCGGGCTCAACGAGAATTTTCACAATCGCGGCCGGCGCTCCGAGGAACAGGTGCGCGTCATGCAGGCGCTGTGGGCCGCGCCGCACGTCACCTTCGCCGGCGAATTCCACCATATCGAGGATGCCGGAATCAACCCGCGCCCGGCATCAGGCCGCGTGCCGATCTGGTTCGGCGGCCATGCCGAGGCGACCTTCCGCCGTGCTGCGAAGTACGGCGACGGCTTCATGCCGCTGCGCTATCCGCCGGGTGACGAGGCGCTCGCCGCATTCGAGAAATTGCGCAGGTTGACGCGGGAAGCCGGGCGCAACCCGTCGGAGCTCGGGCTGGAGGTCTGGGTCTCGCCCGGCGCCGGGAGCGAAGAAGCTTGGCGGCGCGAGATCGCCTTCTGGAAAACCGCCGGCGTCACCCACGTCACCGTGCACACCACCTACACCAGCGATCATCACAAACGGATCGCCGGCCGCACCGCTTCCGACCACCTGGCGGCGATCACCCGGTACCGGGCAGCCGTGGCGGATTTGCTGTAAGGGTGTCGGATCGGCGCGCCGACCGGCTCTCGATTCGATCACCACGCGGCTGCCGGCAGCTTTCTTAATTGAGTACCCGCTGACCAAGTGCCAGATACGGCGGCGTAGGATGGGTTGAGCGCAGCGAAACCCATCAAGGCCTGGCAGACAAGCAGC
>CAYMRQ010000087.1:1916-17512 GCA_964392845.1 uncultured Rhizobium sp.
ACCCATCCTACGAGCTTCATTGTCCGTAATCACGGCGGTGCATCGACGAACATTTTCTATGATCACCTAATGCGTCACCCGAGATGATCTTGTGAAGCCTTAGCATTTGCGACTCTTCAACAAGACCCATGGCCTGAAGAGCCATTTCCGAGTTGCCATTCGCTCCCGGAACTTGAGACGTGGATCAAGCCTCTCATCGAAGAAGAGGCCGGCGGAAGGCTTGCAGGCAAGCCATTGCATTGAGAGTGTTTCCAGAACACCACATGCTTTTCGGCCGGCGAGCGTAGGGCGGAAAAGCGCAGCGTATTCCGCCGGATATCGCCGCAACCGGCAAAGCATCGCTCGGCGGCAGGCCAGGGCGATCCCGCCGCCTCGCCGGGGCGAGGTGCCGGTCTTCGAGGCGCCGCCGGCACACTCCCGGGTCACCACGCCATTCGGCGGAATGCGCTGCGCTGTCCCGCCCTACGGATGTTATCGCAATTGCGACGGTAAAAATGCCATAATCATATAGTACCGTACGTCTCGTTGCGGCGCCCTGGTTGGGTGCGGCCGAGAGGAGACGCAAAACGGGCGATGCCTGATGGGGGACTGCAAATAACAGGAGAAACAGGAGCGCGCGACGGCCGCGGCCGCTCCCGCAAGGGCCGGTCGGGCAATCCGGCATGGTGGCGCGCGGCGATGCCAGAGGCAATCATCGTTGCCGAGACGGTCTTTTGGAGATGACCGATGGTTCCCGAGGACATCGATCCGCAATCCGGCTGCAGATTGCCGCTGCCGCGGCGGCAGGACCTCAGCGGCGCTGCTCTCGCGGTCTATGACAGCCTCGCCGATCCCAACAGCGGGTCGATCCGGAGGCTGCGCGGCCCCGGCGGCATTCACCTCCACAGCCCCGGGCTGTCGCGGCATTCCCGCCCGCTCAATCATTACCTGCGGTACGAGGCGGGGCTCGGCGGACGGCTTCGCGAATTGGCCATCCTGACGACCGCCCGAGAACTCGACAGCCAGTTCGAATGGGCGGCCCACGAAGCCGAGGCGCTGCGCGAGGGCGTCGCGCCCGAACTCATCGAAACGATCAGATATCGCCGGGACACCGGCACGCTCGATGCCGCCGACGCGATCGTCATCGAACTGGGGCGCGAGATCTTCACCGCGCGCAAGGTCAGTTCGGCGACTTTTGCGCGCGCCCTGGCGCAATTCGGCCGAGGACGGCTCGTCGATCTGGTCGCTTTGATGGGCAATTATGCGGCGACGGCGGCGCTGCTTGCCGCGTTCGACATGCAGCTCGATCCCGATCAGCCACCGCTTTTGCCGCCGCTGTTCAGGGGCGCAGGATAATCGCTCGATCGTACGCCGCCTTGGCATCGAGAATGCCGTTGCCGAGCCTTGCATTCCACCACGGACCGGGCGCTCTGCGCGCCGTCTGGATCAGCAGCCTCTTGAGCCTATTGGGCGAAAATCTGCTAGCGTCCCATCGGCCGCGCAACGCCGCGACGACTCCGGCAGCGATCCCGGTGGCCGCCGAACTTCCCGTATTTCTGAGATATGCGTCGTGATCCTCGGCGAATTGGCTTGGTGCGCAAAGATCGGGCTTTTCGTACTCGAGGTTACCTTGGCCCGGCCCCTGAGACGAGTAGCCCAGCCACGCCCCGTCACAACGGACCGCCCCCAACGTGAGTACGCTGGGGTGCGAATTTGCGCCCCAGATGCTCTTGCCCGGCCCGCGATCGGTTGCGCCGCAGCTTCGGTCCGGGCAGAACTGGCCGCAGTTACCGGCACCGAACACGAAGTCAAATCCTTGGTCCGCCGTTTGATCTACCAAGACATTGAAGATGTGCAACGGATTTTCGGTGTAATTGCCGATCGGATTTTCCGACCTTCGGTCAAAAATCGCCCAGGCATTGACAAAGATCCATGGGCCAAGGTGCTGGCCGTTGGCGCGCCACTGCGCGATATCGGTCAGCATGCGACGGTAGGCCGCCTCTACATTGCTCAGAAATACGGGAAGATTCACAGGGCGCGGCGCGGGTACACCCGAAGGAGGCCGCGGGATCACAGGGCAATCGAAAATCAACGCATCGCCGGCGATGGCAAGGACATTTCGCACGATCATCGCACCGTGCCCTCCGCGGGCCGCGCCGGGCACCGTCGTACCGATAGGCCATCCGACACCGAAATTCGCTGCCGGAATCAAGCGGCTGTCGACCCCCTGATCGACGATGGCGACGTTGACGTTTTGCCCCCTCAGCCCCTGCTGGCCGAGGTAATCCGCATTGATCAGGTCGCTCGCAGCAGTCCGGCGGCCGAAGATCGGATCGGCAGCTTCATTCGGGCACCAGTGGCCGCGATAATCCGCCGTCAGAGCCGGAATATCCGCGCCCATTCCCAGGTACGAGTCAGGCAGGTTCTGCGCCAGGCTGGTGCGGAATTCTATCAGCTTTTCGACATCGTCGAAGAGCAATGGGACCAGCAGCACCGGCGGCGGAACCGTGTACGGCGGCGCATCCGGTTGCACCGCAGATCGCAAGCGCAATGAGGGCAGCGGCTCGACGACATGAGGCTCGCTCGCTGCCCAAGCGGGCAGCAAGCGGTCGAGGTAGCTCGTGACGGCAGCCGCCCCTTCCCGGTAAGCGGCAAGCAGGCCGGGGTTTGTTGCGAAAGCCATGTATTGCCTGAAGCGCTGCCCGTCGGACACGACATTCCCCCTGATTGCGGTATGCGGCGGCAATTGGCGTCACCCCCGCCGCCGGTTCCTTGCCGTCCGGATTGTTGCAAGCAAGCCCCTTGCAAACGCGCTGATCATCATGGACGATCCGTCTGCGGCACGCAACGATGCCGACCTTGGCGCCCCCAGATGCAAGGTGTTCCGTCAGAACCCTCCCAGGCAGCCCTACCCGTAACAGGCGCGCGTCGGCTTGCCGCGGTCGCGTTTGTCGATATTGTCGGCTACTCGATCCTGATGGCGACCGATGAGCGGCGCACCCATCAGCGCTGGATGGAGATCCTCACCGAAATCATTCGCCCCAAGGCGGGCGAGCACCACGGCAAAGTCGTCAAATCGACCGGAGACGGGGTTCTAGCCGAATTCGCCAGCGCGCTCGACGCGGTCGAGTGGGGGCTGGCGGTTCACCGCGCAATTCTTTCCCCGCGCGGCACGTCGCAGAACGACGAGCTAACGATCGCGCTGCGCATCGCGGTGCATCTCGGCGATGTCGTCAGCACCGAAGACGATATCTACGGAGATGGCGTCAATGTTGCCGCCCGGCTGCAGGAATACGCCAATCCCGGGGGCATCGTCTTGTCCGAAGCCGTTTATGATCTCGTGCGCGGTTCGATCGGCAACCGAGTGCGCGATCTTGGCTACCTGCAGCTCAAGAATTTCGAAAAGCCGGTTAAGGCGTATGCTCTCGATACCGAGATCGGTAGGTTCACCGCGCCTGCCAGATTTCGGGAAGATCTATTGCCGTCGATCGCCGTGCTGCCGTTTCAGAATCTTACTGGAAACCCCGAGGACGATTACTTCGCAGACGGAATCGTTGAGGACATCATTGTCTCGCTGTCCGGGCTGCACGAGCTTATGGTGATTTCGCGCGGCTCGACCCTGCGCTACCGTGCGCAGCACCCCGATCCTCACGAAATCGGCCGCGCGCTTGGTGTCCGCTACGTGCTTGTCGGCAGCATTCGGCGGTTGGCGCGCCCGGTGCGCGTCTCAACGCAGCTGATCGACGCGGTTACCGGAGCAAGCCTGTGGGGCGATCGCGCCGACATCGATGCCGGCGATTTATTCGATGTGCAGGATCGCATCGTCTGGCGGGTGGTCGGCGGCATCGCCCCGCATGTGCGAACGGCCGAGTTGCGCCGGTCGATGCGAAAACGGCCCGAAAATTTCACCGCCTATGATTATACGTTGCGCGCGCTTGATGTCATCGGCAGCATCGATCGCGGCCGGGTTCAGCCGGCGCGCGAATTCCTAAACAAGGCGATCGCGGCAGATCCGGGATTTGCCATGCCTGTCGCCTGGGCCGCGCGATTGTACAGCCTTTGTATCGGACAGGGCTGGTCGGCTAATCCCAACGAGGATGCTGCTGCCGCGGTCGCCCTCGCGACGCGCGCAATCGACCTCGACCGCCAGAATGCGCTCGCGCTGGCGACGATGGGCCACCTCAAATCCTACCTGTTTCATGAATACGACACCGCCCTGCTTTATTTCGAGCGCGCCCTGTCGGCCTGTCCGAACAATTCGCTTGCCTGGATCCTGTCTAGCCCCACCTTGGCTTATATCGGGCGTGGTGCCGAGGCGGTAAAGCACGCCGAGCACGGGTTGCGTTTATCACCCTACGACCAGGGGCTATTTTACTATTATGGCTGTCTGGCGCTTGCCCATTACGCCAATGGTGATTTCGAGGAGACGGTCAAGTGGAGCAGCATGTCGCGCTCGGAAAACCCGGCCTACAGCGGCAATCTTCGCTACATGATTGCCGCTCTGGTTGCCCTCGATCGATTGGATGAAGCGCGCGACTGCGCAAAGCAGCTTATGCACTGGGAACCCGATTTCCGTCTTTGCGAGTGGCAGCTCACGCGCCAACCGTTTCGCGATCCTGAGATCAGAGAAGCGTATATCGAGCGTTTGCACATCGCCGGCCTACCGAGCTAATGACGCCAACCAACCCGCGCGGAAATCGTAAAGAGGGAGAACTTTGATGACTGGAGGCATTGGACCCACTGATATCGACATTGATATCGACATCGATATCGGGACGGGGGGCACCCCCGGTTCGGGCGGGCCTGGGACACCCGTCCGGCCGATTGGTGTTTCTCCGGCGCTGGATGAGCAGGCTCCCGAGGATTGGTACCGCGGCAACAAATGGCCGCCCACCGACCTCCCCCGTGTCTTTCGAAACGCGCCTGGCATTGCGCGCGATTTTCCGTTGCCTCCGTGGACCGCTGAATTTTATTCGATCGTCGTGATCGGCGAGCTGGTCGGAGTAAGCATTCCGCCGGCGCTGCTGCCAGCCGGTGTCGTTCCGATTGCAGGCGCCGCTAACCCCCTGACTTGGGCCGCGATCGCCCTCCCTGCGATCCCCGCTGCCGCCGCTGTTGTCGGCGAAATCGCCCAGCTGATCAAATTGATCGAGTACCGCCCCGCAGTTTTCAGCGAGGCGAGAAGACAGGTGGATCGCGTTGGCGTGATCGGTTATTTTCGCGGGATCCTCAGTTTCACCCCGGAATCCCATCCCTGGACCTTCGGGCTGGCGGTAATCGCGCTGCGGGTCGGCGAATTTCAGGCAATGCATTACAAGGCGAAGTTCAATCGGCCGCGGCCCTCGACACTGTCACCGGCATTGATGCCGCCGATCGAGGTCCCCGGGCATGCCGCATACCCGAGCGGCCATTCGACCCAATCGTATCTGGCCGCCCTGTGCCTGGCTGAGGTCATGCCTCCGGCGGCAAACCAAGCGCAAGGCCCGGGCGGGGTGAACCATCCGGAGCACGGGCCCTTGCAGCGCGTCGCCGAGCGGATCTCCCGCAACCGCGAGGTGCTGGGGTTGCACTATCCCTCCGACAGCGCCGCCGGCAAGCTGCTGGCCGAGCGGACGTTTCTGCTGTTAAAAGAGTGCGACACCGTGAAGGACATCATCGCGCTCGCCGAGGCTGAGTGGGTATAGCTCAGCGGCGTGTGGGCTCCTGCGATCGTCAGAACTCGTACGCCTCGACGATCATTGGCTCGTTCTTCGCGGCGGCGATCCATTCCTGCATCGCCGGCATCGCCGTGATCGTCTCGCAATACGCCTCGGCCTCGCGCTCGAGGTCGATCTTGTAGGTGCGGAAGCGCGTCACCACCGGGGCGAACATTGCGTCCGCGATGGTGAACTGGCCGAACAGGAAATCGCCGTTGCCCTCGCCGAAGCGGGTGCGGCTATCGCGCCAGATCGCCATGATCCGGTTGATGTCGGCCTGCACCTCGGGGGTGACGCCGCGCCCGGGAAAGCTGGAGCGGACATTCATCGGCAGATGCTCGCGCAAGGCGTGGAACCCGGCCGCCATCTCGGCGCTGACCGCCCGCGCGCAGGCGCGCGCCGCCTGGTCTTGCGGCCACAGCTCGAAATTCGGGAAGGATTCGGCGAGGTATTCGCAGATCGCCAGGCTCTCCCACACCGTGATCGCGTCGTGGCGCAGTGCCGGCACCCGCCCCGAGGGCGAGTATTTCAATATCGTCTCCCGGCTGCCGGGCTGATAGAGCGGGATCACCACCTCGTCGAAGGCGACCGTGGTGTGCTTCAGCACCAGCCACGGGCGCAGCGACCAGGAGGAGTAGTTCTTGTTGCCGAGATAGATCGTCAGATCGGCCATAGGGGCCCCACCAGGGTATTGGCGCGCTACTTTGACGACAACACCCGCGGCAGGCAATCGAGCCGAAAAAACCGACACGCCGGCCGACGTTACAGCATCCCGAGCGCCGAGCGGCCCTTGGGCGGCGGGAAGGCGCGGTCGAGCGCGGCGAGGTCTTGCGCGTCGAGCGCCAGGTCAAGCGCGCCGCGGTTCTCGCGCACATGCTCCGCTTTCGTCGCCTTCGGGATCACGATCATCCCGTCCTGGCGCAATAGCCAGGCGAGCGCGACCTGCGCCGCGGTCGCGCCATGCCGGGCGGCGACCTCCTGCAGCGTCTTGTTGCCGAGGATGCGGCCCTGCTCGATCGGCGAATAGGCCATGATCGAAATGCGGCGCTCGCGGCACCATGGGATCAGCTCATATTGCGGGCCGCGGCGGGCGAGATTGTAGAGGATCTGGTTGGAGGCGACGGTCTCACCGCCGGCCAGACCGACCCATTCCTGCATGTCGTCGGTATTGAAATTGCTGACGCCGTGATGGCGGATCTTGCCGTCGCGTTTCAGCTGCGCGAACCCCGCGAGAGTCTCGGCGAGCGGCACCGAGCCGCGCCAATGCAGCAAATAAAGATCGATCCGGTCGGTCTTGAGCCGTTTGAGGCTGCGCTCGCAGGCCTCGACCACCCCCTTCTGCGAGGCGTTGTAGGGCAAGACCTTGCTGACGATGAAGAGGCGCTCGCGCAGCCCCGCGGCGGCCTGCGCGACGATCTCCTCGGCCGCGCCATTGCCATACATCTCGGCTGTGTCAATGAGGGTCATGTCGAGCTCGATGCCGAGCTTGACGGCTGCCGCCTCCTCGGCCGCGCGGCGGCGGTCCTCGCCCATATGCCAGGTGCCCAGGCCAAAGGCCGGCACGCTCTCGCCGTCCGGCAGGGTCACCCGAGGGAGTTTTTCGGGCAGGTTATCGGTCATCGCTGCTCTCCGGTCGGGGCGCGCTCGCGGCGCAGGAAGACGAGCCGCGCGGCGCCGTAAACGCGCTCGTCTATCATGGTGAAGCCGCCGGGCATCGGCAATTCCTCGCGCGCGGCGACCTCGATCACGACGAGCGCGTCCGGGGTCAGCCAGCCGGCAGCAGCGAGCGCACCCAGGGCCGGCGCGGCAAGCAAGCTGCGGTAGGGCGGGTCGAGGAACGCGACAGCGCAGGCCATGGCGGCGCGCGGCGGCCGCCTCGCATCGCCGGCGACGATCTGGGCGCGGTCGCGCTCGCCGAGCGCGGCGACATTGCGGCGCAGCGCGGCAAGCGCCTCCCGGTCCTCTTCGATGAAGGCGGCCGCGCTGGCGCCGCGCGACAATGCTTCGAGGCCGAGCGCGCCGGAGCCGGCGAAGGCGTCGAGCACCGGACGCGCGGCGAAAGGCAGCCCCGAGGCGGCAAAATCTCCGTGCGACAGGATATTGAACAACGCCTCGCGGGCGCGATCGCTGGTCGGCCGCACAAGCTCGCCGGACGGCGCGAAGAGCCGCCGACCGCGATGAACGCCGCCGACGATGCGCAGCCCACGCGGCTTTGCGTCAGAAGAACGCATATTTCACGATGAACAGCGCGGCGAGCACGGTCATCGACGGCCCCGCCTCGGCAAACCGGCCGGAGAGCAGCTTGACCGCGGCATAGCTGATGAAGCCGAGGGCGATCCCGTTGGCGATCGAGAAGGTCAGCGGCATCGCCAGCGCGGTCACCGCCGCCGGGGCGTATTCGGTCGGGTCGTCCCAGTCGAGCTCGGCGAAGCCGCGGGCCATCAGGCAGGCGACGAACAACAGGGCTGGGGCGGTGGCGTAGACCGGGACCGACTGGGCGAGCGGCGCCAGGAACAGCGTCAGCAGAAACAGCGCCGCGACCGTCACGCCGGTCAGCCCGGTGCGCCCGCCGGCTTTGACCCCGGCGGCGCTCTCGATGTAGCTCGTCACGGTCGAGGTGCCAACGAGCGCGCCGCCCATAGCGGCGAGCGAGGCGGCGGCAAAGGCGCGCTCGGCCCGCGGCAGCCGGCCGTCGCGGTCGAGGAGGCCAGCGCGGTGCGCGACCCCGATCAGCGTGCCGGTGTTGTCGAACAGATCGACAAACAGGAAGACGAAGACGATCGTCGCCAGGCCGGCATCGAGCGCGCCGCGCACATCGAGCGCGAGGAAGGTCGGGGCGAGGCTCGGCGGCAGCGCGGCAATCCCGAAAAACGGCGAGACATGCAACAGGATGCCGGCGGCTGCGGTGCCGAGCACCGCGACGATGATGGCGCCGGGAACGGCGCGGCGGTCGAGCGCCACCATGACCAGAAACCCCGCGCCGGCGAGCAATGCCGCCGGCGCATGCAAATCGCCGAGGGTGACGAGCGTATCCGGGCTCGCCGTGATGATGCCGGCTTCCTTCAGCGCGATGATCCCGAGAAACAAGCCGATCCCGACCGAGATCGCCATCTTCTGCGACATCGGGATGGCATCGACGATCCACGACCGGATGCGGGTCACGCTGAGGATCAGGAACAGGAACCCGGACAGGAAGACCGCGCCGAGCGCAACCTCCCAGCTGTAGTGCAGCCCCTTGACCACGCCATAGGTAAAATAGGCGTTGATCCCCATCCCCGGCGCCAGCGCCAGCGGGTAATTGGCCAGAAGCGCCATCAACAGCGTGGCCAGCGCGGCGGCAAGGCAGGTCGCGACGAACACCGCACCGCGGTCCATGCCGGCATCGGCGAGTATCACCGGGTTGACGAAGACGATGTAGGCCATCGTCAGATAGGTCGTCGCGCCGGCGATGATCTCGGTGCGAATGGTGCTATCGCCGGATGTAACGCCGAAAAACCGGTCGATCATCGCGTGCCCCTCGCGCCCTATCCTGTCATACCGCCGAAGGCCGGTATCCACGGCGAAGGTGGGTCCCGGCCTTCGCCGGGACGACGGAGAGGGTATTGGCTGCCGCCTTTGCGGCTGCAGGTCTGCCGAGCTGTTCGGCGAGCACCTTCTGCAGGACCTCCTCGATCGCGCCGCGCGCGAGATGGCCGAGCTGGAACGGCCCATAAGCCAGCCGGATCAACCGGGTGACCGGATAGCCGAGATGTTCGAGAACCCGCCGCACCTCGCGGTTCTTGCCCTCCTGCAACGACAGGGTGATCCAGGCGTTCGACCCCTGCTGGCGTTCCAGCTCGGCGCGGTTCGGCCCATAGACGATGCCGTCGACGGTGGTCCCGCGGGCCAGCGCGGCGAGCCGCGTGGCATCGACAAACCCGTGCACTCGCACCTTGTAGCGCCGCACCCAGCCGGTCGCCGGCAATTCGAGACGGCGGGCGAGGGCGCCGTCATTGGTCAGCAGCAACAGGCCCTCGGAATTGAGGTCGAGGCGGCCGATCGAAACCAGGCGCGGCAGGCCGGCGGGGAGGGCGGCAAACACCGTGGGCCGGCCCTTCTCGTCGCGGTGGGTGGTGACCAGCCCGGCCGGCTTGTGATAGCGCCACAACCGGGCCCGCTCCGGCTCGGGCAACGGCCGGCCGTCAACCCGGACCTCGTTTTCCGCCGTCACCGTGACCGCCGGGCTGGTCAAGACGGTGCCGTCGACCGCGACCCGCCCCTCGGCGATCCAGCGCTCGGCGTCGCGGCGCGAGCACAGCCCAGCGCGCGCCAGCACCTTTGCGATGCGCTGGGGGGCGATCCGCTGAGGGGCGATCGGTTCTAGCTGGCCGATCGCAGGTTGTGCCATGGTGCGGACCCCGTCTGGCGCGGATGAGGGAGGCGATGCGCAGAGACGACATAGGCCGAGCGGCGCATCCGGGCAATTCCCGCCGATGATAACCCCAGGAATTGCAACGCCACCGATACCAGCTACGATGGCGCGCGCCCTCGATGAGGCCGCTTCGGCCGGGGCAGCGGGCGAGGTGCCGGTCGGCGCGGTGCTGGTCGACGGCGTCGGGACCATCATCGCCGCCGCCGGCAACCGGGTCGAGCGCGACCATGACCCGACCGCGCATGCCGAGATGCTGGTGCTGCGCGAGGGCGCCGCCCGGCTCGGCGCCAAGCGGCTCGCCGGCTGCGATCTCTACGTCACGCTGGAGCCCTGCCCGATGTGCGCCGCGGCGATCGGCCTGGGGCATATTCGCCGGCTCTATTTCGCCGCCTACGATGCGAAAGGCGGCGGGGTCGAGCACGGCCCGCGCATCTTCGACCAGCCGACCTGCCACCACCGCCCGGAGATCTACGGCGGCATCGCCGAGCGCGCCGCCGGCGAATTGCTGCGCCGATTTTTTCGGACGCGACGGTGACGGCAGGGCTGGCCCGTTAAAGGCCGATTATGCGTGCTGCGACTTGTCGAGCACCTCTTGCGGTGTCGCCGACACGATCTCGGCATAGCTCGGCACGAAATGCCCGCCCTCGATCAGCGTCACGAATTCCGGCCGGATCTCGCGCGCCACCTCTTCGCGAATCCGGCGATGCTCGTCGATGTCGCGCCATTCGCCGATCAGGTAGAAATGGTCGGGATCGGCGGCGTCGCGGCACAAGACGCCATCCTTGACCTGCGCCGACGAGCGGTGGAACGGATTGTTGTCGCCATAATCGAACTTGTTGAAGAGGTCGATGAAATCGTCGCCCCTCCCCGGCTTCACCCGAAAATCGTAGACGTGAAAATAGTTGCCCTTTGTCGCCAACGGTACCAGAGCCATGGTTCGCTCCTGTTGCTGCTGAGCGGATTCTTGCAGTGCCGCTCGCCCGGGATTGCGCCCCGGAGTGTAGGGCGCGAGCGCGGCGGCGACAATCGGCGGAACGCGAGGCGCCGCGCGCCTTTCGCCGCGCCATCAGCCGGTGCGGCCGGCGGCTGGCCCAACCTGGAGTTGGGCCATCCGCCAATGCTCTCGCTGAATCTGCAAGAAATCAGCAGCAAAAACCTATCCTCCAGGTTGAAATACGCCCCGAAAGCCGCGGCGCGCCTCACTCCCGGATTTTGTTGCTCCGGTTTTCTGCAGCAAATCAGCAGCAAAATCCCCTCCGGTCCTCGCGATCACAGCATGACGAAGGCTAACATACGATTGTGGCAATTTTACCGTCGTCGCATCCTTCTTCCGAGGGCGATAGTCCGAGGGCGGGCGAGGGGCTATCCTCGAAATGAGACGCTCTGAAGACCGGGCATCCCGAACGCTGAGCAGATGAGGCCGGCATGACGATCCGACTGACGATGGCGTTTTCCGACAATCCGCGCGTCCAGCCGCTGAAAGACGGGGCGGTAAAGCCGCAGAACATCGAATTGGATTGCGTCACGCTCGATCCCTCGACGCTGTTTCTGCGCAATCTGTTCTATGACGAATTCGACGTGGCGGAGATGTCGATCTCGGAGACGCTGTTGGCGCTGGAGCGGAGCGACGGCACCAAATGGGACTGGTCGGCGCTGCCGGTGTTCCTGAGCCGTGGGCACCACTGGCCTTACCTCTACGTCAACACGGCCGCCGGCATCGCTGGCCTCGCCGATTTGAAGGGCAAGCGGATCGGCGTCCCTGATTACGACATGACCGCGGCCTTATGGTTCCGCATCACGCTGAAGGACCTCTATGGCATCGAGGCCGGCGACAATGTCTGGTTCAACGGCCGCACCAGGGCGCTCAGCCATGGCGGGGCGCTCGGTCTCGACAAGGCCGGACCCCGCGGCGTCACCCACCACTGGCTGACCGCCGACCAAACGCTCGACCGGATGCTTGATTCCGGCGAGATCGACGCCTGCACGGCGATCCGCCCGGCGGCGCGCGTCACCGCTGGCGATCCGACGGTCGTCGACCGGTGGGGCGGGACGCCAATCGACGGCAACCCGCGCCTGAAAAAGCTCTTCGCCGATGACGGCAAGGAAGTCGTGTTCGACTTCTATCGCAAGACCGGCTGCTTCCAGGCGAACCACCACGTCATCGTGCAGAACCGCATCCTCAAGGAGCATCCCTGGGTGGCGCTGGAGCTGTTCGACGCGTTCCGGCGCTCGAAGGAGATCGCCTATGAGCGCGCCCGCCGCGCCGCCGCGACCACCCTCTACTTCCCGGGCCGGGATCTCGCGGAGCAACGGGCCGTCATCGGCGACGACCCCTACCCGCTCGGCCTCAACGCGATGGGGCGCACCATCGAGCGGGCGATCCAGGGCTCCGTAGAACAAGGATTGCTGACCAAACCGCTGCCGCTCGACCGGATCTATTACCGCACGACGCTGAAGACCTGATGTTTCAGTCGCCGCGCGGAGGCGAATGAGCACCCTTTGCCGTCCGGATCTTTGTCAGGCCGCCTCGCCTCATTCGTCGACCCACGGGCCTCCTTGCCAAGCTTTACTTTCGGGACCGAAAGTGCCATATAGCCCATGCGAACACGGGGGAGCGCGTGGCGGTCAATCTGGTCGAGGCCTTCGGCGCGGCGGCGGAGGCCACCCAGGATCGGGTCACGATCTACATTCCGTCGTGCGATCGCGACGGTAAGCCAGTCGAGTTCGAGAGCTGGGTGGTCAGAGCGATGGAGGTCCTATCGCAGGTAGGCGGCGGCGCAACGCGCATGCCGCCAGCCCAGGGCGCCTGGCTGAACCCCGAGACTGCCGCGCTGATCATCGAGGAGGTGACGCTCGTTTACTCCTGGGTCGATGGCGATGCCTTCGCCGAGCATCTGGCGGATGTCCGCCGGCTCTTGCATGGCATGGGCCGGGCGTTAAACCAGGGCGAGGTCGTCATCGAGGTCAACGACACCTTCTATAAGATCCATGATTTCGACACGTAAAGGAGAGGGCATGGCTCGTCTGGTCATTACCGACAAGGCAAAGCCTAGGCTGAAAATTGTCGAGCCGAGGACGCGGCGCAGAATCATGCCCGAGGAAATCGAGAAAGGCCTTGATGCCGAGCGTGTCGACGCCATCCCGTCGGGCGGTTCGCCGATATCCGCCTATGCGGTGCGGCAGGAGCTTTTTCGCCGGCTGCGCTCAACCGGCGGTCGGCCCGGTCTTGACGGCGCCGACATCAAGCCGAAGGTCCCGATGCGGCAATCGCGATGGAAGAAGCTGGAGGAACTCGTCACGAGGCTGGAGACCGAGAGCTTTCATCCGACCCCGGCTCAATTGGCGTCGGTCATCCTCGATGCGGGAATCGACCAGTTCGAGCGGGCGTTGCATCTCAACAGCGCCGAGATCGAACGGCGGACCCGCGAAATCGAAGCCGAAAGCGAAACGGGATCACAATGACGCCCAAGTACCACATCAAATTCTTCTGGTCGCAGGCCGATGGCGCCTCGGTCGCCGATGTGCCGGATCTGCGATCGTGTTCGGCCTTTGGCGATACTCCAGCCGAGGCCCTCGCCGAAGTCGAGAAGGCGGGCGGCGTGGCTTGCGGTCGCCCGGGAGGACAGCCTGCCGATCCCGGAGCCGCGATACGGGGTCAAAAGACAAGCCGCAGGCTAACTGGAACCGATTCATTTTCCGCGCTGCCCGCCCGGGCGCCCGAGAGGTTTGGATGATCACCCGGAAAACGCTCGGCTGCTGCCGCCAGCTTGCTCTGAGCGTCGTTTTTCCTCCGCCGTCCGTTCCGGATCAATAAAGCGTGCGAACCAATCCCAAAGCGCCGGGAAATCCGCATCCTTTGGCAACGGATTGCCATGAAGAAATTTTACCATGAAATATTGATTCCAATACGCCTCCCCAGTTCGACGAGGGTGATTGGCGATCCAAGAGTGATAGAAATCAGCCTGTATCTCATAGTGATGCGTATGGATGAATTTGGTCCAATTTTCGCGAATGTCCTCTGGACGCTGCACCGTGATGAAGGCTGTTTGCTCCAAAGCGCGTTTTTCGACAGGTCCCCATGCCTCGCTCATAGCAGTAATTGCTTCCCGGTCCGTTTTTGGACCACTATAGCCAAAGATCGTAATCATAAATGCATGCTTGATTGCGAATTTTAATTCTGCCCATTCAGCCGCGATAAATTCATCATCGCCATAATTTTTCTGATAGATGGGATAAAGGAGTGGAGTTCGCTTCAGTGGATGTCCGCATCGGCTGCATGGTGCATTCGCATTTCCTTTAATTCTATCATGCGGGCAATAACCGGCGGCGACGTTGCCATGAAGAAACGCCAAACGGGGCAACTCTATCACTCTTCCATTCCGCCTGTAGGCCTGTATGAGCAGCGGATCCCAGTTGAATGACGCGATTAAATCATGTCCGCGTAAAGACAATAGTAAATGATCATAGACAGTGGGCTCGTCCGGGATTTGGACATTCTGAAAATAAGTCTCCACGATTCTTTGTAAAATATCAACTTCTTTACCGCGTCCCGCCGCGTAAAGTTCGCTGAAGATTTCCTCAAAATTCCGGTTTGGGTTTAGGTCCCACCCGTTGAGTACGGCTCTCAAGCCAAGAACGTCGACCAAATCTGCCATCAGTGGGAGGATCTTCCCTTCGGCGTCACCTGAGGGGCACGTAGCTCGGCTAGCGCCCGCGCCGAGCACTACAACGTGCGGCCGGAACATGGATACCTCTTGAATCTCCTCGTCGATGGTCATTTCATATGGTCGAGCTTCAGCCATCGCACGCTCTCCGCTAAGTCGGGATAAATGACATATTTAGTTAGGTAATGCTCCCGCAAGCCGCAACATGTGCTCTCATGCCTTTGACAAAAAGAGAGCATCACTCCGACGCCGCAGCGAGCCACGTTCGCGATCTTGCCCCCTCGCCCTCCGCCCGGCAGGATGTGGCGGGATTTGGCGCCCGGATCGGGTCGGGCCGCGCGGCAAAGCGGAGAGATGTGATGAACGGTGCGGAAAGCCTGGTACGCACGCTGGTTGGCGGCGGGGTTGATGTGTGCTTTGCCAATCCCGGCACCTCGGAGATGCATTTTGTTGCCGCGCTCGACCGGGTCGACGGGATGCGCTGCGTGCTTGGCCTGTTCGAGGGAGTGGTTACCGGCGCGGCCGACGGGTATTACCGAATGAGCGACAGGCCGGCGGCGACCCTCCTCCATCTGGGGCCGGGGCTGGCTAACGGGCTGGCCAACATCCACAACGCCAACAAGGCGATGTCGGGGATGGTCAATATCGTCGGCGACCATGCGACCTACCATGACCTCGCCCGCCTGGGGCCAGTCGCCTTCTTCGATCTCCACCTGACGACGAACGAGCAATGCCGACGGCGTGACCCCGCGAACCAGCCCCATCGACGCTTGACGGTCACCCGCGACAACCTGAGTGCCGAGGTACCACTCGGGTGATACGTACTTCTGGCCGAAACGCTCTTGA
>CAYMRQ010000087.1:17522-17760 GCA_964392845.1 uncultured Rhizobium sp.
CCGGCAATACGACGCCCCGCTGACCTCCGACATCGAGGGGTTGGCGCGGCCCAACTCGCACTGGGTCAAAACCTCGCCCAATGCGAAAGGAATCGCCGCCGACGGCGCGCTGGCGATCGCCGCGGCGCGGACGCCGCCGGGGCAGATCGCGACGTTGATCCTGCCGGCCGACACGGCGTGGAACGAGGGGTCGGGGCCGGAAGCGGTGATGCCGGCGGTGGCTCCCACGGCGCCGTCG
>CAYMRQ010000088.1:0-3804 GCA_964392845.1 uncultured Rhizobium sp.
GGTCCGCATCGTGGCCACCTTCGCGCCGGTCGCCGAGGACGAGGCCGATGCCTATTTCGCGACCCGGCAGCGCGACAGCCAGATCGGCGCCTGGGCCTCGGACCAGTCGCGCCCGCTGCAAAGCCGCGACGCGCTCGAACAGCGCTTTGCGATGTTTGCCCGGCAGTATGCCGAGCGGCCCGTCGTACCACGGCCGGCGCACTGGTCGGGCTTCCGCGTACAGTCGCAGCAGATCGAATTCTGGCAGGAACGGCCGTTTCGGCTGCATGATCGGGTGGTGTTTGTTCGCGACGGCGAGGCATGGCGCAAGGAACGCCTCTTTCCATGACCGACCACGCCACGTCAGCGCCCACAGCGGCGCCCACAGCGGCGCCCACAGCGGCGCCCACAGCGGCGCCCACAGCGGCGCAACGCCTGCGCCTGCGCGCGACCTGGGCGTCACTGTCGGTCGCGCTGGTGCTGATCGTCGCCAAATTCATTGCCTGGATCGGGACGGGGTCGGTCGCGCTGTTGTCGAGCCTGGTCGACTCGCTGGTCGACGCCGCCGCCTCGCTGGTGACTTTCTTCGCCGTGCGGCACGCCTCGGTGCCGGCCGATCGCGAGCACCGTTTTGGCCACGGCAAGGCCGAGCCGCTCGCCGCGCTCGAGCAATGGGCCTTCCTCGTCGGCAGCGCGGTCTTGCTGATGGCCGAGGCGATCCGCCGGCTGGTCTCGCCCGAGCCGGTCGCCAACCCGACGGCCGGCATCGCGGTGATGCTGTTCTCGATCGTCGTGACGATCGGGCTGGTCACGTATCAGCGCCATGTCGTGCGACTTACCGGGTCGCTGGCGATCGGCGCCGACGAATTACACTACCGCGGCGACGTCATCCTCAATCTGAGCGTGATCGCGACCTTGGCGATCAGCAATTCGTTTTCGGTGCCGCTGCTCGACCCGCTGTTCGGCGGCGCGGTGGGGGTCTGGATCATCTATAGCGCGGTCAAGATCGCGCGCCTGTCCTTGACCCAGCTGATGGACCGCGAGCTGCCCGACCATGAGCGCGCGCGCGTCCGCGCGATCGCCGAGAGCCATCCCGACGTCGCCGCGGTCCACGACATCCGCACCCGCATCGCCGGCCCGACCGCGTTCATCCAGCTCCATATCGAGATGGATGGCGAGATGAACCTGCTGCGCGCGCACGAAATCTCCGACGCCGTCGAGGCGCTGCTCAACAGTGCTTTTCCGCATGCCGAGATCATCATCCACGAGGACCCGGCGGGCATCGATGAGCGCGTGACGTTCCCGGCCCGCAGCACCGCGCGATGACCGGCGGCGACGGCGACCGGCTGCGCCGATTGAAAGAGCGGCTCGACCGGTTGCGGCCGCGGAACCGGCAGAGCCTCGACGCGCTGGCGGCCTGGTACGATGTCGAGCTGACCTACAGCTCGAACGCCATCGAGGGCAACACGCTGACCCGCAGCGAGACCGCGATCGTCCTCGAAAAAGGCATCACGATCGGCGGCAAGCCGCTCAAGGATCATCTTGAGGCGCTCGGCCATCGCGATGCGCTGCACCTTGTCCGTGGGCTTGCCGCTTCTGGCGAGGCGGTGCGCGAAATCGACATCCGCGAGATCCACCGGCTGATCCAAACGCGCGTCGATCCCGAGGAGGCCGGGCGCTACCGCCGACGCAAGCGGGCGATTGCCGGGTCACCCCTGGTGCTGCCCTCGCCCTTTGAGATTCCGGCCTTGATGGGCGATTTCGCGGCTTGGCTTGGCGCCGCGCCGGCCGGGCCCGGGACCGCCTTTGCGGCGCACGTGCGGCTCGTCGCGATCCATCCGTTCAGCGACGGCAACGGCCGAACTGCACGGCTCTTGACGAACCTGCTGCTGATCCAGGCCGGCTATCCGCCGATCGTCATCGGTCCGGAGCACCGTGCGGCCTACATCGACGCGCTGCAATCCTTGCAGCTGCGCAGCGACCCTCAGCCTTATCAGCGCTTGATGACCGAGCGCCTTGAGGCGAGCCTCGACCACCATTTGGCGATGCCGGAGCGGGTCACGCCACCTTGCGCGGGGTGAGGCTCTGCCAGACCTCGGAGAGGGCGGCGACCAGCGCCTCGATATCGGCGTCGCTGTGTAAGGGCGTCGGCGTGAGGCGCAGCCGCTCGGTGCCGCGCGGCACCGTCGGGTAGTTGATCGGCTGCACGTAGATCCGGTGCCGCTGCAAGAGCGCGTCCGAGGCCGCCTTGCACAACCCGGCGTCGCCGATCAGCACCGGCACGATGTGGCTTTCAGACGGCATCAGCGGCAGCCCCGCCTCGGCGAGGCGGCGCTTGACCAGGGCCACCCGGTCCTGATGGCGCAGCCGTTCGGCATGGCTCTGTTTCAGGTGACGCACCGCGGCGAGCGCGCCCGCCGCCAGCGCCGGCGGCAACGAGGTCGTGAAGATGAAACCCGGCGCATGGCTGCGCAGGAAATCGATGAGCGCGGCCGAACCGGCGACATACCCGCCCATCACCCCGAACGCCTTGGCCAGCGTGCCCTGGATCACCGTCGGGCGCTGCGGGACCCCGTCGCGCTCGGCGATGCCGCCGCCGCGCGGACCGTAGAGACCGACCGCGTGGACCTCGTCGAGATAGGTCATCGCGCCGAAGCGCTCGGCGACATCGCACAACGCCGCGATTGGCGCCACATCGCCATCCATCGAATAGACCGACTCGAAACACACCAGCTTTGCCCGATCGGCCGGCAGCGCGGCGAGATGGCGCGCCAGATCATCGGGGTCGTTGTGATGGAAGATCTGTTTCTCGGCGCGGCTGTTGCGGATGCCGGCGATCATCGAGGCGTGGTTGCGCGCGTCCGACAATACGATCGTGCCGGGGACCTCCTGCGCCAGCGTCGACAGCGCCGCCTCGTTGGCGACATAGCCTGACGTGAAGACAAGCGCCGCCTCGCGTCGATGCAGATCGGCCAGCTCCTGTTCTAGCAGCAGGTGCAGATGGGCGTTGCCGGAAATGTTGCGGGTGCCGCCGGCGCCGGCGCCGAATTCCTCGATCGCCGCGATCATGGCGCCGAGCACCGCCGGGTGCTGCCCCATGCCGAGGTAATCGTTCGAGCACCACACCGTGACCTCGGCGCCGATCCGGTGATCGAAGGCGCGCGGAAACCGGCCGCAGCGCCGTTCGAGATCGGCAAAGACGCGGTACCGCCCCTCGGCGCGGAGCGCATCGAGGCGCTGCGTGAAGAAACTTTCGTAGTCCATGTCGCCGCCGCCGCCGGAGAACCATTAAGGATAGCACATTGCCGGGCTCTCGCTACTGGACGCTGTGTCGCGGTGCCCGCGGTGCGGGACTATTTCTTCGCCGTGCACAGGAAGGTTGCACGGGCCGGCAGCAACAGCGGGCAGTTCTGCAGATACCAATCGGTGTCGGCCGGTTCGGCGAGCGTGCCGGCGCTGCATTCCTCCTGCGCCTCGGCCTGCACTTGGGCAAGCGAGGTGGTCAGCGAGTTGTAGCAGATCGCGACCCGCGGACCGGTTGATGCACCGGGCTGCGCGGCGCGCGGCGGGGTCGGGTAGGGGTCGAGCGCGCCGCAGCCGGCGAGGATCGCGGTGGCGACCAGCACCAGCGCGCCGGCGCGCCGATTCATTGGGCCTCGGCCAGCGCGCGCTCGGCGAACAGCGCGGCCATCATCAGCCGCGCGTCGTGACCCGGCCGGCCGACGAGCTGGATCCCGGTCGGCAGCAAGCTGGCGCCCCAGATCGCCGGCAAGGTCACGCAGGGCACCCCGAGCAGGGTCCACATCCGGCTGAACACCGGGTTGC
>CAYMRQ010000088.1:3814-17584 GCA_964392845.1 uncultured Rhizobium sp.
GGTATAGCCGAGCCCGGCGGGCGCCTCGCCCGGCGCGGCCGGCACCAGCATCGCCTCGCACGGCCCGAAAAATCCGCCGAGCCGCTCGCGCGCCGCTTCGGTTTCGGCGCGCGCCGCATCATAGGCATCGGCGCCGATCGCCATGCCCGCGTCGACCAGCTGGGCGAGCCGCGGCGACAGCTCGGCGCTGTGCCGCAGGCGCTCATAGGCAAGCCCGCGCACCAGCTCGAAGCCCATGACCGCGTCCTGCGCGGCGGTCAGCCCGCGATGCTCCGGCGGCACGGCGATCTCGGCGACCCGGGCGCCGGAGCGCTCGAGCGCGGCGCGGGCATGGTCGAGCGCCGCGGCGGTGGTCGGCTCCGCTTCCTCCCACATCGGCGTCCGGTAGAAGCCGAAGCAGGGCGGGGCGGCGGGCATCGCAACCGCGCGCAATGACGGCCGGCCGCCGAGGATTCCGGCAAAGAACGCCGCATCGGCTACGTTGCGCGCCATCGTCCCGATCGTGTCGAGGCTGTCGCAGAGCATCTTTACCCCGGCGCGCGGGATCACGCCAAAGCTCGGCTTGAAGCCGACAACGCCGCAGAACGACGCCGGACGGATCACCGATCCGGCGGTCTGGGTGCCCAGGGCGAGCGGCACCATGCCGTCCGCAACCGCGGCGGCCGAGCCGCTCGACGACCCGCCAGGGGTGTGCGCCGGGTTGCGCGGATTAGCGGTTTTCCCGGCGGTGAAGCAGGCAAATTCGGTGGTCACCGTCTTGCCGACGATGATCGCGCCGGATGCCCGCGCCAGCGCGACGCAGGCCGCATCGGCAACGGGGCGGTGGCCCTCATAGATAGCCGAGCCGTAGCCGGTGGGCATATCGGCGGTGTCGATCAAATCCTTGACCGCGATCGGGATGCCGTGCAGCGGCCCGCTCGGCGCCGACGCGTCGCACTGTCGGGCGGCGGCGAGGGCGGCGTCGCGGTCGAGATGATGCCAGGCGCCGACGACTGGCTCGCGCGCGGCGATGCGCTCAAGGCAGGCGGCGACGAGCGCCTCGGCGCTCAGATGGCCGGCGGCGATCTCCCGCGCGGCATCACGCGCAGATAGGGAGAGAGGGTCGGGCATGAGGCCTCCGCACTGGGCAGCGTCGCCGAAGCCTAGCGCCGACGCGTCACCAGCGGAAGCGCGACGCTGCGCGGCGGCGGGCAAACATGATCGCCAATCTGGCGCGGCGCGCGCTACTATGCCCCCGCGCGGCATCAGCGGAGCGCCCGCCGGGCCAGGGCGAGCAACATGGACGAAAATGGTGTGGGCGAGCACCCCGACGCAGCGCGCCGGACGGCGGCGCTGATGGGCTTTATCGTGATCCTCGTCCTGGCGATTGCCGGGGTCGTCCTGGTCCGCGAACTCGCCAAAAAGGCCAGTCTTGAAGATTGCCTGATGGCGGGACGGCGCAATTGCGCCCCGATCGAGGTGCCCGCACGCCCCTAAAGCAGGGTTTTGCGGGCAGGAACATACTGAGGCTTCGTTGGGAAATTATCGCAACGCCTCAGGCGCACACCGATCTTGGGACCGCGGCCGTCCCGGCCGCATGCAGGCCGGAGAGAATGTGAGTTTTCCGCCGACGGACGGCATGGGCGGCGTGATCGTGCCGGGCAACGGACCGCAGATAGCGGATTTATTCATATTCTCGGAGGACCGCGATCCCAAGATCGGCGTGTACCCGATGAGGCAATTCGATAATTTTCCCACGGAGCCTTAGGATGGAGTGATGGACAAGCCGACCGATGCCGCGACCGGCGCACGCGCTTTTCAGACCATGGTGGCGATGCGCGATGGCACCCGCCTCAACACCTTCGTCTTCCTCCCGCGAAGTGGGGGGTCGCGCTTTCCGGTCATCCTGCAACGCACCCCCTACGGCATCACCGCCTCGGACGCGCGCGATAAATTCGATTGCACCCGCGCCTGGCTGCCGAACCCGGCGGAGCCGATGCGCGGCTCGATCCTGCGCGGCTGGCGCGCCATCGTCGACCAAGGCTATGCCGCGGTCTACCAGGATTGCCGCGGCCGACATGGCTCCGAGGGCGAGGACCAGGTCTATGCCGACGACGCGGCGGACGGGCACGACTCGCTGGACTGGATCGCCACGCAGCCCTGGACCAACCAGCTTGTCGGGATGTCGGGATCGTCGGCCGGCGCCACGACGACCTTCGCTGCGGCCTCGACGCGCCACCCGAGCCTGCGCGCGTTCTTCGCCCAGGCCGGCGGCTCCAGCATCTATGACGACGTGGTCTATGAGGGCCAGTCGATCGAGATGGAGCGGCTGTGGCTGTGGGTGGCGAAAAACATCCCCGGCCTGTCGGCTTCGCACCGCGCGGCGGTCATGCAGCGCTTCGGGATCGGTGCGGCCGCACTGGATGCGGCGGCCGAACGGGCGGCGGCGCGCTACACCAGGCTCGATCTGGCGCGCGCCGCCGAGCCGCCCTTCATCAGGTCGCCGGACTGGATGCATTTGCCGCTGGCGGGCTATCCCGATTGCGCCACCTGGCAGCCCTTTCTCGACGAGATCATCAGCCACCCGGCGCCCGACGCTTTCCGGGCGCGGCACAATTTCCGGGCCACGATCGACATTCCCGGGTTTCACGTCACCACCTGGTTCGACATCTTTCAGACCAGCGTGATCGCGGCGTTCCAGGAGATCCAGGCGCGCACCGGCACCCAGAAATTGTGGATCGGCCCGAACGAGCATCATTTCGTCTATGCCGACAATTTCTGGCCGCGCGACCCCTATTTCGAATGGTTCGATCATTGGCTGAAAGGCCAGCCGAGCAGCCTCATCGACGAGAAGCCGGTGTTCTATTCGCCGCGCGCCTGGGTCGATGATCACGCCGGCTATCGGCCCGACGACTGGCGCCATGCCGAGCGCTGGCCGCCGCCGGGCACCGCGCCGCTGCGGCTCTATCTGCGCGGCGACGGCAGCCTAGGCGATCATGGCCCCGGCGGCGAGCCGCGCCGCTATGCCTACGACCCGCGCCGCCCGATCCCGACGCTGGGCGGGCGCAACATGCTGATCGAGGCCGGCCCGCTCGATCAGAACCCGGCCCAGGCCCTGCCCGATTACGGCCTCATATACCGCGGCGAGGCGCTGCCGCAGGAATTGACGATTGCCGGCAATGTGCGGGTCACCCTCCACGTCCAATCGAGCTGCCCCGACACCGATTTCGTCGCCAAGCTGATCGAGAAGCTGCCGGACGGGCGCGCGCTCTTGCTGATGGACGGGGTCATTCGCGCGATGTACCGCGACGCGGCGGAAGGGTCGCTTCCGCTCGCTCCCGATCGCGTCTATCGGGTGACGATCGATCTCGGCCACATTCACCACACCCTCCGCGCCGGGAGCCGGATCGAGGTCGACGTGACCAGCAGCAACTTCCCGCGCCGCGCCCGCAACACCAACAGCGGCAATCCAGTGCTGGCGCGGGACGGCGAGGCATCGATCCGCGTCGCCGCCAACACCGTGCATCACGCCGCGGCGACGCCGTCCTTCATCGAGCTGCCGGTGCTGAAGGAAGGGAGGTAACGTTTCAATAATTCGTCGTCCCGGCGAAGGCCGGGACCCACTCCTACCGTGGATACCGACTTTCGCCGGTATAACAACTACATTTACGCCCGCCCTCCGCGGTGCAGCAATTGGGTCAACTCGCCGACATCGGTCCATTCCTCGCAGCGGTCGACCGCGCGCTCGACCTCGGCGGCGCCCGCAGGGGTCAGCACGGTCGCGGCAAGCTCGCGGAACTTCTCGCGGATCTCACTCTCGGCGAAAGGCTCATTGAAATCGCCGCGATGGCTCTCGGTGGAATGCGTGGCGTGGCGCCCGTCGCTCAGCGTCACGGTGACCCGCGCCGGCCGCAGCCGCGGCGCCACCGCGGTCATCGCCGGGTCCTCTTCTATATGCACGCGGTGGCGCAGCGCCGCGATGACCGGGTCGTCGAGCGCCGTGTCGTCGAGCGCGGCAAATCCCGCGTGTCCGCGCACCACCATCGCCGCGGCGGCATGCGGCAGCGAGTATTTCGAGGCGAAATAATTGGCCGGGTCCGGGTTGCGCATGACCGAAGCGAAACGATAGGTCGCGACCTCGATCCGCTCGACCTGGTCGGGCGTCGGCCGCAATTCCGCGAGGACCGCCTGGAGGCAGTCGAGCGCCGGATGGATCGGGTTGCAGCAGGCGTAGAGGCGGAAATAGTTGCGGGTGATCTCCCAGCGCGTGCCGAGCTCGTCGAGGATCCCCTCCGGCGTAAAGGCGGCGCCGACCAGCTGCCCGAGCGCCTCCTCGATCGCATCCGCCTGCGCCGCGAAGCCGGCCTGCGCCAGCTCGGGCGCGAGCGCGGCGGCAAACCCGCTCATGCCGCCGGCGACATTGAGCGCCGTCGCGCCGGCCACCGCATTGGTGTAGCTCGGGGTCAGCAACAGGGTCGTCGCGATGCGCATCGCGCGGCTGACGCCGGCGGCGTCGAGGCCGCGGAGGCGCGCCCCGGCCGCCGCCGCGGCGAGCAGCGACACCTGGCCGTTCTGGTGGGCCAGCGGCCGCGGCGTGAACCCGCCGGCAAGCCGCCCGACGACGTCGTAGCCGAGGATGAACGCCGCCAGCATCTCGCGCCCGGAGCTGCGCGTTTGCTCGCCAACCGCCAGCACCCCGGGCAATACCTGCATCGCTGCCTGGCCCGAGACGAGGCGCAGCCCCTCGCACAGCTCGATCGAGCGGCCGGCGATGCCATTGAGCAGCGCGGCGGTGCGCGAATCGTGAACCGGCCAGCCGCGCGCATAGACCGTGGCGCCGCGGCCGGCGGTTGCCTCCAGGCGGTCGCGCAGGTCACGCATTTCGGGTCGCTCACTGCCGGCGAGGATCACGCCCAGCGTGTCGAGCAGCACCAGCCTGGCATGCCGCCGCACCGGGTCGGGAATCTCCTCCAATCGCGTCTGCGCGACAAACCGCGCCAGTTCTTCGATCTGCCGGCCCACTACGCGGCGCCCCGGACCTTGCTGGGCAGCTTGCCAGCCTCGATCACGGCGAGCACCTGCCCGGTCGTCATGACGTCGGCAAACAAGGTCACCATGTTGCCCAGCGTCGCGTTGTGCTCGGCGTCGGTCAGCGCAGCGTTGCCATCGGCGACAAAGATGACCTGGTAATTGCGCTGCATCGCGTCGCGCGCCGTCGATTCGCAGCACACGTTGGTCACCGTTCCGGTGACGATCAGCGTCTCGATGCCGCGCGCCTGCAGCATTTCGTGCAGCGGGCAGGTGCCGGGGACGAAGGCGCTGAACCGCGTTTTGTCGACAATTAGATCGTTTGTCCGGACGTCGAGCAGCGGCCACAGCTGCCACGTCGGCGCGCCGCGGCTGAAGGCCTTCTTGTGGATAGCGCTGCGTTCCGCCGACAAATATCTGGTGTACCGCGTCGTCCAGGGGTGCGGCTCGGCCGCGTCGTGGGTGACGCGCAGGAACACATTGATCCCGCCAGCCTCACGCAGCGCGGCGGCGATGTTGTTGACGTTGGGCACGATCTCGCGGGCGATCGGTACCTCGACCGGCGCCCCCTCGGCCATGAACCCGTTCTGCAGATCGACGACGATTTGCGCGGTGCGCGCCGGGTCGATCCGCTCGAAAATGTGGTCGCAGCCGCGCGCCCGCATGGCGCGCGCGGTGATCTCGGCCGGAATGTCGATTCTGTGCATGGCTCCCTCCGCGATCTTGGCTATTTGCCCGGGTTCTTGCTGACGATCGAGGCGCGCAGGCTGCCGACCGACGGAGAACGGATCTCGACGACATCGCCGGGTTTCAGGTAGCGCTCGGGCGGCGATGTCCCGTCCGCCAGGAGCTCGCTCGAATCGGCGGCCGTGCCAGCGGCCGTGCCGCCGCTGATGATGTCGCCGGGATAGAGCGTCAGATCGCGCGACAGATATTCGAGGTATTCGCCAAACGAGAAGACCATGTCGCGCGTGTTGAAGGCCTGGCGGCGCTCGCCGTTGACCAGGGTTTCGACATCGGTCGCGAACGGGTCGGCCTCGCCGACCGCGATGCAGGGGCCGAGCGAGCAGGACGTATCGAAATTCTTGCCCATCGCGAAATTGTGCGGACCGGCCGGCTCGCGCGGGCTGCGGATGCTCCAATCGCCGAGCAGCGTCACGCCCCAGATATGGTCGCGGGCATTCTCGGGCTTGATGTCGGCTTGCCCAGAACGATCGCCAGTTCGCCTTCGTAATCGAGCCGGGTCGCCTTCTGCGGATAGATCACCTCGCCGCCGGGCCCGACCACGGCGCGGTGCACCTTCCAGAACCCCCAGATGCCGGCGTTGCGGATTTGCGCGCGCGCGTCGCCCTCATAGGGCTTGCGCTGCATCTTCTCGGCCATCGCCGCGGCGTGGTCGGCGAAATTGCCGCCGGCGCAGGCGATCCGGGCGGCGTTGGGCCGGGGCGCATGCAGCCGGGTCTCGTCGGCCGGGTGGACGAGCACCCCGCCACGCCGGTCGCGCCGGTCCTGCGCCTCGCCGAACAGGTAGTCGAGCGCCTTCTCGGCATTCTCCAGCGTGCGCGCCCCGCCTTCGATAAAGCGCGCGAGGTCCCAGGGAACCAGGGTCTGTGCCAGCGCCATCGGATGCGCCTCGCCGGCCTTTTCCGCGGCGTATTTGGCAAAGGCGCCGCACAGATCGACGACCATGCCGTCGCGCAACGCGCCGGTGCGCCGGCCCGGACCGAAGACAACGATTTTCATGGCATACCTCCCAAGGTCGCGCGCTTGCGCCGCCGCCCGATGCTGCTCTGTACATTACCGCAGATTTCGACCAGCTTACTTGATCTTCACCGGTTGAGCGGGGCTTTTTCGACGATGACCCTGCCCGAAACAGCCCGCTTTCGGTTCACCGCCGATCTGGCGCTCTGCCGCATCCTCAACGGGATGTGGCAGGTTTCCGGCGGACATGGCCGGATCGACCCGGTGCGCGCGGTCGAGGCGATGTTCGCCTATCACGATGCCGGGTTCACCACCTGGGACCTCGCCGACCATTACGGCCCGGCCGAGGATCTGATCGGGAATTTCCGGCGCGCCTTCGCCGCCCGGTACGGCGCCGAGCATCTGCCGGAGATCCAGGCTTTCACTAAATGGGTGCCGCCTCCGGGCGCGATGACGCGGCGCGTCGTCGAGGAGGCGGTGGGTGTCTCGCTGCGGCGGATGGGCACGGACTGCCTCGATCTCCTGCAATTCCACTGGTGGGATTATCGCGATGCGCGTTATCTCGATGCGCTGCGGCATCTCGCCGATTTGCGCGACGCGGGCAAGATCCGGCACCTCGCGCTGACCAATTTCGATACCGAGCGGGTCGCCATCATCGCCGGGCACGGCATCCGGATCGTCTCGAACCAGGTGCAGTATTCGCTGGTCGACCGGCGGCCCGAGGCGCGGATGGCCGCGTTCTGCGGCGAGCACGACATCGCCTTGCTGACCTACGGCACGCTCTTAGGCGGGCTCTTGTCGGAAAAATATCTCGGATGCCCCGAGCCGGGCCGCGGCGACCTCACCACCGCCTCGTTGCAGAAATACAAACAGATGATCGACGCCTGGGGCGGCTGGAGCCTCTTCCAGGAACTGCTCGCGGCGCTGAAAAGCGTCGCCGACAGGCACGGGGTCGGCATCGCCAATGTCGGGGTGCGCTATGTCCTCGACCGCCCGGCGGTGGCCGGGGTCATCGTCGGCGCGCGGCTCGGCCTCGCCGAGCACATCGCCGACAACGCCCGCACCTTCAGCCTCGCCCTCGACGCCGATGATCTTGCGACGATCGAGCCGGTCCTCGCCAAATCGCGCGACCTGATGCGAGTCATCGGCGACTGCGGCGACGAGTATCGGTAGAAGCAACGCTTTACCGCAGAGGACGCGAAGGATACGCAATGGACGCGAAGGCGACTTAATGACGCTCCGGCAATTGGCCCTCCGCAAGAGCTTGCTTAAGCGTCAGATTAGCCATTCAGGGACGCTCGGCCGCAAGATCAGGGCTCGGATGGCGCGGCACCGTTCTGATTAGGCCGCATACTTCGGCAACCTCTCTAACCCTACGTTCTGGAGGAAACCACCGCTCAAACCCGATCAAAGGCACGCAGCGACCTTCCCAATTTTTACCCTTCCCCATATCAAAGGTATGAAACACGATATCCGTTACCCCTGCAACATCTCGAAGATACAAGCAGGTTGCAAGATGAATTGCGTCTGGCGTGCCGATTGACCTCTTCTTGTCTTCCCCGATATTTGGGTTACTTGGATTCACAGGGTCGTGATCCCGCAATGCGCCGGCCCAGGAGAGTATGTTGGGGTTCGGATCGAAGGGCGCGATTGCTGCGCCAAGATCGGCAAAAAATCCTGTGCCTTACCGAATCCTCTTTGTTTTAGAAACCGAGGCCGGATTTCCGTAAATACCAGCGTCGAGCAATGAATTTGTACTTTGCCGTCTCTTGCTTCCGCAACATATTGATCTATATGTCCGAGTAGGTCGGCGGGCCTTCTGGTGAGGTATCGGATGAATATACAGGAATCCCAGTAAAGGTTCTTTGGAGGAGGGGTCATTTATTCCTCCTCCTCCCAAGCTTCTATCTCAAATGGCTTAAATGCTCCCTTCCAACGCGTGAGATCACGACTGCCAGATACCACGGTGATTTTGCTAACCTCGATGCGACATGGAAGGCCGCTTCTGCCGTCGTATATGGCACGACCATCCACCCGCGCTCGCCGATTCAGGGCGGCTCTAATATCTTCGATATTGTCGCTTCTACATACGCAATCAATTTCGTGTCCACCGGCAGTAAGTATCAGTGTGATCTGCGGAAGTGCACCACGTAGATCAGCGGCTTTAATCTCACCATCAAAGGAACCGGAAGCGACTCCCTTGAACCATTCTCGGCTCGGGGCAGCCGTAAGCTGACCGAAAGGAGAAATGCCATCGGCGAGGGGATTGACGATCGTTTTCGCGCGATGTGTCAGAAATGGGTCAACGCGAAATACTCTCGTTCCGCCGGTCCAAATTTCGGAATAGCCAACTGGCGAAAATTTTGCCACGTAATTAACGCACGCGCCGTGAATGCGAGCGCGACGTTCTTCGCCCAAGGTGATCGCTTCTACACAGTCTTCAAAGGCGTCAATGCCTGAATGACCCGAGATAATCTGACCTCGATACCTTGGCAGGGGTCGCTCTGCGAGCAGCGCAGTGGGCGTCGAGGTGCTGAGGCGTGCGACAACGTAATCATGCACCGCTCTGCCGTTAGCGGCTTTGTCAGCCGCCTTGAGTGCGCGGACCAGCGTCGTCAGCTGGTGCGCAAATACACTAGCCGAAACCTCGTCGGTCGCTGTGTCTGGCCCGTGAACGCGGAATCGGACCTGTCCGTGCGGCAGCGGCTCCATGACCCCGATCCCTCATTGCCGGCATTATGCCCTATCGCGGGGCCGCTGAGAATCGCCCAGATGCATACGACAATCCCCTTTCTTTTTTGCTCACTACCTCACGGGTGGACGCGGCGCCAGTGCTCGGCGATGTCGCGGCCGGTGCAGATCCAGACGCGGTCGCGCGTGGCGATGTGATCGAGAAATTTGATGAGCCCGGCGATGCGGCCCGGGCGCCCGATCAGCCGGTCGTGCAAGGCCAGCGACATCAGCTTCGGCTGGTCGGCGCCCTCGGCGTAGAGCGTCTCGAAGCAGTCGATCATGTAGCGGGCGAAATCATCGCCGGTCGAAAAGCCATGGTTCTGGTCGAAGCGGTTGTCGTTGGTCTCGAAGGAATAGGGAATGACCAGATGGCGCATGGCGCCGAGCGTGACCCAATAGGGCAGCTCGTCGTTGAGGCTGTCGCGGTCGTAGAGAAAACCGCCCAGTTCGAGATGCAGCCGCCTGGTATTGGCGCTCGGCCGGCCGGTCATCCAGCCAATGGGGCGCACCCCCGCCACCCGCTCCAATGTCTCGATGCCGAGGCGGACATGCTCGCGCTCCTCGTCCAGCGGCATCGTCTGGTAATCGAGCCAGCGATAGCCGTGGCTGACGATCTCATGCCCGTCCGCGACAAAGGCGCGGGTCAGCTCGGGGTTGCGCTCGGCCGCCCTGGCCACCGCCAACAGGCACCTTGACCCCGAAGCGGCGGGACAGGCGCAGCAATCGCCAGCCGCCGACGCGCGAGCCGTATTCGAACACCGATTCGACGAGCGGGCTTCTGAGGCCCGGCAGCGAGGGCTGGCCGATATCGTTGAGCGCGCCTTCGGAGCCGTCGTCGCCCTCGAGGATCGAGCGCTCGCCGCCGCCTTCGAAATTGACGTTGATGTTGACGGCAACCCGGGCGCCGCCCGGCCATTGCGGATCGGGCGGGTCGGCGCCGTAACCGATGAAATCGCGGTCGTCATTCATCGGCCGCCTCCCTTATCGCGAACAATAACGGCGATGCCCGGTCAGCGATAGAATTCGACCGTCGCCTCGCGGAACCACACGGTATTCGGCGGCGCGGCCGAGATCGGGCCGTTGATCCCGAACACCGCGAGCTGGAATGTGTCGCCCGGCTTGACTGATGGCGCGAGCACGAGGCGGTTCGGCATGTTGAAGCCCTGGATCGTCGCCGGGCTAGGCCTCCCGGCCACCCGCGGCATCTCGCCATTGACCCAGATCTCGGCGTAATCGTCGACATTCGCCGTCAACACCGCCCCGGCACCGGTCGGATCGAACTCGCCGATCCGGGCCGGGATCGTCAATTTGGCGCGGAACCACAGAAACGACACATGGCCGCCGCCGCGTTTGGCGGCCAATTCGGTCGCCGGGACCGCCTGCCAGGCCGAGTCGTCGTAGCCGCTTTCGCCGGCATGCGGATCGATGTCGTAGGTGGATTTGTACTCGGGCATCGCGCCGGGGAGCGGCGGCCGCTCGACGATCTTCGCCTCGCGCACCTTCCACGCCGCGCCGAACAGCGCCGAGCCGGCAGCAGTCATCAGATCGACCCGGCAGAGCGCCGGCAGCGACGAGGCGACCGGCGGCTGCGGGGTCAGCAGCGGATGCGGAGGACCGGGCGGCGGGGTGGGTGCGGGAGACCTGCTGTCGGGCATTGCCATATCCTTTTAGCGGTGCATCGGGCGAAATATGAACCCGAGGAGCGACGATGGCGCAAGGAAGTTGCGACCGTGGACAACCCAGCGCCGCCGTCACCGACGCGTTGGCCGAGGCGCGGGACCGGTGAGCCAGCGGGGTTAGGACGACAAATTGTAGGATGGGTTGAGCGCAGCGAAACCCATCGAGCGGCTCCGCAAAGATGATGGGTTTCGCGTTGCTCAACCCATCCTACGGACCTCCGGTAGCGGCCCGAACGCCGGGGGCGGGATGCGGCGCCGGGAGGCGGCTTCGTAGGCCGAGGCGATGCGCAGCACCACATCTTCCCGGCCCGGTTCGGCACGGAACACCAGCGCGAACGGCAGGCCCGGCGCGGGGAGAGTCGTCGGAGTGGCGGCGGCTTCCGGCACATAGCGCTTGGCGTCGGCGCTCAGGCGGAAGACCGGGTCGTACACCGTAGTCACATAGCCCGCCGGGATCAGCATTTCGGTCAGCCCGGCGTTGGGGCCGTAGAACGACTCCATCCGCAAATTGTTCGGGCCGCCGAGCGGGTCGTGAGCGCCGCCGATCTTCGCCGGTGGCAACGGCGTGTGCAGGCGCACCAGCGCGTCGAGCCGGTTCTCCAGGAGCACCATCATGTCGAGCCGGCGCAACAGTTCGCGCAGCATGATGCGCTCGTCGACCCCCTGGCGCCCGCCGAGCCGGTTGCGCGGGTCGGTGACCTCCTCCCAGTTCTTGAAGGCGGCGCGCCCATCGTCGCCCCAGAATTTGGAGCGCGCGTTGAGCGCGGCAAAATCGGCGAGCGTCTCGCGGAAGCCGCGGGCCGCCCAATCGGCCACGCGCCGCGATAGATATTGCGGGATGTGGAAGCGGAAGCTCATCGCCAGCTCCTGCTGCTGGATCGTGGCGATGTCGAGGTTGAGAGGCGGCGCGATCCGCCCCTCCGCCAGTTCGACGCAATAGTCGATCGGCGCCATCGTGCCGCTGCCGAACACCTTGCCGGGCAGGAACTCGGTCGGCCGGATCGCCGCCGCGAATTCCTTGAACAAGGGCGTGCCGTCCGGCCCGAGGCGGAACAACAGATCGGGCATGAAGACTGGCACCAGCCTGGCCAATGCCTGGCGGAAATCCGGGTTCATCGGCGCGATGTCGGGGTCGCGCTGCCACAACGGATCCGATGATTCGACCAGGGTTGCGCCGAGCCTGTCGCCGAGCACCGCCTTGATCTCGGCCGCCGCAGCGGTAGCGATCGGCACGGTCGCGGTCTCGCCGGGGCGCACCAGCATCGACTCGCGGATGATGCCGATGCGCATGCCCTTGAGCGCGCCCGGGGCGCCCGAGCCTCGCGCGTGGCTCGCATAGGGCGTCCCCAGCACCGACGAGCGCGGCACCGTGGTCCATGGGTCGCGCGGGTCGTAATAGCCGCCCTCCGGGTCCTTCAGTGCGTCGAGCACCTTTGCGCAGTCGGCGATCGCGCGGCAGAGGATGCCGGCGCGGTCGCAATAGATGTCGGCGCCGATCGCCCCGCCGGTGAAGCCGAGCATCGCCTTGTGCGGCAGTATCAGCGCGACCGCGTTGTGGTTGGCGGGCCTGCGGGTCGAGGCGCGGGTTTCCTCGCCGAGGCTCGCCATCACCAGATTGGCGCTGACCGACACGGCCGAGCCCGAGCTCGACCCCAATGAGGCGGCGCGGGTCGTGTCGTAGACATTGGCCGGGTTGCCGCCCCAGCTGCTGCGCTGGTACCCCAGGGTCGAGGGCAGCACCTTGGCGGGCGCGTGGCGCCCGCCGGGGTTGCCGGCGCGGCCGTTGTATTCGGTGCACACCGCCTTGGCGAAGATGATCGCGCCCTTGTTGCGCAGCTGCTCGACGAGGATGTGGTCGCGCGCCGGAAAATCGATGTCGTAGGCCGCATCGCCCCCTCCGGTCGACCGCATGTCCCTGGTGTCGAACGGGTCCTTGAACGAGAAGACGACGCCGTACATCGGCATCGCCGCGAGATCGGGGTTGCGCCCATAGCGGGCGTCGAGCTCGGCGGCGCGTTCCAGCGCGTCGGGCTGATGGCGGAACTCGTCGCACACCGGCGGCGCGCCAGGCGGCAGCGGTCCCGCGGATGGGTGGCGATCGAATGCGCCCTTGCAGGTCACCGAGCGCTCGCCGCGGATGTTGAGCGTGGCGAGCGCGTTGAGCTGCCCCGCATCCGCCGTGCCGGCGATCATGCCGTATTGCTGCTGCACCGAAGGGTCGGACGCGGTGGTTTCCATACGGCCGAATTCGAAGGGCGGGCCCTGGTATTTGTCAAAATCCGGGAAGATCGTTGCGGCCCTGACGGTCGCGGTCGGGAAAGCAAGCGCCGCCCCGGCACGCACCGTGCCGATCGCCTCGGGGATTCGGGCGCCGTCTTCGGTGACGAGCCAGCTCGCCACCCCGTTATAGGCCCGCGCGCGCTCGATATACTGCCGGACGACCGCAACGCAATTGGTCTCGCCCGCCTTGATCGCGGCGTGCAGCTCGGCGATCGTCGCCTCTTCGAGACGAAACGGCTTCTGCTCGGCACCGCCCTGTTCGGTCATGGCGTGTCCCTCCTGGAGAAATTACCGGTGATACCCACTCAAGCGGAGATCTAGCCCGGATCATTCATGAGGGGTATGGGATTGCGGCGTGACGGCGGCATTT
>CAYMRQ010000089.1:0-17463 GCA_964392845.1 uncultured Rhizobium sp.
GGCCAGCATCTCGGCGCGCCGGACCACCCGCAGGCGCCGCGCCCGCGCCGCCACCACTTCCGGGTTGTCGGGCTTGACCGCAGAGGAAATGACGACGACCTCGGCGCGGTCGAGATTTTCAGCCGCGTGGCCGATCATCACCGCAATGCCGAGCCCCGTGAGCCGACGCGTATTGGCGCTCTCGGCCAGATCGCTGCCTTGCACCCGGTAGCCGAGATTGTGCAGCACCTCGGCTATGCCGCTCACACGACGCCAGTCAATTTTTGGGGACGGCGCGCAACCGGTAGCCGGGATTGTGCAGCACCTCGGCGATGCCGCTCATCCCGATGCCGCCGATCCCGACGAAATGAAGGGGCCCGGTCGCTTCGGGCAGCGATCTCATGCCGCATACTCCCGGGGCGTCTGATCCGGCGTGTCATCCGGCTTGCCATCGATGCCCGGCACCAGGGCGAGAACGAGCGCGGTGAGCCGCTCGGCCGCGTCATCGCAGGCAAAGCGGCGCGCCAGTCCGGCGGCGTCAGCGAGCCGCTCGGCCAGGATCTTGGTCAGCATCGGCGCGCTCAGCGCCGATTGCGGGATCAGCCAGCCGGCGCCGGCATTGGCGAAGGCGCGGGCATTGGCCGTCTGGTGGTCGTCGGTCGCGTGCGGGTAGGGCACCAGGAGCGCGGGTCGACCGGTAGCGGCAAGCTCCGCGACGGTTGATGCCCCGGCCCGGCAGATCACCAGCTGGTCCCGGGCCAGCCGCTCCGGCACGTCGGTGAAAAAGCTTGAGACCTCGGCGGCGATGCCCACGCCGCGCAGCTGTGCCGCGACCCGGGCGCAATCCTCGCTCCGCGCCTGCTGGCTGACCCGCAGCCTCGTCCGCAACGCCGGCGCCAATGCCGCCAGAGCCGGCGGCACGATGTCGGCAAAAATCCGCGCGCCCTGGCTGCCGCCGAGGATCAGCAGCTCGATTGGCTCTCCCGGCTGGGGCGGCCGATAGGCGATCTGCGCGACGCAGCGGATCGCCGGCCGTACCGGGTTGCCGGTATACGCCGCGCGAGCCCGGTCGGCCGGCCGCAAACCGGCGGTTTCGGCGAAGCCGGTGGCGATCCGCCAGACGCGCGCCGCCAACAGGCGATTGGCGCGGCCGAGCACGGCGTTCTGCTCGTGGATCGCGGTCGGCAAGCCGAGCTGGGTCGCCGCCAGCATCGTCGGCACCGACGGATAGCCGCCAAAGCCGACCACCGCTGCGGGATCGATCCGCCGCAGCAGTCGCCGCGCCTGGACGAGGCCGAGCGCCATCGCGGCGACACCGTAAGCGCTTTGCAGCGGACCGCCGCCCAGCCGTCCGGCGCGAATCTGGCGGATTTCGATGCCCGGCACCGGCATTGCACCCCGTGCTTCTTCGGCAAACGCGTCGGCGCGCCGGTCGGTGGCGAGACACACCGCGGCGCCTTGCCGGACCAGCCGCTCGGCAAGCGCCTGCGCCGGAAACAGATGCCCGCCGGTGCCGCCGGCAGCGAGGACGAATGTCAGCCCGGAGGCGATCACAGCTCGTTCCCGCCGAGGCGGCGGCGGGTCAGGGCCAGCATCATGCCCATGCCCAACGCCAAGGCCAGCATCGACGACCCGCCATAGGACAGAAACGGCAGCGTCATGCCCTTGGTCGGGATCAGATGCAGGGTCGAGGCCATGTTGATGATCGCCTGCAGCCCGAATTGGATTAAGAGCCCCGTCGCCGATAGCAGCACAAACAGATTGCCCTCCTGCAGCAGTCGCGAGAAGCCGCGCAGTACGATGAAGGCAAACACGCCGATGATCGCGATGCAAACGATCAGCCCGAACTCCTCGCCGGCAACCGCAAACACGAAATCGGCGTGCGCGTCGGGCAGAACGTCCTTGACCGTTCCCTCTCCGGGCCCGCGGCCCCACAACCCGCCATTGACGAAAGCCTCGATCGAGCGGTTGACCTGATAACTGTCGCCCGCCGCCGGATCGAGAAAGCGGTTGATCCGGCTGGCCACGTGCGGCAGCCACAGATAGGCGCCGACAAATCCGGCGAGCCCGGCGATCGACCCGGTGGCCAGCCAGTAGAGCCGCAGCCCGGCCATGAAAAATTGCGCGAACCAGACGATGGCGATGACCACCGCCATGCCGAGATCGGGCTGCTTGACCAGCATGCCGACCAGCACGACGAAAACCGCCAGCGAGATCGCATTCCCCGGAAAACCGGGGCGCTCTTTTTGCTCGGCGAACAGCCAGGCCGTCACCACGGCAAACGTCGGCTTGACGAATTCCGACGGTTGCAGCGACAGGCCCGGCAGATTGATCCAGCGCCGCGCGCCCTTGATCTCGACTCCGACGACAAAGGTCAGGGCGAGCAGCCCGACCGCGATCGCAAAACCGATGAACGCGACCCGCCGGATCGTGCGCGGCGGAAGCAGCGACACCGCGAACATGATCGCGAAGGCGACCGGCACGGCCACCAGATGGCGCTCGGCAAAGTGCAGCCGCGCGTAGCCGAGCCGCTCGGCGACCGCCGGGCTTGCCGCCATGCTCAACACCGAGCCGAAGGCGATCAGCACAGCGAGCGCACCCAGGCTCCAGCGGTCGATCGTCCACCACCATCGGGCAACCGGGCTCTGGTCGATGCGGGCGAACATCATCGCGCGCCGTCCCCGGCGGACCGCTTGCCTCCGGCCCGCACGCGGCCGGGACGCCCGCGCTCCGTATTGTGCAATTCGGCAACGAGCGCGCGAAAGGCGTCGCCGCGCGCCTCGAAATTGGCGAACTGGTCATAGGAGGCGCAGGCCGGCGACAACAGCACGACCGCCCCCGGCACGCCGTCGCGGCGCGCCGCTTCGGCCGCCGCTGCCGTCGCGGCGGCGAGATCCCCGCATCGCGTGAAGCGAACCGAACTGCCCAGCGTCGCCGCAAACTCCTCCGTCGCGCTGCCGATCAGATAGGCGTGCCGCAGCCGTCTGAAATAAGGCGCCAGCGCAGCGATCCCCCCAGCCTTGGGCAGCCCGCCGGCAATCCAATAGATCGCCTCATAGCACGCGAGCGCCTTTTCGGCTGCATCGGCGTTGGTCGCCTTCGAATCGTTGATAAAGCGTACGCCGCCGATCGTATCGACTAGCTCCTGGCGATGCGCGAGACCGGGGAACGAGCGAATCGCGATCGCAGCAGCCTCGGCGGCGACCCCGACCGAGCACGCAGCGGCATAAGCCGCGGCGGCATTCTGCCAATTATGCGAACCGGGCAGGCGCTCGGCCAGGGCCAGGTCGAGCACCCGGATCGGTTGCGGCCCGGTCGCGTCAACGAGTTGGCCCCGATCGACGTAGACGCCGCCGGGCGCGACCTCGGTCACCGAGATCGGCACGATTCGGCCAGGAGCGTCGCGCCTCAGTTCCTCGCAAATGCCGCGGCAGATCGGGTCGTCGATGCCGATGATCGCGGTGGAGGCAGCGCTCTGATGCGCGAAAATGCGCCGTTTCGCGGCGATATAGCCTTCCATCCCGCCATGCCGGTCGAGATGATCGGGCGTAACGTTGAGCAGAACCGCGACACCGAAGGCGAGCGTCGCGATCAGCTCGAGCTGAAATGAGCTGGCTTCCAGCACATAGATGCCGTCGCCGCCAAGCGGCGCCAGCGTAAGGGTCGGGATGCCGAGATTGCCGCCGATCTCGACCCGCCGCCCGGCGGCGGCGAGAATGTGGCCGATCAGCGCCGTCGTCGTTGATTTGCCATTGGTGCCGGTAATCCCGACATAGCCGGCATCGGGCTGTGCCCGGCCGAGCAGCTCGATATCGCCGATGATTTCGGTGCCGGCCTCGCGGGCGCGAAGCACGGCGGGATGCGGCGCGGGATAGCGGTGCGGAATGCCCGGCGACAGCACGAGAGCCGGGATATGCCGCCAATCGACTTGCGCGAGATCGTAGAGCGGGATCTCGCCGGCGACCTCCTGGCGCACCGCGGGATTGTCGTCCCAGGCGAGGATTTGCGCGCCGCCGGCGGCCAGCGCGCGGGCGGCGGCGCGGCCCGAGCGCGCGAGACCCAGGACGGAGACGCGCCGACCGGCGAAGCTGTCGACCACGATGTGCGGAGGGACGGGCATCGGGCGCTATCGCAGCTTCAAGGTCGCCAGCCCGGCGATCGCCAGGATCGAGGCGATGATCCAAAAACGGATCACGATGGTCGGCTCCTCCCAACCCTTTTGCTCGAAGTGATGGTGTAAGGGCGCCATGCGGAACACGCGCCGTCCGGTCAACTTGAAGCTGGCGACCTGGACAATGACCGAGACCGCCTCCAGGACGAACAAGCCGCCGATGATCGTGAGCACCAGCTCGTGCTTGGTGATGATGCTGATCGTGCCGAGCGCGGCGCCGATCGACAAGGATCCGGTGTCGCCCATAAAGACGCTGGCCGGCGGCGCGTTGAACCACAGGAAGCCGAGGCTCGCCCCGACCATGGCGCCGCAAAACACGGTCAGCTCGCCGGCTCCGGGCACGTGGTGCACCTGCAGGTAATTGGCAAAGATCGAGTTGCCGACGATGTAGGCGATCAGGGCGAAGCATCCGGCCGCGATCATTGCAGGGCCGATCGCCAGCCCGTCGAGGCCGTCGGTCAGGTTCACCGCGTTGGAGGCGCCGGTGATGACGAGGACGCCAAAAGGGACGAAGAACCAGCCGAGATCAAACAGAACGTTCTTGAAGAACGGCACCGCGATCGTGTCCGCCAGCGGTTCGCGCATGATAAACGCCAGCGCAATGCATGCGCTTGCGGCGAGCCCGATCTCGAGCAGCAGCTTTACGCGGCCGGGAAGCCCGTGATGGGAGCGCCGCGTCAGCTTGCGGTAATCGTCGAAGAAGCCGATCAGGCCGAAGGTGACCGTCGCGGCGAGCACGACCCACACATAGGGGTTGGCGAGATCGGCCCACAGCACCGTCGAGACGGAGAGCGCGAGGAGGATCAGGACCCCGCCCATGGTCGGTGTGCCTTTCTTGCGAACGAGATGCCCTTCCGGGCCGTCGGCGCGAATCGGCTGGCCGTCGCCCTGCTTCGATTTGAGCCAGGCGATGATCGCGGGGCCTGTGATGAAGCTGATCAACAGCGCCGTGACTACCGCCCCTCCGGAACGAAAGGTAATGTAGCGGAACACATTGAACGCGTGGAACTGGTCGGCGAGCAGGTACAGCATGCGATCATGGTTCGGAGAGCATTGCGGTCGGGCCCAGCCGCTCGACGATCAGCCACTCGACGATGCGGCCGATGCGACCGGGAGGGGTAGGCATAGCCGCATCGAAGGAGGGGGACAACCCGCCGCGAGGCATCATGCCTGGCCCGAGGGTCCGAGCGCCTCGCGCGCCACGACCACATCGTCGAAGGGCAGGATGTCGCTGCCGACGATCTGCCCGGTCTCGTGGCCCTTACCGGCGATCACCAGGACGTCACCGCGGCGCAATTCGGCGATCGCGGCAGCGATCGCGGCGCGCCGGTCGCCGATCTCGATGGCCTGCGGCGCCGCGGCAAGGATCGCGCGACGAATTTCCGCCGGCTTCTCGCTGCGCGGATTGTCGTCGGTGACATAGACCAGGTCGGCAAGCTCGGCGGCGACGCGGCCCATCAGCGGGCGTTTGCCGCGATCGCGGTCGCCGCCGGCCCCGAAGACGATGGCGAGCCGGCCCTCGGCATGCGGGCGCAGCGCGGCGAGCACGCTCGCCAGCGCGTCCGGCGTATGGGCGTAATCGACAAAGACCGGGGCACCGGTCGCGCTCTCTCCGGCCAGCTGCATTCGCCCCGGGACGCCGGAGAGCCGGGGCAGCGCCGGCAGTGCGGCATCCGGCGCAACCCCGCCCGCCACGACGAGGCCGAGCGCCGCCAGCACGTTCATCGCCTGGAATTCGCCAACCAGGGGCAGATCGATCGTATGCCGCTCGCCGAACAATTCTGCCGCCATGCGTTGCCCGAACGGGCGCGGCAGCCGGTCGAGGATGCGCAGCTCGGCCCCGGCCGCGCAGCCATAAGCGATGACCTTGTGCCCACCCTCCCGGCACAACTTCGCGAGCCGCGCGAACTCGGGGCTGTCCGCGTTGAGGATTGCCGGACCATCGGGCATCAACAGGGTGGTGAACAGCCGCTCCTTTGCGGCGCGATAGGAATCCATGTCGCCATGGTAGTCGAGGTGGTCGCGGGTCAGGTTGGTGAACGCGGCCGCGGCCACCGCGACACCATCGAGGCGAAATTGTGCCAGACCGTGGCTCGATGCCTCGATCGCGACATGATCGATGCCACCTTCCGCCAGTTCAGCCAGATCGCGATGCAGGCCGACCGGATCGGGCGTGGTCAACGCTCCGGCGCGCCGCCCGGACGGCGATATCAGACCGAGCGTGCCGAGGCTCGCCGCCGGATAACCGAGCCCGGCCCAGATCTCGCGCGTGAAATGGGCGACCGAGGTCTTGCCGTTGGTGCCGGTGACGGCGGCGATCGTGCGTGGCTGACGCCGATAGAACCGGGCGGCGACGAGGGCGAGGCGGCGCTGCGGATTGGCGTCGGCGATCACCATGACGCGGCGGCGGATGTCCGGGTCGAGCGCCAGGGCGGCGGGATCATCGGTCAGGATCGCCACGGCGCCGTGCGCGACGGCGTCGCCGGCAAAGGCGCGTCCATCACGCTCTTGGCCGCGCAGCGCGGCAAACAGAAAACCCGGCTTCACCTGGCGCGAATCGGCGGTGAGGCCGACGATCTCAGGGTCGGCGGGCGGTGGAGCCCCAGAGGTCGAGCCGATTGGGGCGCCCGGGGGGGAGGTCGGGCCGGATGTGGCGGCCGGGCTCGTCAGCTCAGTAAGTTTCAATCCGTTTGCCCTGCAAGCTCTCGATCGCCAACGCGCGGGTGACCGCGGGAGAAGCCTCGTCCACCGGCGGCACGCCCAAAATCGGCGCGATGCGCTGGATGATGCGGCTGGCTGCCGGCACCACGGTCCAGCCGGCGGTGGCATAGCCGTGGCTCTGCTTGGTGCCGTGCGGCTCATCGACCAGGGTCAGGATGGCGTAGCGAGGATCGTGCATCGGAAACGCCCCGATGAACGACGATATCAGCTTCTTCTCCAGATAACGGCCCCGCGAATTCTTTTCGGCCGTGCCGGTCTTGCCGCCGACCACATAGCCCGGGGCGGCAGCGAGCTTGGCGGTGCCGAATTCGACGACAAGCCGCATCAGCTTGCGCATCTGCTCCGAGGTCTTCGGTGACATCACCTGCTCGCCGGGCGGGTTGGAGCCGGGCGGCAGCTTGAGCAGGGTCGGGCGGCGCAGCACGCCGCCGTTGACGATCGCCGACACCGCGGTGATCAGGTGCAGCGGGGTGACCGCGATGCCGTGGCCAAAGGCGATGGTCATCACGTTGATCTCACGCCAGGGCGTGGGGTAATGCGGCTTGGCGACCTCGTCGAGCTCGATCGGCACCGGCTTCAGCAGGCCGAGCCGGCCGAGAAAGCTGCGCTGCCGTTCGGCCCCGGCATCGACCGCCATCCGCGCCGAGCCGATATTCGAGGAATACATGAAGATTTCGGGGGTGCTCAGCCAGCGATTCTTGCCATGGTAGTCGGTGATTGTGAAGCGGCCGATCTTGATCGGACGGCTGGCGTCGTAGCCCTTGACCATCGAGGTTACGCCGGAATCGAGCGCCATCGCCGTGTTAAATATCTTGAACACCGAGCCCATCTCATAGCCGCCCAGCGTGATCTTGTTGAAGATCCGCTCCTTGGCCTCGGCCGGCGACAGCTTGGGATCGGTCGAACCCGGGTGGTTGGGATCGAAATCCGGCAGCGACACCATCGCGACGATCTCGCCGGTGCGCACATCCATGATGATGCCGGCGGCGCCTTTGGCGCTGAAATCGCTGATGACCCTGGTCAGCTCCTGGTGAAGGATGAATTGCACTCGGGCGTCGAGCGACAATTGGATCGGCCCGCTGTTGCCCTTCACCGTGCCGTCGAGCGCCCGTTCGATCCCCGCCAGCCCGACATTGTCGATCCCGCAAAACCCGACGACATGGGCGGCCAGATCGCCGAACGGGTAGACCCGGCGCCATGAATTCTCGAATCGCAGACCCGGGATGCCGAGGCGATTGACCTGGTCCTGCTGGCGCGGCGTCAAACGGCGCTTGATCCACGTAAAGCTCTTGCCCGAGGTCAGCTTGGCATGGATCTCGGCGGGATTGAGCTCCGGCAGCACAGAAATAATGGCTCGCGTCGCCTCGTCCGCATCGAGGATTTGGCGGGGATCGGCGTAGAGCGAGGGGCTGTCGAGAGTCGTCGCGAGCAGCCTCCCGGTGCGGTCGACGATGTCGGCGCGCACCGGTGGCGGCGGCGCAACGGCGCGGATGCGGCCGGCATGCGATTCGGCAGCGCCGCCCGACAGCACCACGATCTCGACGAGGCGCAGCGCCACGACGACAAAGACAAAGGCAAACAGCGCTGCGGCGGCGACCAGCCGGGTCCGGCAGGTTTCGAGCAACGCGGTCGCGCGCTCGTCGGCGATCACCGGGGCGCACGGCGGCGGCGGCCGGAAATGCCGCGGCCGGCACGGGTTCTCCTCGACGCGCTGGAGCGAGCGCATTACCTTGTCTCGGCAATTTGCGCAATCAGCGCGTCGAGCTCGCTCGCCGTTTCGGTTGGCCCGGCTTTCGCCAGTTGCACCGGGGCAGGCGGCTCAGCCGGCGCCGGGCTGAGCGCGGCCGGGGTGATCGCAAGCCCGCCCGCCGGGGTTTGCGGCGTGGCCGGGCCAGGAGTCGCCTCGACCGGCAGATCGGGCCGCGCGGTCGGGGCGCGCAACGGGATCTCCTCGATGCTGCGCTGCAGCTGCCTGGTGGTGATCGAGGCAAGCCCGAGGAAACGCCGGTTCAGCTCGGTGAGCCGCTCGGGCTGGTTGAGATAGGTCCATTCCGCGGTCAGGACCCGGATCTCCTGCTGCTCGGCGATGGTCTGCCGGCGCACCCGATTCAGCTCCTCCTCGATGTCGTGGACCGCGTATTTTACCTTGAAGGTGGTGAACCCGGCCGTCAGCACGAGCACGACCCAGAACACGGTGCCGAGCCGCGTCATCGCGCGTCGCCTCCAGTGGCGTAACGCCAAATCTCCCCGACCCCGGCGATTGCCGGCCAGGGCGGCGCCGCGGTGCGCTCGGCGGCCCGCAACCGGGCCGAGCGCGCCCGGGGGTTGCGGGCGATCTCATCGGCGCTGGGCCGGACCGCCCGACGGCTCAAGAGGCGAAAGCTCGGCAGCGGCGCGGCAGGCAACGGCGGGGCATGGCGCGAGGTCGCCGCGGCAGCCCCGCTGCGCTGCCGCAGGAAGCTCTTGACCCGGGCATCCTCGAGCGAATGGAAGGCGACGACGGCGAGCCGGCCGCCCGGCATCAACACCCGCTCGGCCCCGGCAAGACCGCGGTCCAGCTCCCCGAGTTCGTCGTTGACCGCGATCCGCAACGCCTGGAAGGTGCGGGTGGCGGGGTCGAGCCCGGGTTCGCGCGTCGGGATCGCTCCGCGCACGATCTGCGCCAGCTCGCCGGTGCGGCGGATCGGCCCCTGTTGCCGAGCGGCAACGATCGCCCGGGCGACGCGCCGGGCAAAGCGCTCCTCGCCGAGCGATCGGATCAGCTCGGCCAGCGCGTCCTCGGAGAGGCGCGCGACGAGATCGGCCGCGCTCATCCCCTCGCCGCTCATGCGCATGTCGAGCGGACCGTCGAGGCGAAACGAAAACCCCCGTTCGGCGCTGTCGAGCTGCATCGAGGAGACGCCGAGATCGAGCGCGACGCCGGCGACCGGGCCGGGCGCCGCGTCGCCGATCAAGCGCTCGATATCGCCGAATCGGCCCTCGATCAGCGTCAGGCGTCCCGGATGCTGGGCCGCCAGCGCCCTGCCCCCTCGCACCGAATCGGGATCGCGATCGATGCCGAGAACCCGGCACCGCGCTGCCGCGAGCAACCTCGCGCTGTAGCCGCCGGCGCCAAAGGTGCTATCGACGTAAACCGCACCATCCCGCGGCATCAGCGCCGCGAGCACCGCGTCGAGCAGAACCGGGGTGTGGCCGGGTGGCGGGCTGGCTGCGCCCTCGGATGCGATTGGCGGCGGCGGCGCCGTGGCTGATGGTCGCCGGCGCCGCGAAGCATCGGACGGCGTTGACCGCTCCCGTTTCATGATGCCCGGGTCACGACGAGGGTCGCGCCATTCCGCCGCGGGGCGGCAAGGTCGTGCCCTGGCGCCGCGAGCGCTCGCGCACGGCGCTGCTATGCTCCTCGTAACGTGTCGGGTTCCACAGCTGGAACATCGCGCCGAGCCCGACAAACGCCACATCGCTGGCGATGTGCGCGTGTTCCTTGAGTTTTTCCGGCAGCATGACGCGGCCCTCGCCATCGAGCGTCAACGGGTGCGCGTCGGCGAAGAGCAGCGACAGGTTCTCGTATTCTTCCGAGAATTGTTCGAGGGTTTCGATGCGCTCCTGCATCTCCGCCATGCGATCGCTGCCGGTGCATTCGAGCGCCGGCAGCCTGACCGAAGGAAACGCGATCACCAAATTGGGCTGACGATGAGTCGCGAGGGTGGAGCGAAAGGTCGCCGGCACTGAAACTCGCCCCTTGCGGTCGACCTTGTTCACGTAAGTGGAAATAAACAGTTCCACTTGCTTCCCCCAACGCTCCCCCACAGACGTCCGGCAAAGGGCGGGCCCGGTAGCACCATCGAGTTCCCCCCAGAACGCTGGTGCTCGCCCATGGGTATAGATGGGATATCATGGGTTTCCGTGGGACGTCAACATCTTTTTTAGTAAAAAGAATCATTATCCAAATGTTCGGCCGCAGGCGACTTCTACCACAGCATGTAGTCCGCAGCAGATACTCGTGGCACGGCGCGCGAGATAAAGTTCTCATTTCGTTCTAAGCCGAACTCGGGTGCGGCAACACTGGCAAGGAACCGACAGCCATGCCGCGCTCCGCCCTTGGTCGGTGCGCGGGAAAGAAACGTGCTTCGATATTAGTGGTATCCAAGCGTGAGGCAAGCACAAAATGTGGGATCGATCGCATGCATCCCGCGAGGCGCCAGACGGTCTGTAAGCCGGGTTCTGTCCCGCCCCCTCGGTACGCCATGGGGCGAACCACTGGCGCGGGGATGGCCATTCATCTGGGACGTTCGTTGCCGAACGCCTCGCGCGACCGACCCGAGCGGCGGCGCGGAAGGCCCGCCCGGCGGTGCCGGCGATGCCGACGCCGCCTGCCGCTCCTACTTGGTCTTGCTCCCGGTGGGGTTTGCCCTGCCGCCACCGTTGCCGGCGGCGCGGTGCGCTCTTACCGCACCATTTCACCCTTGCCGCCCGCCGGCTCGCAATGCGCGAACCGGGACGGGCTCGGCGGTTTATTTTCTGTGGCACTTTCCCTGGGGTCGCCCCCGCCGGGCGTTACCCGGCACCGTGCCTCCGTGGAGCCCGGACTTTCCTCCCCCCGCCCAGCGCATCGGCCGCGGGCGGAGAGCGGCCATCCGACCGTCTGGCATGGGATGATGTGGGATCGCACCGCTGCGCTGTCAAACACCCGCGCGAGGCGAAATCGTTTCGGCTACCCGAAGAACTTGGCGCCGAGCAGGACACCGGTAGCGATGACGATCATGCTGCCGAGGCGGATCGTGATGTCGCGGCGCAGGATTTCCAGCTGGCTTTCCATTTTGGCTTCGAGGCGTTGGGTGTCGGCTCTCGTCGCGGCTTCGAGACGCTGGATGTCAGCCCTTGTCGCGGCTTCGAGACGCGCGATATCGCCTCTTGTCGCCTCGATATCGGCCTTTGTCGCAGCCTCGAGCCGCTCGATGTCGGCTCTTGTCGCCTCGATATCGGCTTTGGTCGCCAGGTTGGCGAGATCGGCGGTGCGGACATCGCGGAAAACCGTCGTGACCGCCTCGGCCTGGACATCGCTAAAGCCCGCCTCCTTGAGGCGTTTTGCGATATCGAGCGTGTCCAGCGACGAGATTGCCATCCGGCGGGCCTGTCTGCGCGATCGGCGCCGGGCACTATGGTATCAGATCTCGATAGGATCGAGCATTTCGCGCAAATTGACATGTCTCGCGGTAATCGCAGAAGCTTCTGCCCGATAGCGAACGGGAGGAAACGATGCCGATTGCCACCCTCGCCGATATCGTGCGGCACCATGCGGTGACACGGCCGGCCTCTATCGCCTTGTCGTACCAGGATCGGGACACCAGCTACGCCGATCTGGATCGCCGTGCCAGCCAGGTGGCCAACGGGCTGATCGCGGCTGGTGTGCGCCCGGCGGCCCGGGTCGCGCTGCTGGACAAAAATCATGACAGCTTCTTCGAGATCTGGTTCGGCGCCGCCAAGGCGAAGGCGGTGTTGGGGCCGGTCAACTGGCGCCTGGCCGCGCCGGAGATCGCCTACGTGGTGAACGATGCCCAGGCCGAGGTGCTGTTTATCGGCTCGGACTATCTCGACACCGTGGCTGGGGTCCGCGATCAGCTGAAGACCGTGCGCAAGGTGATCGTCACCGACCAGGGCGACCCGGCCTGGCGCGACCGGCAATCCGGCCTCGATCCCGCGCTGCCGAGCGATGGCGGCGATGTCTGCGTGCAGCTCTACACCAGCGGCACGACCGGTCACCCAAAGGGGGCGCAGCTCACCAACGGCAACATCATGGCCTTGCTGCCGCAGGTGACGAGCGGCAAATGGGCCGAGTGGCAGGTGGCGGATGTCAGCCTCGTCGCGATGCCGCTGTTCCATATCGCGGGCTCGGGCTACGCGCTGTGCGGCCTCTATGTCGGCGCGCAGAACGTGGTGCTGCGCGAGGTGGTGCCGCAGCAGATCCTCGACGCGATCGCCCGGTATCGGGTGACCAAGCTCCTGCTGGTGCCGGCGGTGATCTTGTTCCTGTTGCAATGCGCCGGCATCGGGGAGGAGGATCTGTCATCATTGCAGCTCGTCATTTACGGCGCCTCGCCGATCCCGATCGAGCTGTTGCGCAACGCGCTCGGCATCTTCAAATGCGGCTTCGCCCAGGTCTACGGCCTGACCGAGACCACTGGGGCAATCACTTATCTCGCGGCCGAGGAGCATCTCGACCCCGATTCCGAGCGCCTGCTGTCCTGCGGCTGCCCGATCGACGGCGTCGAGATCCGCGTGCTCGACGCGGCCGGAACCCCGCTGCCGCCGCGCCGGGTCGGCGAGATCGTCTGCCGCACATCGCAGATCTTGAAGGGCTACTGGAATCTGCCTGAGGAGACCGCCACGGCGATCAGGGGCGAGTGGTTCCACACCGGCGATGCCGGTTATCTGGACGAGGCCGGGTTCTTGTACATCTACGACCGTGTCAAGGACATGATCGTCTCCGGCGGCGAGAACATCTATCCCGCCGAGGTTGAGAACGGGATCTACGGTCATCCCGCCGTCGCTGATGTCGCGGTGATCGGCGTGCCCGACGAGCGCTGGGGCGAGGCGGTGAAGGCGATCATCGTGCTCAAGCCGGGCCACCAGGCCAGCGCAGCGGACATCATCGCTCACGCCCGCGAGGGTCTCGCCGGGTACAAGCTGCCGAAGTCGATCGATTTCGTCGACACGCTGCCGCGCAACCCTGCCGGCAAGATCCTCAAGCGCGAGCTTCGCGAGCCGTATTGGGAGGGCGAGGCGCGGCAGGTTCGCTAATTCTCGTCGGGTGAACCGGGCGAAAGCGGACTATCGGCCGCCGAGCGCCGCGCTAATTCGACGAAGCGTTGCGCCGCGGCCGAGCTCTCGGCGCGGCGATAGGCGAGATTGAGCGGCGCGACCAGGCCGGCGGCGCTGTCGAGCGGACGGTAGACGACGCCGTGGACCCGCAGCCGGCGCATCGATTGCGGTACCAGGGTGACGCCGAGGCCGGCGGCGACGAGGCTCAGGGTCGCCAGCATGCGCGGCGCCTCCTGGCCGATATTGGGGCTGTACCCGGCGCGCTGGCAGGCAGCGATGATCGCGTCGTAGAGGCCGGGCCCGAGCGGACGCCGGTACAGGATGAAGGTCTCCGCCGCCAGAGCCGCCAAGGCCAGCTTCCGTGCGGCTGGTCTTGTGCCGGGGCCGGCCGCCAGCGCATGCCCGGCGGGAAGCGCCGCCACCATCGCCTCTTCGAGCACGGAATGGACGGCGATCCCCGCAGCCGGTCCGATCGGTGAGCGGACGAAGGCGGCATCGAGCCGCTCCTCGAGCAAGGCCGCGACGAGTTCGCCGGTCCCGCTCTCTTCAAGGCTCAGCGCGACCAGCGGATGGGTTTCGCGATATTCCCGGATGACTTGCGGCACGATAGGATGAAACGAGGCCGAGCTGGTAAAACCGAGCCCGATCCGGCCGGATTCGCCGCGCGCGGTGCGGCGGGCGGCGGTAACTGCGTGCTCAACCTGCCGCAGGATCGCCTGCGCCTCGCCAAACAGGGTCTGGCCCGCCTGCGTCAGCTCCACCCCTCTCGGCTTGCGTCGGAACAGCTGGACGTCGAGCTCGGCTTCGAGCGCCCGAATCTGCTGGCTCAGCGGCGGCTGCTGGATGCCGAGACGCCCCGCCGCGCGGGTGATGTGGCCCTCCTCGGCCACCGCGACGAAGTAGCGAAGATGGCGCAGTTCCATATGTAAAACATCTGAATTGTTGACTTTGCATATATTAGACAAACGCTTTCGGCTGTCATACCTTATCGCCGTGTCACCGCGGTGCGTCCTTCGAGACGGCGCTTCGCGCCTCCTCAGGATGAGGTTAACTTTTTGATCGAATTGAGAAAAATCCTCATCCTGAGGAGCCCGCATAGCGGGCGTCTCGAAGGACGCACTGGCCTCATCTCAGGCGATCGACAGGGGGGGCTCTCATGGCGAGCGAAGCGAAACTCCTGACCGTGCAATTCCTGCAATGGCTCGCGGTGCGGCCGCGCAGCTATGCCGAGGTGCGCGATGCCTGGAGCAGCACCTGTCCGCTGAATTGCGCCTGGGAGGATGCAATCTCCGATGATCTGGTGCAGCGCAGCCCGGACGGGCATCTCGTCTTGAGCGAGCGCGGCCGGGCGCGGCTCAACGAGGCGGCCGGGTCGGCGATGGCGCGCCTGCCGTGATCGCCGGCTTGCTTGGCAGCTTGCTTGCAACCTTGCTTGACCCGGCCGGCGGAGTATCGTACCGGCCGGCCGCCCGCCCCGAGCCCCGCATTGCCAGAGGAGAATCCCCGTGAGCGTCACCGGTCACGACAGCCTGAAGGCCCGCCGCAGCCTCGAGGTCGACGGCAAGCGCTACGATTATTTCAGCCTCGACGCCGCCGCGAAGGCGGCCGGGCTCGGCGATGTATCGCTTCTGCCGTCGTCGATGAAGATCCTCCTGGAAAACCTGGTGCGGCTAGAAAACGGCCGGACCGTGACGGTCGACGACATCAAGGCGGTCGGGCAGGGGCTGGCGGCCAAGACCGCCGAGCGCGAGATCGCGTTCCGCCCGGCGCGGGTGCTGATGCAGGACCTGACCGGGGTGCCGGCGGTCGTCGATCTCGCGGCGATGCGGGCGGCGATGGTCGATCTCGGCGGCGACCCCAACAAGATCAACCCGCTGTCGCCGGTCGACCTGGTCATCGACCATTCGGTGATGATCGACAATTTCGGCAATCCGCAAGCCTTTGCCGCCAACGTAAAGCTGGAGTTCGAGCGCAACCGCGAGCGCTATCGCTTTCTGCGCTGGGGCCAGGAAGCCTTCGACAATTTCCGCGTCGTGCCGCCAGGCACCGGGATCTGCCATCAGGTCAACCTCGAATACCTGTCGCAGGTGGTGTGGACGACCGAGGAGGACGACAAGACGATCGCTTACCCCGACACCCTCGTCGGCACCGACAGCCACACGACGATGGTCAACGGATTATCGGTGCTGGGCTGGGGCGTCGGCGGCATCGAGGCCGAGGCGGCGATGCTCGGGCAACCGATCTCGATGCTGATCCCCGAGGTGATCGGGGTCCGGCTGACCGGCCGCCTGCGCGAGGGCGCGACCGCGACCGATCTGGTGTTGACGATCACCCAGATGCTGCGCCGCCGCGGCGTCGTCGGCCGCTTTGTCGAGTATTTCGGCCCGGGGATTGCCGAGCTCGCCATCGCCGATCGGGCAACGATCGGCAACATGTCGCCGGAATACGGCGCCACCTGCGGCTTCTTTCCGATCGATGCCGAGACGATCCGCTACCTGACCCTGTCGGCCCGCGACCCGGCCCGGGTCAAGCTGGTCGAGGCCTATGCCAAGGCGCAAGGGTTGTGGCGCGATGCGACGACGCCGGACCCGGTCTGCACCGACACGGTCGAGCTCGATCTCGGCACCGTCGAGCCGTCGCTGGCCGGGCCGCGCCGGCCGCAGGACCGGGTTGCCCTGTCGGGCGCGGCGAGCGCGTTCGATGGCGAATTGCCGAGGCTCGCCGGCGTTGACAAGCCGCGCTCGGTCAAGGTCGCGGGCGCCAACTACGAGATCGCCGACGGCCACGTCGTGATTGCCGCGATCACCAGCTGCACCAACACCTCGAACCCGAGCGTCATGCTGGCAGCGGGACTCCTCGCCAAGAAGGCAAACGAGCGCGGGATCAAGGTCAAGCCCTGGGTCAAGACCAGCCTCGCGCCGGGCAGCCAGGTGGTCAGCGACTACTACGCCGCCGCCGGATTACAGGTCGAGCTCGACAAGCTCGGCTTCAACCTCGTCGGCTATGGCTGCACCACCTGCATCGGCAATTCCGGGCCCTTGCCCGAGCCGATCGCCGAGGCGATCGAGGACAACGATCTCGCAGTCAGTGCGGTGCTCTCCGGCAACCGCAATTTCGAGGGCCGCATCCACGCCAATGTGCGCGCCAATTATCTGGCCTCGCCCCCGCTGGTGGTGGCCTATGCGCTGGCCGGCTCGATCCGCACCAACCTCACGACCGACCCGCTCGGCGAAGACGGCGACGGCAAGCCGGTCTATCTCAAGGATATCTGGCCGACCAACCGGGAAGTCGCCGACACCGTTGCCCATGCCGTCCAGCGCGACAGCTTCGCGCGGCGCTACGGCAACGTGTTCGAAGGCCCGCCGGAATGGCGCTCGGTGCCGAGAACCGGGGGCATCACCTACGATTTCCAGGACGCGTCGACCTATCTCGCCCACCCGCCCTATTTCGAGAACATGCCGAAAGAACCCGGGCCGGTGCGCGACGTGACCGGCGCGCGCGAGCTGGCGATCTTCGGCGACAGCATCACCACCGACCATATTTCGCCGGCCGGCAGCATCAAGGTCGACAGCCCAGCCGGCGAGTATCTGATCAGCTTTCAGGTACGCCCGGGCGAGTTCAATTCCTACGGCGCCCGGCGCGGCAACCATAACGTCATGATGCGCGGCACCTTCGCCAACATCCGCCTGAAGAACGCGCTCACCCCCGGACTGGAGGGGTGGTGGACGCGCACCACCCCCGGCGCCGAACCGACGTCGTTCTTCGCGGCCAGT
>CAYMRQ010000090.1:0-13045 GCA_964392845.1 uncultured Rhizobium sp.
AGCGCCAGCGGAATCCCCAATTCTCGATTCCTTCAGACCGGATACCGCTCTAGCTGCGTGGAGTGTCAAAGGTTTACCCAACTCGCACGCCGCGTCCCTCGCCGGACGGCGCGCCAGGGCGAAAATTCGCAAGGGTTCGCGGGAATTGCCCGCGGCGACACTTCCTTGCTACCGCGAGCCTCGCCATCGCCGTAATCTGTCGCCACGGTCGCGCCGGGCCCGCCCTCGTCCGTCCGGCTCGCGGCGCCCGATGATGCGTCTCCAAGAGGTCATTGATGAGCAGCGCACCATACTCCGACATCCTGGTCGAGCGGCAGGGTCCGGTCGGCATCGTCACCCTCAACCGGCCGCAGGCGCTCAACGCGTTGAATGCGGCGCTGATCGCCGAGCTCGGCGCGGCGTTCGACGAGTTGGAGGGCGACGCCGCGATCGCCGCGATCGTCCTCACCGGCAGCGAAAAGGCCTTCGCCGCCGGCGCCGACATCAAGGAAATGGCCGGCAAGACCTATATGGGGGCCTATCGCGAAGACTTCATCACCAGCGGCTGGGAGCGGGTCGCGCAGTGCCGCAAGCCGGTCATTGCCGCGGTCACCGGCTTCGCGCTCGGCGGCGGCTGCGAGATCGCGATGATGTGCGACATCGTCATCGCCGCTGAAAATGCGCGCTTCGGCCAGCCCGAGATCAACCTCGGCACGATGCCGGGCGCCGGCGGGACGCAGCGCCTGCCGCGCTCGATCGGCAAGGCCAAGGCGATGGATCTGTGCCTGACAGGGCGGATGATGGACGCCGCCGAGGCCGAGCGGGCGGGGCTGGTTAGCCGCATCGTACCGGCCGACAGGCTGCTGGCCGAAGCAATCGCGGTGGCAACGAAGATCAGCGAGCTGTCGCAACCGATCGCGATGATGGTCAAGGAATCGGTCAACCGGGCCTTCGAGACGACGCTCGGCGAGGGCGTGCGCTTCGAGCGCCGCCTGTTCCATTCGACCTTCGCCACCGAGGACCAGAAAGAGGGGATGGCGGCCTTTATCGCCAAGCGCAAGCCCGCCTTCCGCAACCGCTGAGGGGACAACAGCACATGGCCGGAATCGTTGCGGCGGTCAGTCGCAGCCCATCGCACAGCTTTACCAAGCCGAACGCCGACAGCATCAGCCTGCTGGCCGGGCTTGGCGTCGATGGCGACGCGCATCAGGGCGCGACGGTCAAGCACCGCTCGCGGATCGAGCGCTTTGGCGGCACGCCCAATCTGCGCCAGGTGCACCTGATCCATGCCGAGCTGTTCGACGAATTGCGCGCGGCCGGTTTTACGGTGTCGCCCGGGCAGATGGGCGAGAACGTCACGACCCAGGGGGTCGATCTGCTCGCTCTGCCGACCGGCGCGCGGCTCCATCTCGGGCCGGCGGCGGTTGTCGAGGTGACCGGCTTGCGCAACCCGTGCCGCCAGCTCGACAAGCTCCAGCCCGGGCTGATGGCGGCCACCCTGGCGCGCGATGCGAAGGGCAATCTGGTCCGCAAGGCCGGGATCATGGCGATCGTGCTGGCGAGCGGCGAGGTGCGCGGCGGCGACCCGATCCGGGTCGAGCTGCCGTCGCCGCCGCACCAACCGCTCGAGCCGGTGTGAGGCCCCGTCAGAAGCTGAGGCGGGTGCGGAAGATCAGCGATGCGTAGAAATAGAGTTCGGCATCGAGGGCGCGCTTGATCGTCTCGGCGCGGCGGAAGCCATGCTGCTCGCCGGCGAACAACAGATAGCCGACCGGGATGCCGCGGCGGCGCAACGCCTCGACCATCATCTCGGTCTGGTTGGGCGGCACCACCCGGTCTTCGGCGCCCTGAAAGAAGATCACCGGCCGGTTGAGGCGCTCGGCATGGGTCAGTGGCGAGCGCTCGCGGTAGAGATCGGCGCGTTCGGGATAGGGGCCGATCAGCCAATCGAGATAGCGCGACTCGAATTTGTGGGTGTCGCGGGCGAGCGCGGCAATGTCGCTGACCCCGTAATAGCTGGCGCCGCCCTTGAAGACATCGCGAAGCGCTAGCGCGGCGAGCACCGTGTAGCCCCCCGCGCTGCCGCCGGTGATGACGGCGCGCTCGCCATCAGCCAGACCCTGGGCGATGACATGCCTTGTGGCGTTGACGCAGTCGTCGACGTCGACGACGCCCCAGCCGCCCTTGAGGCGCTCGCGATAGGCCCGGCCATAGCCGGTGCTGCCGCCATAATCGACATCAATGACGGCGATGCCGCGGCTCGTCCAGTATTGGATGCCGAGACTGAGCACGGTCGATGCCGAGGCGGTCGGGCCGCCATGGCATTTGACGACGAGCGGCGGCTTTTCATCGGGTGGCGCGGCGTGGTCCGGGTTGGCCGGCGGATAGTAATTGGCGTAGGCGGTGAGGCCGTTTTCAGTCGCGAAGGCGAGATGAAGCGGGACCGAGAAGTAGCGGCGCAGCGAACCCTCACCGGCCGCCGGCGCCGACTGGCGCAGCACCTCGACCGCGCCACTCGCCGGATCGATCGCGACGATCGCCGGCGGGTCGGCGGGCGACCCGGCGCGGCAAATGACGCGGCCGCCAGCGACCCGGATCGCGCCAAACTCGCTGAACGGCAGATCGAGCGGGAACAGCTTTCCCGCCGCAATGTCGAGCCGCGCGAGATGTCCGCGGCCGGCTTCGCGATAGGTGCAGACGAGCTGCTCGGCCGAGAGGAAGGCGTAGGTCGATTGGCCGAAATTCCACTGCGCCTGGCCGAACTCGGCCTCGCGCGGACAGAGCGGGTGGACGCTGCCGGCGCCCGGGTCGACGCGGTAGAGGTTCCACCAGCCGGTGCGGTCGGAGACGAAATGGAGCACGCTGTCGGGCGACCATTGCGGCTGGAAGATCGATTCCGCGGCGCCGCCGGCTACCAAACGGGGCGCCGCCAGCGACCCGTCGGCGCCGATCTCGGCCAGCCATAATTGCGTGCCAACCCAGGGCATGTTGGGATGGTCCCAGGCGAGCCAGGCGAGCCGGGCGCCATCCGGCGACAGCTCGGGCGATGCGTAAAAATCGTGGCCCTGGGCCAGCACATGCCCCGGCCCCGGTCCCGATGCATCGAGATCGACCGCGACCAGCGTGTTGTCGATTCGTCCCTGCGCGGCGTGCTCCTCGCGCACCCCGATCCAGCGCCGGCGCGGCGCGTCGACCAGCCCATCGGCATAGCGCCATCGCGCGGGTGTCGCCTCCGGGGTCAGCGGCGTCGGCGCCCCTCCGGCCACCTGCCGATAAAGAAGCTGATCGGCGAAATTGCTGAAGAAGATCAGCCCGCCGTGGACCGTGACGGCGCCGCCGCCATATTCATGCACGCGGGTGCGCGCATTGAACGGCGCCGGGGTGATGTCTTCGATGCCGCCGCCGGGCACCCGGCGGACAAGCACGCTGCGGCCTTCGCTCGGCCGGCCCTCGATCCAATAGATGTCGCCGCCATCGACCACTATGTCACCGAGGCCGATCGCCTCGCCGACGATCAGCTCCGAGGTGATCGGCGAGCGCCAGGCGCCATAGGGCAGGGTTACAGCCATCGCTAATCCGGCCGGATCACGACGGTGCGTCCTTCGAGACGCCCGCGTTGCGGGCTCCTCAGGATGAGGTTCTTTTTTAACGCCATGATAAAATCTACCTCATCCTGAGGAGCGCTCCGCAGGAGCGCGTCTCGAAGGACGCACGGCTCTTTTCCGCGACTGCGCGCGCCACGGCGTGCCAACACCGGCAATAGCGCAAAATCTCCGCGTATCAGTGCCTCTTTCTTGTCGCGACGCCACCCTTTGGACCTGACGTTCGGCCGCTATGGCATCCTCCACGCGCTGAATTTCTTGCTGAAAGAGGAGGGTTACCGGCCGCCGACTGGCAGTGTAACCATCCAGGACGCCCGCCTGATGTTGCCCGACGCGCGCTTCCAAACTCTCGCGGGTTGTTCCTGCGTAATACGAGCCGTCGGAACAACGAAGGATATAAAAATAAGCACTCACGTCAATCTATGCCCCTCACAAATCCTGCACCCGTCCATCCGACGCCGCTGCCTTGGCGATCGCTTCGAACGCCGCCACCACATCGACCATTTCGCGTGGGGCTATCGGATAGGGCGCGACCCCGGCGACGGCGTCGGCGAAGGCGTCGAGGTTGGCGCGCACCGAGTCGACCGGCGGCAGGCGCAAATGCTGCGGCTCGCCGCCGCTCCTGCGCAGCACCAGCTCGGTCCGGCCGAGCGCCTCGGCCGAGCCGTCGCGGCCGAAGACGTGGACCCGCCAGAACGTCGGGGTCGAGCGCACCGCGGCCAACACGCCGCTGATCCCGGAGCGGAATTCGAGCAATACCGAGATCGTGTCGAGCGGGTCGGGCGCCGGCTGGTGCGTCAACATCTGGGCCTGCACCCGGCGCACCGGCCCGGCCAGGCGGATCATCATATCGAGCACGTGAATGCCGGTCCCGGTCATGCCGCCGGCCGGCGATTCGTCAGGCGAATCCCGCCAGGGCGAGAACATCCTCGCCGACACCTCGTTGCTGAAATTGGCTTCGATATGGAGGACCCGGCCGAGTTCGCCACCCGCGACGAGGCGGGCGAGTTCCTGCATCGCCGGGAAGAAGCGCTTGTCGCTGCCGACCCCCAGCACCACCCCGGCCGCCTGGCAGGCCGCCGTCGCGCGCAGCGCCTCGGCGCGGGTCAGGGTCAGCGGCTTCTCGCAGAACACCCCCTTGCCGGCGGCAGCGGCCGCGACGATCTGGTCGGCATGCAGCGAATGCGGCGTCGCCAGCACGACCGCGTCGATACCGGAATCGGCCAGCGCCGCATCGAGGCTGCCGAGGATTTGCAGCCGATGGCGTGCGGTAAACTCGCGGACCCGCGCCGGGTCGCGGCTGACCGCCGCCGTGAAGCGCAGGCGGTCGCTCTTCCCCTGCACCGAAGTAACCAGGGTCTGGCCCCAGCGGCCCAGCCCGACGATTGCCGCATCGATCACGGCGTCTGGTTCTCCTGAACTTTGCCGCGATCAACAATCGGCCGGGCCCGGCGTCTGGCGCGGCTCCTTGACGATCAGCCGATGGCTCGAGGCTTCCTCCAGCGGTTCGGTCGATTCGATCTCGATGCCGAACCCGGCGAGCCCGACATAGGTGCGCGAGCGGGTGGCGTAGAGCCGGATCGAGGAGATATTGAGATCGCGCAGGATCTGGGCGCCGAGCCCAACCTCGCGCCATTGCCGGCTGCGTTCGAGCTCGGAGGCGCTGGTGTGCTCGGCGATCGCGGTCGTCGGCACGCCCGAGGCGCCGTCGCGCAGATAGACCAGCGCGCCGCGCCCGGCCTTCTTGAACCGGCGCAGCGCGGCATGGATCGCCTTGGCGCCGCCGAACACGTCCTCGACGACATTGGCGCGGTGCAGCCGGGTCGGCACGCGGCGCCCGTCGCCGATCTCGCCGTAGATGAAGGCGTAATGGTGCACCTTGTCGAACGGCGTGACATAGGCATAGCCCATGAACGCGCCGGAATCGGTCTCGATCTTGAACTCGGCGACCCGGGTCACGAGTTTCTCGCGCGCCTGCCGATAGGCGATCAGATCGGCGACCGAGATGCGCTTCAGCGCATGCTTTTTGGCAAAGCCGGCGATTTGCGGGCCGCGCATCACCGTGCCGTCGTCATTGACCAGCTCGCAGATTGCCGCAATCGGCTCAAGCGCGGCGAGGCGGCAGAGGTCGAGCGCCGCCTCGGTATGGCCCGACCGCATCAAGACGCCGCCATCCCGGGCGATCAGCGGAAAGACATGGCCGGGCCGGACGAAATCGGCGCGGCCGGAATTGCCGTTGGCGAGGGCGCGGATCGTCGCGGTGCGGTCTTCGGCGGAGATGCCGGTCGTGGTGCCGTGGCGGTAATCGACCGAGATCGTGAAGGCGGTGCCGTGGATAGCATCGCTGTCGGCGACCATCGGCGCGAGATGCAGCCGGCGGGCAATCTCCCCGGTGATCGGCGCACAGACGATGCCGCAGGTATGGCGGATGATGAACGCCATCTTCTCGGGCGTCGCATGCACCGCGGCGACGATCAGGTCGCCCTCGTTTTCGCGGTCGTCATCATCGGTGACGACGACGATCTCGCCGCGGGAGAAGGCGTCGATGGCTTCGCGGACGCTCGACTGGGGCACGTGCTTTATTCTCCGAAACCGTTCTCGGCGAGGAATTGCGGGTTTCCCTCGCGCAGCTTCATGATCGTCAACCGCCATAGTATCGCACGCGCGGCCCGCCCGCGCGTTTCGCATGCGTCGAAGGCTCCGGCGCGCAGATCGGCCGCAAGGCGGTGGAGTAGCGCGGTCGCTTCTGCATCCCAGCCCCCACCCTCCCACGCCTCCGGCGCGGGTCCCTCCCTCCCCCGCTCGCGGGGGAGGGTTGGGGTGGGGGCTTGCCTGAGGATGTCTCCGCTCTCGACGGCGTCGTAGAACGGCCGCAACATGCACAAGATATCGTGCGCCGGAGCATCGCCGGCGATGGCTTCGCGCTCGGCGATCGCGATCGCGGTGGCGAGGAGGCGCAGCTCGCGGTGGCGCTCCGGCGGCACCAGCGGCAAGAGCTCGTCAAGCAGCAATTCGCGCCCGAGCGCCAGGAGCGCGGTGCCGCTCGGCAGGTCACGCATGGCGCTCTGGACCGCGGGCGTCCCGCCCGCATGCGGGCGGGACGCCCGCGGTCCATCGTCGTCGAGCAGCATCAGCAGCGCCAGCTCGCATTCGGTGGCGCGGCGGCCGATGATCGCGGTCGAGAGATCGCGCGCGCCGCCCAATAGGTAGCGATCGCTCTGCTGCAAGGCGATGACCGCCCAGCGGAGATTTGCCAGCACCTCCCAGAAGCGCACCCGGTCCGGGTCGAGACGCCGGCCCGACGCGGCTTCGTAGGCCCGATAAAACGCGGCGCGCGCGGCGATGCCGCCGGCCTCGCGGTCGAGCCGGGCAAAGCGCCAGCCCTTGCAGCAGAACCAGCCGATATCCTCGTCGGGGTCGCCCCAGCCGGCAAATTCCCAATCGAGAATGCCGGTCAGCTCGGTGCCCCCGGGCCTGACATCGAGCATATAGTTGCCGGTGCGGAAATCGCGATGGCACAGCACCGGCGGGGTCGGCTCCGGCAGATGGGTTGCGAGCCAGTGCGCCGCCCATTCGAGCACCGGGCGCGGCTTGGGATGGCGGTCGAGATAGGCGCGGAACGAGGTAATGTGACGCGCCGCATCGATCGCTGGCAGAAAGGCGAGATCCGGGCGCGGCGGCCGGATCGTCTGGAGCCGCGCCAGCTCATGCGCGAGCCGCGCGGCGACCGCCGGCAACGCCGATTCGAGTGCCGGGTCTGACGTTATCTGGCGCCCCTGCGCGCTGCCGGCAACCCGGCGCATAACGAAAAACGCCTTGCCGAAGACGCTCGGGTCGGCAGAGGCCCAGAGCGGCGCGGGCACGCTGACCCCGGCGGCATACACCGCCTGCAGCACGGCGAATTCCTCGATGCGGCCGAGGCTCGACGGGATTCCGGTCGGCGCGTCGGTGCGCAGCACGAGGCGCTGCTTCCCGGCGAGGCGTCCGCCGGCAAACTCGGCATCGAGGCCCCAATTTTCCTGGATCGCGCCGCCGGGCAGCAGTTCGAAAGCGGTAATCGCAACCCGGCTCGCCCCACTCGCTGCTGCGAGAAACCGGGCCAGCGCCGGCAGATCAGCCGCCAAGTCAGCCGACCGGTCAGATCGCGGCAACGGCGTGGCCGCCATCGACCGAAATGACCGCGCCGGTCACATAGGCGCTGGCCGGCGACGAGAGGAACAACAGCGCGCCGTCGAGGTCCGATGCCTGTGCGATGCGCTTCAACGGGATGCGGTTGATCAGGTTCTGGCCGGCCTGGGTCTGAAAAAACTCGCGATTGAAGTCGGTCTCGACATAGCCCGGCGCCAGCGCGTTGACCAGGATGCCATAGCGCGCCAGCTCCATCGCCAGCACACGGGTCAGATGGATGAGGCCGGCCTTCGCCGTGCAATAGGCCGGGACCCGCCCGATCGTGCGCAGCCCCAGCACCGAGGCGATGTTGATGATCCGCCCGGGCCGTTGCAACCCGACGAGGTGATGGGCGAAGTCGCGCGCCATCATCCAGGCGCCCTTCAGATTGGTGTCGACGACATGGTCCCAATCGTCTTCGGTGTGCTCGAACAGCGGCTTCGTCACGACGACGCCGGCATTGTTGACGAGGATCGACAACGGTCCGAGCCGATCTTCGGCCGTGGCGATTGCCGCGGCGATGCTGTCCTGTTTGGTGACGTCGCAGGCAAGCGGCAGGCAGGCCCCGCCGCGCGCTTCGATCTCGCAGGCCAGCTCGGCGAGGCGGTCGGCCCGGCGCGCGGCGAGCGCCACCTTGGCGCCGGCGAGTGCCAGCACCTCGGCGAAATGACGCCCGATGCCGCTCGACGCGCCGGTGACGAGCACGACCTGCCCGGTAATGTCGAAGCTGGGTAGGTCGACCATCTTCTACGCTCCCCTTTCAGGGGATTGCTTCGCTTCGCTCGCAATGACACCAAAAAGGGCTGTCATTGCGAGGAGCGCAGCGACGAAGCAATCTCCCTCAGAAAGGGCGGCCGCTTCCCTCACGGTGCGGTCTCCCTGGCGCGCTCGCGCAGCGCGTACTTCTGGATCTTCCCGGTCGAGGTCTTCGGCAATGGCCCGAAGACGATGCTGCGAGGCACCTTGTAATGCGCCAAATGCTCGCGGCACCAGGCGATGATGTCGGCCTCGCTGACCTCTTCGGCATCGGGCTTCAGCGTGACAAAGGCGCACGGCGTCTCGCCCCATTTTTCGTCCGGCTGGGCGACGACCGCGGCTTCCATCACCATCGGATGCCGGTACAGCACCTCCTCGACCTCAATGGAGGAAATATTCTCGCCGCCCGAGATGATGATGTCCTTCGAGCGGTCCTTGATCTCGACATAGCCGTCGGCGTGCATGACGGCGAGGTCGCCGGTATGGAACCAGCCGCCGGCAAAAGCTTCGCCGGTCGCCGCCGGGTTCGCGAGGTAGCCCTTCATCAGCGTGTTGCTGCGCAGCATCAATTCGCCGATCGTCGCCCCATCGGCCGGCACATCGCGCATGGTCGCCGGGTCGGCGACGCGCTGATGGTCCAAGGTCAGATATTGCACCCCCTGGCGCGCCATCCGCCCGGAGCGCTCGCCGGGCGGCAGATCATCCCATTCCTCCTGCCAGGCGCACACCGTCGATGGCCCGTAGCTCTCGGTCAGCCCATAGAGGTGGGTCACGCGGAACCCCATCCGCTCCATCGCCTCGATCACCGTCGAGGGTGGCGCCGCGCCGCCGGTCGCCGCCTCGACGACATGGTCGAACCGGCGCTTTGCCGAGTCGGGGGCGTGGACCAGCATGTTCAGCACAATGGGGGCGCCGCACAGATGGGTCACCCGGTGCTCGGCGATCGCGGCGAAGATCGGCGCCGGTTCGACGCGGCGCAGACAGACATGCGTGCCGGCGACCGCGGTGACGCCCCAGGTGTAGGTCCAGCCGTTGCAGTGGAACATCGGCAGGGTCCACAGATAGACCGAATGCCGATCGAGCCCGAAAGTGATCGCGTTGCCGAGCGCGTTGAGAAAGGCGCCGCGGTGGTGATAGACGACCCCCTTTGGGTTGCCGGTGGTGCCCGAGGTGTAGTTGAGCGCGATCGCCGCCCATTCGTCCACTGGCGGCGACCATGATGCGGCGGGGTCGCCCTCGGCGAGAAACGCCTCGTATTCGGTGCCGCCGAGGAACGGGCCATTGTCGCCGTCGGCGATCTCGACAAGCGGGATGTCCCGGCCCAGCTCGCGCAGCGCCTCGCGCGCGAGCGGGCCGAATTCGCGGTCGGCGATCAGCAGTTTGGCGGCGCCATGGCCGAGGATGAACGCGACCGAGCGCGCATCGAGACGGTAATTGAGCGGGTTCAGCACCGCCCCCGCCATCGGCACGGCGTAATGCGCTTCGAGGAGGGCCGGCACGTTCGGCGCCAGCACCGCGACGGTGTCGCCCGGAGCGATGCCGCGCCGCCGCAGCGCATCGGCAAAGCGCCGACAGCGCTCATCGAACTGGCGGTAGGTGAAGCGCCGATCGCCGTGCACCACCGCCAGCTTGTCGGGATGGGTCGCGGCCGCGCGCGCGAGGAAGCTGATCGGCGTCAGCGCCGCGTAATTCGCCGGATTGCGGCTGAGATGCGGCGCATCGTAAATCTGCTCCATCCCGCCATCCTTTGCCGCCAGACCGGCAGCGTCAAGCGGCGGAACCTTGAGGGATCCCTCCGTGACTTAACAACTCGCATTCCCGGCGAAAGCCGGGATCCACTTAGCCCCGCCTGAGCCGGTTGCAAAATGGGTCCCGGCGAAAGCCTGACTTTCGCCGGGAATGCGGCTTAACTTCTAGCCGCCAGTCGCGAGGTCGATGCGGAACACCAGCTTGGTCTTGCCGCCCGGCGCGGGGCGAGTGCCGATCAATTCCCCGCCGTTCTTGAGGATGACCCGGCGCGAGGCCTCGTTGTCGTCGTCGCAGGTGATCTCGACGCGCTTCAGCCCGACCTCGCTTGCAACCGGCAACAGAAGCGCCAGCGCGCGGGTCGCATAGAAGCGCCGCTGCTTCCACGGCACGACTGCATAGCCGATATGGCCGGAGACATAGTCGGGCAGCGCGTCGCTGCCCGGGACAAAACGCAGATTGATGACCCCGCAGAACTCTCCGTCATCGAGCCAGCGGACTCGCGAGGGCAGGCGCGGCACCACGCGGCCCGACGCGGTAACGATCGTCCCGTCCTGGCGGGTCAGTTCGGCGAGAAAGGCATAGGGGTCGCCGCGCAGCGCGGCGAGCTGCTCGGCGCTGACGTCGCGTTCGGTGTCGGGCGACCAGCCCGCGGCCAGGGCCGCCTCGTATTGCGCCAGCCTGGCCAGGCTCGGGGCAACGAGGCGCAGGCTGTCTGCGCTCACCGCAGCGGCAGAGCCTAGGCGCCCAACAGCCGGGCGATGCGTTCGCGGTGCCAGGTGGCGTCGCCAAAGGCGATCTCCGAGGCTTTCGCGCGCTTCAAGTAAAGCTGGAGGTCATGCTCCCAGGTCATGCCGATGCCGCCATGCAGCTGGATGCCAGCGGCGCACACCTTGCGGCCCGCGTCCGACGCGGCGGCCTTGGCCATCGACACCGCCATCGCCGCGTCCGCCTCGCCCTCGTCGAATGCCCAGGCGGCGTAATAGGTCAGCGATTTTGCGTTCTCGATCTCAATGAGCATGTCGGCGCATTTGTGCTTGACGCCCTGATAGCTGCCGATCGGCTTGCCGAAGGCGGTGCGCAGCTTGGCGTAATCGACCGTCATGTCGAGCACCCGCTGCGCCGCGCCGCACATCTCGGCCGACAGCGCCACTGCGGCGCGGTCGATGACCCGGCTCAGCGCCGGCCAGCCCTGATGCAATTCGCCGAGCAGCGCGGTCGCCGGCACCGCCGCGTTGTCGAGCCGAACCTCGCACAATTTGCGCGTCTCGTCGACCGAGGGTAAGAGCCGAACCGCGACCCCTGCCGTCCCCTTGGGCACGAGGAAGAGGCTCACTCCGTCCTCCATCGTGCTGCCGTCGCTAGTGCGCGCCGCGACCACCAGCACATCGGCCAGATGGGCGTCGGGAACAAACAGCTTGGTGCCCGAAAGGGTAAACCCGCCGCGCGCTTCGCCCGCCGTGAGGGTGATGCCGGCGGCATCCCAGCGCGCGTTGGGTTCGGTCAGAGCAAGGGTCGCTTTCGCTTCGCCGGCGGCGATGCGCGGCAGAAATTCCTGGCGCTGAGCGGGGGAGCCCGCCTCGGCGATCGCCGCGCCGCCGAGCAGCACGGTCGCCGGAAACGGACCGGGCATCACCGCGCGCCCGATCTCCTCCATCAAGACGACGAGATCGACAAGGCCGAGCCCGCTGCCGCCGTCCTCCTCGGGGTAGGTGATGCCGAGCCAGCCCTGCTCGGCGAGCCTCGTCCAGAACTCGTCGGTGATAGCTGCCTCGGTCGCCATCATCTCGCGCACGAACTTAGTGGTGCACGCGCTGTCGAGGAATTTGCGCGCGGTGTCGCGCAACAATTCCTGTTCTTCGGTAAAGCCGATATCCATGCCGCCCTCCCGCGGGGAGGAGGCTAACGTGAATTTCGCTGAAGTCGAGTCAGGGCTTCATGGAGATTGCTTCGCCGCGCTCGCAATGACCGAAAGGGCTGTCATTGCGAGGAATCCGCGAGCTTCACTCGCGGGAACGAAGCAATCTCGCTCAGAACGGCACGCTACCCCTGACGACGCTGCGGTGCATGACGCGCCGGTACTTCTCCACCTCGTAATTGGCGACGGCGCGGTGAAGCAGGCATCGATTGTCCCACATGATCAGGTCGCCGACGCGCCAGCGATGGGCATAGACGAATTGCCGCTGCGTCGCGTGCTTGAGAAGCGCATCGAGCAGCGCCGCGCTTTCCGCTTCGGACATGCCCTGGATGTGCGTCGAATGGTTGCCGAGATAGAGGGACTTGGCGCCGGTATCGGGATGGGTGCGCACCAGCGGATGGTCCACAGCGCCGCGGCTCGGATCGAAGGCCGGGCGAAAGACCACCCGCAATCCGGCGATGCGGCGCTTGGTTTCCTGCGGCAGCGCGGCATGGGCCTGCGCCATGTTGGCGAATTCGGTGTCGCCGCCGACGGGCGGCAGCTCGACCGCATAGAGCGTCGTCAGCAGCGGCGGCGCGGGGTTATAGGGCTTGTCGGTGTGCCAGTGGTAATTGGAGGCGCGAGAGAATTTGAAGGTCGGCTTGCCCTCGGCGTCGAGGTTCGACATCACATGCGCGACCCCGTATCGCTTGTTTTCGCCGCGATGCGCGCCGTGGGCCTCAACCTCGCCGAAATTCGCCGCGAAAGCGAATTGCTGTTCCCGCGTCAGCGACTGACCCGGAAAGACGACGACGTGATGGGCGAGAAACGCCTCGACGATTGCGACCGCAAGGCGATCGAGCTCAAGGTCTTTGTCAACGCGCCCTACGACCGGTAC
>CAYMRQ010000090.1:13055-17102 GCA_964392845.1 uncultured Rhizobium sp.
GCCAGCGGCGGCGCGAGATCGACGCTGGCGAGCTTGGCGCCACCCGCCGGCGACAGCCGCCCGAGTGCGTCAAGGTCGCCGTTCGGGCCGCCAACGTTCAAGCTGGATCGAGAACGAGCCATTTTTCCATTAGACCGTCCGGCCATCTGACATCGCCAAATGTATAACCTTCGAACGAGCTCAGGTATCCACCTCTGATGAACAACGTGAATCCCACCGAATCCCAGGGCGGCGCCAACGAGGTCGTCAAGTTCTCTGTGATCTCTTCATTTATGTTGTCGGCCGGTTTCAATTGAGGAGGTCTCACGAAAATTTCGTAATAACCGGTACCGGTCAAATGACGCACGTCGAACTGCAGCGCGGCGAGCTGATCCAGGAACTTCGTCTTTGGCCCATATTGCCTAACGAGCATTGACCGGATAATCCGGGCTTCGGCGGGCGAGAGATTCAACATCGCATTTCCCTTGTGGGCTCCGTGACGGAGCCAAGCGGACCCGACGCGTGGCACGCCGTTCACCACCTTGCCGCTTACAATCACCGAGTTTCCTCCGATGTCGAGGATCTGCTTGTAGTAGCCAAGTGGGTCGACGATCAGGCTACCGTTACGAAACGCGGCATTGACCGCCTCGACAATCGCCTGACCAGCCGCCTCCGGGCTCCCGTATTGCCGAACAGCCACGTCGAGGTTGTGATCCGGGTCGTCGAAGATGTGGTGGCGCTTATTCGGATCATCCAGGCCTCTCAACAGTCGATCACCCCCGCGGCAGCCCCAGCACCCGCTCGCCGATGATGTTGCGCTGGATCTCGCTGGTGCCGCCGGCGATCGTGTATTGGCGGGCGCCGAGCACCCGGTGCAGCCAGCGCGGGGCGTCGGGCACCGCCTCGGTCGGGGTGTCGAGCGTCGCGTAGGGGCCGAGGAGCGTGCTGGAGAAATCGGCGATCCGGCCGGCCAGCTCCGAGCCGAACAACTTCAAGATCGAACCTTCGGGGCCGGGAGGCTCGCCACGCAATCGGCGGGTGAGGCCGCGCAGCCTTGTCACCTGCAACGCCTTCGTTTCGATCGCCAGCTGGGCCAGTTGCTGGCGGATGTGGCTCTCGCGCCAGGCCGGCTCCTGGCGGCTGGGGAACTGCTTGGCCAATTCGACGAGCCGGGCGATCTGCGCGGCATGGTCGCGCCCGCCGGCGCCGCCGCGCTCGAACGCCAACGTCGTCGTGGTGACCTTCCAGCCCTCGTTGAGCGGGCCCACGAGGTTTTCCTTGGGCACCGCCACGTCTTCGAAAAACACCTCGTTGAAATGCCGGTGGCCGTTGAGCAGCACCAGCAGCCGCACCGTGACGCCCGGGGTTTTCATATCGACCAGCAGGTAGGAGATGCCGTGATGCTTTGGCGCGTCGGGGTCGGTGCGCACCAGGAGGAAACACCAATCGGCGAAATGCGCGCCCGAGGTCCACACCTTCTGGCCGTTGACGACGAAGTGGTCGCCCCGGTCGACGGCGCGGGTGCGCAAGCTCGCCAGATCCGAGCCGGCACCCGGCTCGGAATAGCCCTGGCACCAGATCTCGTCGGCGGAGAGGATCTTCGGCAGATGCCGCGTTTTCTGCTCTTCGTTGCCCCAATGGATGAGGGTCGGACCCAACAGGTTGAGGCCGCTCTGGCACGGCAGGATCGGTGCGCGGGCGCGGAAATATTCCTCGTCCCAGATCACCTGCTGCATGAAATTGGCGCCTCGCCCGCCATATTCCTTGGGCCAGGAGATGCCGACCCAGCCGGCTGCGTGCATCTTTTTCTGCCAGGCGATGCGCTTTACCAGAATGTCGCGGTCGGGTGAGATGCGCTGGTCCTGCGCGTCCTCGACCTTGAGATCCTCGCTCAAATTCGCTTCGAGCCAGTCGCGGAACTCGCGGCGGAAGGTGGCGTGCTCGGGCGCGTCGGCGAAATCCATCGCGGGTCCTCCCCAGGGTGGATCGAGGATAGCCGGCCTCGCCCCCAATTGTCATCCCGGCGAACGCCGGTATCCACCGGCGGGCCGCGCATCGCCCGTCAATTTGGCACAATCGACGAGCCGGCTTGCAAGCGACGTGTTTTGCACGACAATGGATCCGGGCCTCCGCCGGGATGACAACGAGGAACAGAAACATGCTGAGCCAAAGACAGGTCGAGCAATATCGCCACGACGGCTATCTGTTCCCGTTCCCGGGCTTGTCGGCGGCGGAGCTGGCCGAATGCAATGGCGGGCTCGCCCGCTTTGAAAGCTGGCTCGGCAGGCCGGTCAACCAGGGCGATTTTCGCTGGCGTTCGGCGAGTTATGTCATCCTGCCCTGGGTCGACGCGCTGGTGCATCATCCGCGCATCCTGGATGCCGTGGAGGATTTGATCGGCCCCGATATCCTCGTCTACACGGCGACCTGGTTCATCAAGGACGCTCAGAGCCCGACCTTTGCCGCCTGGCACCAGGACGCGACCTATTTCGGCCTCGAGCCGCACGAGCACGTCACCGCCTGGGTCGCGCTGAGCGACGCCGGCGCCGAGGCCGGCTGCATGGAGGTGGTGTCGTCAAAGGGCGCCCCGCGCCAGATGCAGCACGCGGCGCTGCGGCTTGAGAACAGCATCAATGGCGCCGGCCAGGCGATCGTCGAGCATTTTTTCGACGGCGACGGCGAGATGATGCAGCTACAGGCGGGGCAGTTCTCGCTGCACCACACGCTGTGCAGCCACCGCTCGGCGCCGAACCGGGCGAACCACCGGCGGGTCGGGCTCGGCATCAGCTACATCCCGGCGCATTGCCGCCTCACCGGCCCGGTGCGGATGTGCGCCCGGCTGGTGCGCGGCCGCGACAGCGGCGGAAATTTCGACCTGATTGCGCCGCCCGAAGGCGAGCTGCATCCGACGGCACTGGGGCGCCACGAGCGGGTCTACGGCCGCTATCGCGACAATTACGCCGAGCAGATCGCCGCGCACGAGCGCGAGTTTGCGGCGCAGCCGGCTTAACGAGCCGATAAACTACGGAGGCCCGGAGGGGCGACGTCGCTGATCGCGGGCAACGCCCGCATCAGGGTATTCTCTACCTTGCCGGCGGGATGATCCCGCCGACAAGGAGGAGAAGTGGAATGAGACCGTTCCGTCTCCTCTGGCCTTCCGCTGGGGCCGGGTCAGGATCGCGATCAAGATCCGGTTCTAGGGAGGGCCAGGGCGCCGGGGAAGGTAGCAACCCTTCCCCGGTTGCCCTAATAGTAGTGCGGGCGAGGGCCGGTGTCAGCCCTCGCAGACAAATTTTAATTCAGCCCGTAAAAGCCCTTGGCGCCGCCGCCCATGACCTGCCGCCTGGTCTCGGCGGAGAGGCCGGCAAGCTGGTTCTCGACCATTTTCGGTGCGCCCGGGAAGAAGCCGTCCGGGTGCGGATAGTCGGTCGCCCACATGATCTTGTTGGCGCCGATATAGTCGGCCAGCACGTGCAAGCTGCCCTCGACCGGCTCGAACGAGATCCAGCAATTGCGCCGGAACAGGTCGCTCGGGCGGATCGTCAGGCCGGAATCGTTGAAGCCCTGGTCGTCGAAATGGCGGTCCATGCGGTCGAGCCACGGCGCGATCCAGCCGCCACCGGACTCCAGGAAGCCGATGCGGATCTTCGGGTGCTTCTCGCACACCCCGCCCCAGATCACCGCGAGGCAAGCCAGCATCATTTCCATCGTGTGCGTGATGATGTGCCGCGCGCCGCGCCCCTCGAAGCGGTCGATACCGACCTGTGGCATGCCGGCGCTGGCGCCCTCATGGAAGCCGATCGAAAAATCGAGGTCTTCCGCCGCCGCCCAGAACGGTTCGTAATCCGGATGGTTGATCATCTTGTTGTTGTACGGGTTGGGCCGGATGAACCCGCCCTTGAAGCCCAGCTCCTTTTTGGCAAACCGCATCTCGGCGATCGCTAGGTCGACCGATTGCATCGGCAGCATCGCGATGCCGAACAGCCGGTCGGGATAGGGCTTGCAGTAATCGGCGAGCCAGCGGTTGTAGGCGCGGCAGATCGCGGCCGCGAGCTCGGGGTCTTGGAT
>CAYMRQ010000091.1:0-16926 GCA_964392845.1 uncultured Rhizobium sp.
GGCGATCGTCACGCAACGGGGTGGGGGACGAGGGCGCGATGACGCGCAAATTTTTCGGAACGGACGGCATCCGCGGCACCGCTAATATCGAGCCGATGACGCCGGAGACGGCGCTGAAGGTGGCGATGGCGGTTGGCGAGTGCTTTCGCAACGGCACGCACAAGCACCTCGTCGTCATCGGCAAGGACACGCGCCTGTCGGGCTACATGCTCGAACCGGCGCTGACCGCCGGCTTCATCACGATGGGGATGGACGTCGTCCTGGTCGGGCCGTTGCCGACCCCGGCGATCGCCATGCTGACGCGCAGCTTGCGCGCCGATATCGGCGTCGTCATTTCGGCCTCGCACAATCCGTTCGCCGATAACGGGATCAAGCTGTTCGGACCCGATGGCTACAAGCTGTCCGATGAGTTCGAGGGGAAGATCGAGGCCTGTCTCGGCAAAGGGCCGAAGCGGCGCGCCAACCCCACCGAGCTCGGGCGCGCCAAGCGGCTTGACGATGCGGGCGGCCGCTACATCGAGTTTGTCAAGCAAAGCTTTCCGAAAGGGCTGCGGCTCGACGGCATGCGGGTGGTCATCGATTGCGCGCATGGCGCGGCCTACAAGGTTGCCCCGACCGTCTTCTGGGAACTCGGCGCCGAGGTGTTTCCGATTGCTGTGGCGCCGGACGGGCTCAACATCAACCGCGAATGCGGCGCGCTGGCGCCCGAGCAGATGCGCCGGGAGGTGCTGGCGCGCCGTGCTGATATCGGGATCGCGCTCGATGGCGACGCCGACCGGCTGATCGTCGCCGACGAGCGCGGCGTCATTCTCGATGGCGATCAGCTGATGGCGCTGATCGCGATGAACCTGGCGCGCGCCGGGCGGCTCGCGGGTGGCGCGCTGGTCACGACCGTGATGTCCAATCTCGGCCTCGAACGCTACCTTGCCGGACAGGGAATCGGGTTGCACCGGACCGCGGTCGGCGACCGCTATGTCAACGAGAAGATGCGCAGCCTTGGTTGCAATCTTGGCGGCGAGCAGTCGGGTCACATCATCCTCTCCGACTACGCGACGACCGGCGACGGCCTGATCGCAGCGTTGCAGGTGCTGGCCGGAATCGTCGAGACCGGCCGGCGCGCGAGCGAGGTGTGCCGCATCTTCGCGCCGGTGCCGCAACTGTTGCGCAATGTCCGCTTCGGCAATGGAAGGCCGCTCGAATCCCGCCGCGTGCAGCGGGTGATCGCCGCGGGCGAAGCCCGGCTCGGCACTGGGGGGCGGCTGGTGATCCGCAATTCCGGGACCGAGCCGGTCATCCGCGTCATGGCGCAAGGCGAGGATGAGGCGTTGCTGACCGACGTGGTCGAGGAGATTTGCGAGGCGATCCTGACGGCGGCCCGCGGTACAGAGGTGGTTGAGCCGGCGGTGCGGGCGGCGGAATGATGCCCGGGGTTTGGTGATGCCCAGGTTTTCGTGATGAAGGGGCGGGTCCTGATCGTCGCCGGTTCGGATTCGGGCGGCGGCGCCGGCATCCAGGCCGACATCAAGACGGTGACGATGCTCGACGCCTTCGCCGCCACCGCAGTGACCGCGCTGACCGCGCAAAACACGCTGGGCGTCTTTGGCGTATTGCCGATCGCGCCCGAGTTCATCCGCCAGCAGATCGAGGTGGTGCTCGACGATATTGGCGCCGACGCGATCAAGACCGGCATGCTGCACGATTCGGGCGTGATTGAGGCGGTAGCGTCGGTGCTTGCGGCGCGCGCTTCCTCGATCCCGCTCGTCGTCGATCCGGTGATGGTGGCGAAGGGCGGGGCGCCGCTGATCGAGCCCGGCGCGATCGAGGCCTTGAAGCGTCTGCTCGTCCCGCGCGCCGCGGTGCTGACCCCCAATCTGCCGGAAGCCGAGATCCTGTTAGGGCGAATTATCGACAGCCTCGCCGCGATGCGCAGCGCGGCGGAGAGCCTGCTCGCCCTCGGCTGCCGCACGGTGCTGCTCAAGGGCGGGCACCTTGCCGGCGACACGGTTTACGACGTGCTCGCGACGGCTTCCGGTCTGCGCGTCTGGAGCGGTCCGCGGATCGACAGCCGCCATACCCACGGCACCGGCTGCACGCTTGCTTCCGCGATCGCCGCCGGGCTCGCTCAGGGGCTCCTGGTCGAGGCGGCGGTCGAGCGGGCGCGCGAGTACGTCCGGCGCGCGATCGCCAGCGCCCCCGGGTTCGGCCGCGGTCATGGGCCGCTCGACCACGCGCACCCGCTGCGGTAGGTTCCGGTAACTGCGGCGCACGACCAGCACCCGCGCGCGTCGAAAGGACATCGGATGAGAAGATTCTGGGTCGCCGTGGCCGCTCTCACCTGTGCATTCGCGCCGCTCGGTGTCAGCGCGCAAACCCCCGGCAAGGTCTATCGGGTCGGCTTCCTGAGCGGGGCGAGCGGGCCGGGCGCGGTCCAGGTGCGGGAGGGGCTTTCCCGCGAGCTTGCCCAGCGCGGCTTTGTCCCGGACCGGAACCTGGTGATCGAAATCCGCTCGACCGATGGCAAATTTGATCAGCTGCCGAGGCTTGCCAAGGAACTGGCGGACAGCGGCGTCGATGTAATCGTAACCTTCGGCTACCGCGCGGCACGCGCCGCCAAAGACGCTGCGACAGCGGTTCCGATCGTCATCACCAATGCCGGCGACCCGGTCGAAACCGGCCTTGCCGCCAGCCTCAGCCGGCCCGGCGGCAACCTCACCGGGATCTCCGACATGGCCTCCGAGCTTTCGGTAAAGCGCCTGGACCTGCTCAAGGCGGCGGTACCGGGGCTGAAACGGGTGGCAATGCTGTGGAACGCCGACGATCTCGGAATGGCGACACGCCACCGCGCGGCAGTTGCCGCGGCCGCGACGCTCGGCATCGCCGTTCAGTCGCTGGGGGTCCGCGAACCCGACGATTTCGACGCAGCGTTTGCCGCAATGACTCGCGAGAAGCCGGACGGCATCATGATGGTCACCGATGCGCTGGTCAGGCTCAACCGGAAGCGGGTTTTCGAGTTTGCCGCGGCCCATCGCATCGCGGCGATTTACGAATTCGCTTTTTTCGCGCGTGATGGCGGGCTGATGTCATATGGGCCCGAGTTCAAGGAAGGCATAACGCGGCTTGCGGTCCTGGTGGACCGCATCCTGAAAGGCGCCAAGCCCGCCGACCTGCCATTCGAGCAGCCGACCCGCTTCCAATTCGTGATCAATAAAAAGACCGCCGATGCGTCGGGCATGGTCATTCCGCATGAGTTATTGCTGCGGGCCGATGAAGTGATCGAATAGAGGCGATCATGCATATCCCGCTCTACCAGATCGACGCCTTCGCCGATGGCCCGTTCACCGGCAACCCGGCGGCGGTGTGCCCGCTCGAATCCTGGCTGCCCGATGATGTGATGCAGGCGATCGCGGCCGAGAACAATTTGTCGGAAACCGCGTTTTTCGTGCCCGAGGGCGAGTTCTACCGGCTGCGCTGGTTTACTCCGGCGACCGAGGTCGATCTGTGCGGGCATGCGACGCTGGCGTCGGCCTATGTGGTGTTCCGCTGGCTGAGCCCCGAGCGCCGCAGCATCACCTTCCTGACGCAGCAGGCGGGCAAGCTGACGGTGGCGCGCGACGGCGATCTTCTGGCGCTCGATTTCCCGTCCCGCCCGCCCACGCCCTGCGCGATGTCCGAGCCTCTGGCGGCCGCGCTCGGGCGACGCCCCGCCGCCCTCCTCGCCGCGCGCGATTACCTCGCCGTCTACGAGGGCGCCGACGACATCGCCGCGCTGTCGCCCGATTTCGCGGCGCTCGCCGCGCTCGACCGGTTCGCAATCATCGTCACCGCTCCGGGGACGGGCGGGGTTGATTTCGTGTCGCGCTTCTTCGCCCCGGCCGCGGGGGTCAACGAGGACCCGGTGACCGGCTCGGCGCATTGCACGCTGATCCCCTATTGGGCCGAGCGCCTCGGCAAGACCCGTCTCGCAGCCCGCCAGCTGTCGCGCCGCGGCGGCACCCTATCCTGCGCCCTCAACGGCGCCCGCGTGACGATCGCCGGCCGCGCCTTGCCCTATCTGGAAGGAACCATCACGGTGTGAGACTGCCCGAGACAAATTCGCGACCGCAACCTGGATAAATATCAATGAGCGAATACACACTTACTGACGAAAAAATCAGTTTCGGGGATCTAGAAATATTTCTTCTGAACGATGAAAATGACAAGAAATATTCTCAAAGAGACGACGTTTTCTACATGGCAAAAAGTGTTCCTTATATATCGACATATGAAAAAATAAAATCGGGTCTTAACGGCGGCCGAGCTAAAAATATTTTAGAGATCGGTATCTACCGCGGCGGAAGCGCCCCTTTTCTTCACAGGATTTTTGATGCTGAGCAAGTTGTTTGCGTTGACATTATGGAAGATCCAGCAATGCCGCTAGAGAGATATAAAGAACAGAACCTCGATGTTATCAGGAGCTACTATGGTGTAAATCAGGCTGACCGCGCCCTCATGAACGAGATATTAGAGATACAATTTGCTGGTTCAATTGACCTTGTAGTTGACGATGCTTCACATTTCTACGCCGAGACGAAGGCCGCATTCGAAACCGTCCTTCCGTATATGAGCCCGGGTGGGATCTACGTAATCGAGGATTGGAGTTGGGCGCACGATCCTCCGGCGCAACAGCCGGGCCATATTTGGGCTGATCGACCGGCTCTCACCAATCTTATCTTCGAACTGGTCATGATGCTCCCCGGGGGCGGTATCATCGATCACCTCGCCTTCGGCCCCGGGATGATGTGGGTAAGGAGGGGCTGGAAACCACTACCGAAACGAGATTTCCGCGTCGATGATCATACCCCGAAGCGGGGACGCACGCTCACCCTGATCTGAATTTATGGGAATAGATGAGGCCTGCCCGGCCAGCGCGCGGCCCAGGGAATGGGTTCTATCACGGCCATTTCGACCTGCTAATCGAAAAGTCGATATGAGCATAGTAGAGGGTAAGTAGCAGCTCCACCCGACGCTTCGCCGACGCGCGTGAAAGGGAAGCCAACAGCATGGATATCGGTTCGGACGCGGAGATTCTGGCGGCGGTGGACGAGTTTATCGCCGGCCGGGAGGCCGGAGAGGTGCTGCACGCCCTCTATCACCGCACGATTCCGGTCGCTGATGATGCCCGCGATGCGCTGGCCGGTCTGCTGCCGATCGAACAGATCTCTGTTGTGCGACTGGTGGATAGGCTGAACGTTCCGGGCCTCCCCTCGCTGGTGATCCTGCTAGCCACGCTGGGCAAGATCCGCACGAGCGAGGCCTGGATTCATTATAATCTCGCTAGACATCTCGACTCGCCACCCTTGGCGGGCATGCCAGAGGCAAAGCTGCCCGCGATCATCCATTCGCTGCTTGCACTTGAGGGGCTCAAGGACAGCCCCAGCGCCCAGCCGCTCCCGCTGGGCGTACTGGCGCGCGAGCTAGCGACCTTCGCCCCACGGGAAGCGATTCGGTGCGGCATGCTCGCCGCCCGGCTCGGCGACACGACGGGACTGCGTCTCGCCGCTACGACATTCGCGGCGCTCGGCCTGGAAGCGATCGCAGGGCGCCCCACGATCACCCAGGTGCTGCAACTCGCTAAAGATCTCGACCTCAGTGCCGACAACATCCCGCAGACCACCAGCCTTGGCAATGCTGCCGGCCTGCGCTCGACCATGATCGAACCGCCGCGGCGCATCATCCTTCCCCCGGTTCGCGGCGATGCCAGCCACTACATCTTCGCCCATGCGGGGCAGACGGTGGATCTGCCGGGGATCAGCGTGCAAACGCTGGAAGGCGGCACTTTCTCCATTGACGCCACGACGCGCGGTCTCGAACGGCACTACGTATTCGACCGGAACAGGGATTGCGTACTGGAGTTCGCCAACGGCACCGATCCGTTCATCGCGGAGACGTTGCTGGAATGCGACGAGCCGGTGGCGATCCTCGACGACTGGTTCTCAGGGGCGATGAACATCTGTCATTTCCTGCTCGACCGCCTCACCCGCATCCCGGTCTACGAACGCGCCTGGTCCCGACCTGGAAAGTTCTTTGTGATCGACGACTTCCCGTATTACCGGGACATCTTCGCCCGCCTGGGCCTCGCCGACCGCATCATCACCCCATCGTCCAAGCGGATTTCGATCCGCGCGCCGGAGATCCTGTTCAGTTCCAATATTGCCGCCGATTTTCGTCACCCGGCGCATTATTGCGCGGACTGGGCCATCGACTATCTGCGCCGTGGCCTAGGCATCGAGGAGCCTCCAGCCCGCCCGGGGCGCAAGCTGATGATCTCCCGTGCGGACACCACGGGGCGGGCGGTCCTCAATTGGGAGGAGGTGCTGCCCGTCTTTCGCCGTCACGGTTTCGATGTGGTGGAACTCGCCGGCCTCTCGACCGAGGCGCAGATGGCGTTGTTTCGCGATGCCTCTCAGGTGGTTGGGGTGCATGGCAGTGGGTTGACCAACATCCTCTTCGCGACCCGGGATTGCGCGGTGCTCGAAATCCTGCCGCCGCTGGTGGCGACCCAAGCCTATTGGCTGCTCGCATCGAGCCTCGGCCAGCGCTACTCAGCGCTGATCGCCGAGGATGCCGAACTGCCGCGGCCCGACTACACGACCTGGCAACACAATGCAGTCTATAACGGGCGCGACATTGTGCTGCCGGTGGAGCGGCTGGAGACGGCTCTCGCCTCCCTTGACGACGCCATGATGGAAATGCCCGACGGGGAGACCGACGCTGTCTCTAAGCTTCCGGCTGTTCCGCAGAGCGGCTCCCCCAAAGTACCGCTGTTGAATGTTGCACTTCGTAGGCTGGCGCTTGCGCGGCGTGGCTCTCGCCGCCATTTTGGAGCCGTATCGAGAGCGTCGATTGGAGAATTTTTGGTGTCCAACCCCTATGCGCGACAGCCGGATTACGCGTTTTGGAAACGCGCGGTTTCGGGTCGGCCGGCGCAGGCGGTTGATCCGGTCACGAATGTGCCTTTCCACATCAGGCGCGGCGATAGCGTCGCCACTGCCGGCAGCTGCTTTGCCCAGCATATTTCCAAAACCCTGGCCCAAAACGGGTTCAAGTATCTCGTAACCGAAAATACGCCGCAGACGGATGGCGCGGTAGACGAGAACTATGGTGTGTTTCCGGCACGGTTCGGCAACGTGTACACAGTGCGACAACTGCTCCAGTTGCTACAGCGCGCCTATGGCTTGTTTGCGCCAGTCGATTCCGAATGGCACACCGCCAGGGGATATTATGTCGATCCGTTTCGCCCGCGGATTCAGCGCGGGGGATTCAAATCGGCCGGCGATTTGCGGGCGGATCGGGACGCCCATCTATGCGCGGTTCGGGAAATGTTCGATCAATCCGACGTCTTCGTGTTTACGCTGGGCCTGACAGAAGGTTGGGAGTCGACCGTCGATGGTGCGGTGTTTCCGCTCGCGCCTGGAGTAGTCGGCGCCGATGTGCCGACCGAGAATTATGCGTTCCACAATTTTACGGTGTCGGAGATGGAGGTCGACTTGTTGGCCTTTATCGATCTGCTGCGGTCGATCAATTCGGCTGTTAAAATTATTCTGACCGTGTCGCCGGTGGCGCTGATCGCCACCTTTGAGGATCGTCATGTCCTCGTCTCGACGACCTACAGCAAAGCTGCGCTGCGGGTCGTCGCCGAGGTCGCGATCAAGGCGCGCCCGGGTGTGGCATACTTCCCGTCTTACGAAATCATCACCGGGCCGCAGGCGCGCGGTCAATTCTTTGACGAGGATTTGCGAGAGGTGACCCCGGCCGGGGTGGAAACCGTCATGGCTATTTTTCTGAAACACTATCTGGGCTCAGCGGAAACAGAGAGCCGCATCGACTATCGTGATGCTGCCGCGGGCGATCGGACGGCCCGGTTCGATGAAGGAGCCTCCATGCGGGAAGTGCAGCGCGTGATCTGCGACGAGAACGCGATCGACCCGTAACATGACCGATGGTGCACCGCTCAAGCTGGCTTTTGTTGGCAATTGTCAAGTTACCGGTATTCTCGCCGCCCTTAGAGTGCTGCTGCCGGGTGCCGAGATCAGCGGCTGGCATATTGGCGCGACCCCGGCTACGCGCGAGGAAATCGCCGCGGATCTGCCCAAGTATGATGTCGTCCTCTCAAACATTTGGGATGGCGAGGAAGGTGGCTTGTTTGACCTCGGCCGCCTGAAAGAACGGTGCGCCAGGGTCGTCCGGGTGCTGCCGCTGGTATTTACCGGATTTCATCCGGACAGCACATACCTATTCCACCGTGAACAAGCGGTGTTGGGGGTCGTTGGACCCTATCACTCGGCCATCATAGCGGCTGCGTATTCGCTCGGTTTGCGGCTGGAGCGGGTGCCAAGCCTGTTCAACACCCTGGTGTACTCGCGGCTCGGCTACTTCGATGCGTTTCCGACCGCCAAAGAGGAATTCATCGTGATGCACCGGCACCATGGTTATGAGGTCGCCGGCCATTTCGAGGATTGGATGCGAGCCGGACCGTTTATGTATACGATCAACCATCCTCGGATCGATGCGTTGAGCACAATGGCCACGATGGCGGCTATCCAGGCCGAATTGGTTGCGCCGGACACGCCGATCCCAGACGGCGTACCTGATTATTTGGAAGCCCATTACCGCTGGCCGACATACCCCGAAATTGCCAAGAGAATTGGGGTTCCCGGATCGATGAAGTTTCTGCGCGACAGTCACGGCCGTGCCGAAGACTACGTCCGGGAGATCAGTCTCCTCGGCGCGGTTGGCCGAAGCTACCGGGTCTATGCCGCTACGCCTGACCTCGACCTCGGCTCCGGGCGGATCGGCTTTGTCCGCGAGCGGCTCAAGGAGATGTTCGTCTCGAAAGCCGGGTAAACCCGCCGCTACCTGTTCCACGCCGTCACGCGGCTGCTGTCGATCTATCGCGCGTCATCGCTCGCATCTCGCTCGCCGGCGAGGGTGCGGCGGGCCAGGGTCAGGGCGCGGCCGATCGCTTGGTCCATGGCCGCACACCAGGAGCCCCGCGGTGCCCTCGGCGCGTTCGCGGTAGCGCTCGTAGAGACGCTGGTTCGCCGCGTCGGGGAACGGGTATTCGTAATCCCCGGGGTCCTGCGGCGTATAGGGCGTCTCGGTGGTGATGACCTTCCCCTCCACGCTCTCGCGCAGACCCGGCTCCATCATATGCTTCCATTCGAGGGTGCGGAACTGCGGCACGCCGACATCCGGACGGTTGACCTGCACCGCCGGCTGGTGCCATTGCGCGTCCGGCAGGAAGCGATGCTCCCGGAGTTGGCCGCGATAGGTCAGCCGGCCTGTCGGCCGAGGTGCAAAAATAATGCGGCCCGTAGTTATGGATCTGGATGCCGCTCTCGTGCAGGTGATCGTGCACGTTGCCGCTGAGATGCCGGCGCCGTTCGAGGACGACAACGTCGCAGCCGTGGTCTGTCAGGGTACGGGCGATCGTCGCGCCGGTCAGCCCCGAGCCGACGACAACGCAATCGGCAATCATTTCCAATTATTGCGGAAGCTGAGGTTCGCTCGATGCCCGGCAGCAGCCGAAGCGCAATGCTCCCGGTTGATTATTAACGGCCCGGTTAAAGCGATATCCGATCATACTCTGTCGCATCGTCCTCGTCGAGCAGCGGCACCCAATCCGGGGACGGGTCGTGCCGGCGCGCCGCGGCGCCGGCCTCCTGGTAAAGCGTGCCGGCTTCGGCCGCGGGGCCGCGGCGGACGCCGAGCGCCAACACCCGCACCGTGCGTTGCCACTCGCCTCGCGGAACGACCACAAAATCGCCGACCCGCACGGTCTGATTCGGCTTGGTTACCGTTGCGCCGTTGACCCTGACCGCGCCCGCGGCGCATAGCCGGGCAGCGAGCGAACGGCTCTTGGCCAGGCGGGCGAACCACAACCACTGGTCGAGGCGGGTTTTGGCGCGTTCCGGCCCAGCGGCGCTTTGGGTGGCAATGGCGGTCAAGCGAATTTGAGCTCCTTCAGCCTGGCAAAGGGATGGCCCTCGCGCGGCGGCCTGGGGTGCGAGCCGACCCGCGGCTGAGCGCCGCGGCGACGCGGCTTCGCGACAAAGAATTCGTCACCCTGTTCGATCACCGCGCGATAGCCGAGCGCGAGCAGCACGCGGGGCAACTCGGCCTCGGTAACCCCGGCGATCGCCGCCAGCTCGGCATCGCCGGCAAAGCGCCCGAGACGCGCGCGGCCGCGGGCCGATGCCGCGAGCCGCTCGAGCCGGTCGGGACGCAGCGCCAGCCCACCGAGCACGCGCCGGCCGATCGCGGCGTAGAACGATGCCGGCAGATCCGGATCGATCGCGATCGCCTTGCCGCGGTGGCGCGTGCCGGGCAGCTTCGGGACGGTGTGGCCATGGCGGACCGCCCAGAGCAGCGCGCGGAAGCGCACCGCCTCGATCCCCAGCAGCGGCTCGACGTAAATGGTCTCCCGGCCGAACCGGATGCCGAGGCGGCCGAGCGCGCGCCGGCTCGGCAGATCGAGCGCCTTGAGCGGCGCGGCGACATCCTCGGCCGCCAGACAGCCGAGCGTGTCGGCGAGCTGGAACACGATGCCGCGCCCGGGGCCGCCCAGCGGCAGCGCCTGGGCGGCGAAGAGCGGCGCGAGGCGAGCTTCGATCTCGCCCTTGACAAAGCTTGCCAAGCGCTGGCGCACCCGCTCGCGCGCCTCGCCATCGAGAAAATCGCTGGCCCGCAGCTCGACCCGCGGCGTCAGAATGGAGTCGCCGGCAACGAGTCGGCCGACCGGGAAGCCGCGCCACAGCACACGGCCGCTCGCATCGATCGTAAAGGCCTCGTCGGCCTCGCCGGCCAGCCGGTGCGCCCGCGCCATCACCTCGCTGCGCAACACGCGGTTGGCGGCGGTGACCAGGGTGCGCATGGCGTCGCCGTCGGAGGCATCCGGCACGAAGCGGAAGCCGTCGAGGCGGCCGACATAGGTGCCTTCGACGCGCACCTCGCCGGCCTCATCGACCGATGCCAACAGCTCCGACGCCCCGGCGAGGTGGCGGACGAGAAACGCCGAGCGGCGATCGACAAAGCGCTGGGTGATGCGGTCGTGCAGGGCGTCGGACAGCTTGTCCTCGATGCAGCGGGCGCGTTCCTGCCAATCGGCGGCGCCGGCAATCCAGTCGCCGCGATGGGTGATGTAGGTCCAGGTGCGGATATGGGCGATGCGCGCCATCAGCGTGTCGATATCGCCGTCGAGGCGATCGAGCTGGGCCATCTGCGCGCCAACCCACGCGCCCGGCAGCCGCTCGGCCGGCCCGGCGAGGTGCACAAAGCAATGCGCGAGAAAGCGCGCGTGGCTGTCGCGCATCACCTTGCGGAAATCGGGGATCTGGCAGACCTCCCACAGCAGACGAACCGCCCCCGGATGGATCGCGAGCCCGATCACCTCCCCATTGCGCGACAGGAGCTGCAGCGCACGATGGTCGTCGGCATCGCGCATCTGAACCAGCCCGGGCTTTGGCGGCCGCTCGTCCAGGCTGCGCAGCAAGGCCCCGACCGTGTCGAAGCGCAGTTTCGTGTTGCGCCAGGAAACCTGGGTCAGGGGCTCGAAGTGGTGCTCCTCGACCGCGGTGACGATGGCGGGATCGAGCGTTCCTTCATCGGCGGTGGTGCCAAATGTGCCGTCGCTCATGTGCCGGCCGGCGCGTCCGGCGATCTGGGCGATCTCGGCCGGCGACAGGCGGCGCGGGCCGCGCCCGTCGAACTTGGCGAGCCGGGCGAAGGCAACATGGTCGAGATCCATGTTGAGCCCCATGCCGATCGCATCGGTGGCGACGAGGTAATCGACTTCGCCGGCCTGGAACATGCCGACCTGGGCATTGCGTGCGCGCGGGCTCAAGGCGCCGAGCACGATTGCGGTGCCGCCGCGCTGGCGCCGCACCAGCTCGGCGAGCGAGAACACGTCAGCGACGGCAAAGGCGACGATGGCGCTGCGCGGCGGCAGGCGCGTCACCTTCTTGTGGCCGGTATAGGACAGCGTCGAAAGGCGCGGCCGGCTGATATACTCGGCCCGCGGAACCAGGCGGCGCATCAGCGGCCTGATCGTGTCGGCGCCGAGAAACATCGTCTCGCTGAGGCCGCGGGCGTGCAGCAGCCGGGCGGTAAACACATGGCCGCGCTCGGGATCGGCGCAGAGCTGGATCTCATCGATGGCGAGGAACTCGACCGGCCGGTCGAGCGGCATCGATTCAACCGTGCAGACGAAATAGGACGGGTTCGGCGGCAGGATCTTTTCTTCGCCGGTAATCAGCGCGACCGCGCGCGCGCCGCGCACCCTGACGACGCGGTCGTAATTTTCCCGCGCCAGCAGCCGCAGCGGAAAGCCGATCATGCCGCTTTGATGATCGAGCATGCGCTCGATCGCGAGGTGCGTCTTGCCGGTATTGGTCGGCCCGAGGACCGCGACGAGACGCGGTGCGGAAGGCGGCATGGCCATGCCGCTCAAGGTGCGGCACCGCTCGCCTCAGAGCAAGCGCCAAGGTGTCGCTGGCCCCTGCCATCGCCGGCTGCACCGCGCTGGGACCCCTGGCTCACATGCGTGTGCGACTCGCCGTGCCTCACCCGCTGTCCAGCGCGCCCTCCTTCAGGACAGGGCGACCCCCGAAATTTGAAAGCCGAGGCGTCGCCCCGCTCGGGGGGGTAGTGCCTTGGCTTCGATTTCTGCTTTGGGCGGCGAGCCGAATCTGCGCTGCTGCGTGTCGGATGACGCCTTGGCGCCGACAGCGGCCATCCGCGCGACCGCCATGGAAGTCCCGAGTTCGACCCATAACGGTCGCCCGTTGGAGCGACCCCGATGGCAGGTCATGCCGCTTCCGGCCATTCCATCTCCCATCCGAGTGTCCCAGTCGGGCGGAAGCCGGACTCTCCGTGCGAGCAGCCTATGCCGGGAAAGAGGTCGCTAAAAGGTCCACCACATCTAATAATCGTGCACTATCCGCTGACATTCACGTTTGTTGCTGATGCTGAACCTTGTCTAAGCAAATCATAGATCGTCCTCAGAAGCGCTTGGCGATAACCGTGGAAGCCAGATTGGAGATCTTCAACAGTAATTGAGTAATGGACATCTGGCAGTACCCCCAAGTTCTCAATCGACTGACCGTTCGTGCGCCGCGCAAAGGTCCATGTTAGGGTTATGTATTCGATGCCTAGTTGTTTCGAGCCTGGGATTACGATCCGCCTGGCACAACCACCTGCCCCCGCAGTCCTCTCACCAAAAAGCGTGGCTGCGCGGTTATCCTGAAGGATTGCGGCAAGAAATTCTCCAGCAGAAAAGGTCAACTCATTCGACAGAATGACTATAGACTTCGTATAATGAACGGCTGAAGGCAAAACTTCCGTCACGCCGCCCAAGTGTACTGGATTCGTAAGTGTCCCACGCCAGCGCCCGGCCTCAATCTCGGATAGTACAAAGCGTGAGTACGCAATTAAATGCGGAGACGGGCGCTCATCAAGCGGCACCGCCTCTCCTGCTCCCGCCAATTCCAAGATGTCAGAAGCCGTAGCCGCATCGTCATCGTTAAGGGCGAGCTGGTGCTGCGGTAGTGCCAGAGGTCTCCCTGTTAGCGACGAAAGTAGTGAATACATGTAAAACATGCTTCCGCCTGGGTTGTCTACTTGGTCAAAAACCAGCGCCACCGTCGAGCTCTCGAAATGCCCAATCAGGTTTGCGAACTCACTTACGGCGCTTTCGTCGTAATTATAATGAGGTACCCGCACGTAGCCGATGCGTTGACCGTCTCCCAATTGGTATATATATGCAGAGTATGGGAGACGTGCTTTGAGCGCGTCGGATAATTTCCACACGGTCTCGCCCAGAGCCGGCACAAAGCTCCGCAAACGCAGGCCCAGCAGTTCTTCCGGACCGACCGCCGACCAAAGGTCCCCAATCTTCGCGTTGAATTCTGCGCCTAAGCGCAACGTTCGGCTGGGGAAGTCGGACCGGCCTGTTGCAAAATCGCTCATCAATTGGTTCTCGAATGACGTTGTTTTGTCAAAGAGGTACTTGGCTTCGTGCCTTCCGCAAGGCGAGCGGAGCATTCATCCGTCCAAGAAGAGTTTCTGCGGGTTGCTGGCAATAACCTGCGCATCGAGCCACAGTTCCCCGAGTGCGACGGTGCTGAAGGCACACAACAGACGTAGGTCTTGGATGGGAAATCGTCGTGACCGTAACGTGAGACACAAAGAGATTAGCGCATCGCTGTCCGTTGTACTCATTCAGTCGTAAAGCCCGATGTTTGAGAGCTCCTCCACTTTTGATTCAGTTCCCACGGCAGCAACCCCTCCTGGCGGAAACGCTGCCCGGTATTTCTGTCTAGCCTTCTCGATCAGCCTGTTTGCATCTTGGGGAATTAGGTCGGGTGATGCGATAGCGGCAAGGCGAAATGACGCAAGAGCATCCTGTGCGTCCTTCTGTTTGCCGTTACTGATTGCCGATTGCATGACAGCATATCGAGCCCTGAGTTCGGGTATCTCGCCGTAATCTGGTTTCTGCTCCACCGCTCGTAGCGAGAACACAGCATAGCCGCAATCAAGGGTATTCCCGTCCAACAGAAGCTTGCGATCCTTGTCTAACGAAAGTTTCGCAGTATCTATTGACCCCTTTGGGCGGTCTACGATCGCCGCCACACAGCCGCTGACCAAATTGAGATCTGTGTCGACGCCCACCTCAAGAGCCGTGTCTTGTCGTTGACCGGCAATTAAGTCCATGCCTTCTGTGATCAAAGGTAAGAACGGTTTGATTGCTCCCACGGAACTGATGCCGGCCGCCGAGGAGACCCGCGTAACATAGTCCAGAACGGGTGTCAGCAAGCCCCCGCTCTTAACCGAGAACAGACCCAACTCCAGCGACACGGGGCCGCCGCGGTATGCTGTTGGGCTCATCATCTGTTTAGAAATAGTGATGACGTGGTCCAGCGAATCTTTATCGAGTTCGACGAGCTTGTCGGGTTTCGAGACCGCGGCAAGCTCTGCACGTTGCTCCCCCTCGCGGGGCAATGTCACAAAAGTGTATACGACTCCATGGAAACGCGTAGCAAATTTGCGAGCTCGCGCCAGTCGGAGGGACTCCAGGTAAAGCTCTAGATAACAAGAGTCCGGCTCGATCGCTTTATCTAGTCCGGGGATGTCTGCCTTTGACGCTGTAATAGATGGAACAAAGGTCAGATCCACTGGCGGAACCCCGGCTACGCCTGAGAACCATTTGCTGATCCAGCCCATTTTTGCCACCTGGAGTCGATCTGGAAGCACGTGGAGCGTGGCACACGATGCTATTTGTAGGGTAGCGCATTCATCTCAGTTTGCCAAATGCAGTTTTCGAGGACTGTTCTCGACGATGCTGGGCTGATAGGAGGTTGGGGGTCTCGCTTGGGTCAAGCTCGCGGTTCCATTGCGGTTCCGCGAATGGCTTGGATCGACGCCAAGCCGCCATCGGACAGGCGGCCGTCGAGAGGCGGCTCTCCACCCATCACGGCCCTTTCCTGGTGCGCTCATCGCTGACCGCTTTGGGGCATAGCCAGTCGTCGCTGGCGATCGAGCCGAGCGCCCGCTTACGGTCGATTGGTGGAAATTCGGGCGGGACCGCGCCCGCCGGGGGGTAGCGTCTTGATGAGAACGTACCATGAACTCATATGAGGAACGCGACCCCAGAGCGCGAGGCCCCGAGCGTGCCGATGCCGAAGTTGCTGCCGATCCACCTGTTCCGTCCTGTTATCTCCTGTTTTCCAGACCCTGAATCTAGAAATATCAATGCCTTGATCTTGATCCCTTTTCGCCTCGCGCGCGAGGCGCGTGGGGGCGTCGCCGTTGCGGTGACATGGCGTCTTGCGGCGATGTCGTTCGGCCCACATATCTCGCGCAGTCCAGCCACCATACCCCTGTCACCGATGACCCAAGAAACCGTGCCCGAAACCAGAACCTTCCAAGCGGAAGTCAGCCGGCTTCTCGACATCGTCGCGCACTCGCTGTACAGCGATAAGGAGATATTCCTGCGTGAGCTGATCTCGAACGCCTCGGATGCTTGCGACCGGCTGCGTTATGCCGCGCTGACCGAACCGGCGCTGGGCGAGGGCGAGGCCAATTACCGGGTGGTGCTGACCCCGGTCAAATCGTCCCGTAGCCTGACCGTCGCCGATAACGGGGTCGGCATGAACCATGACGAGCTGATCGACAACCTCGGCACGATCGCGCGCTCCGGCACCGCGGCGTTCATGAAGGAGCTGAGCGGCGATGCAAAGCCGGATGTGAGCCTGATCGGCCAGTTCGGCGTCGGCTTTTATTCGGCGTTCATGGTCGCCGACAAGGTCGAGGTGCTGAGCCGCAAGGCCGGCGAGGGCGAGGGCTGGCGCTGGGTCTCGGACGGCACGGGGACGTTCACGATCGAACCGGCCGCAAATGTGCCGCGCGGCGCCCGGATCACGCTGCATATGCGCGAGGGCGACGCGGAGTTTCTCGAGCCGCATCGGCTGCGCCAGATCGTCAAGACCTACTCCGACCATATCGCCCTGCCGATCGTGCTCGCCGACGGCAACAAGGAAGAGACGATAAACACCGCCTCGGCGTTGTGGACCCGGCCGCGCTCGGAGATCACGCCCGAGCAGTACAAGGAGTTCTACCATCATGTCGGCCATGGCTTCGACGAGCCGTGGCTGACCGTGCATGCGCGGGCCGAGGGCGTGCTCGAATACATCTATCTGTTGTTCGTACCGTCGCAGAAGCCGTTCGATCTGTTCGACCCGGAACGTAAGCCGCGGGTAAAACTCTATGTCCGGCGGGTCTTCATCACCGATGAGGGGACCGACCTCTTGCCGCCCTATCTGCGGTTCGTCAAAGGTATCGTCGACAGCGAGGATCTGCCGCTGAATATCTCGCGGGAGAGCATGCAGGATA
>CAYMRQ010000092.1:0-453 GCA_964392845.1 uncultured Rhizobium sp.
CCCGCTGCCGGTCGCGCGATTGACCACGAAATGGACCGTGAACCCTTCCACGATCGGCACGACCGACTCCTCCGGATTGTTCACCGCATTGAAGAAGGGAAGCGGCAAGGTCACCGCGGAAGTCACGGACTCCAAGTACCAGGTCCGCAAGAGCGACGACACCACGGTTACGGTCACTTCGGAAGCGCCATCGACCGGGCCGAAGCCGCCTACCGCGCCGCAGGCGCCGCAAGCAACGGCCGCCCCGGTGGCGACCCAGGTGTCGCTGCCGGCCGCGCCGATGAAGCCGGCCGCACCCACGCCCGCCGCGGCGACCCCTGCCCTGCCGGAGCCGCCCGCCGCGATCACGCTACCGAGCCCGGCCTCGCTGCCCGTCCCCGCGCTCAAGCCGACCGCCTTGCCGACCCAGGCGATGGTCACCCCAGCGTTGACGCCAATCGGCCCGGCAATCGA
>CAYMRQ010000092.1:480-16656 GCA_964392845.1 uncultured Rhizobium sp.
CGCGCGATCACCCGCTTTGGTTGCGACACCGGCCGCGCCGATCTCGCTATTGCCATCGGCCGCCAAGTCCATGACCCCGGAAAATGCCGAAGCGTCGGTCCCGCCGCTCAAGCCGGCCGCGCCCGGCCCCGGCAGCGGCGGGCTCTATTAACGGGCGGCAAGCCCCTCCCAAGGCTTGCGGCTTGTAGCCGCGGCCCCAGTCTTGATGCCATTGGGGAGAGGGGGGACCCGCGCGAAGCGTGGGAGGGTGATGGGCAGGCACGGCACAAGCCGACGTGACCAAAAATTACCCTTAATGCCCGGCGATATGCAGGATCGTCTCGCGCATCCCGGTCTCGTATTCCTGGCCGAGCGCGGTCAGGATCACCGCCTCGGGAAGCTTCGGCCGAATGAGGCCTTTGCGTTCGAGCGCGGCCCACACCGAGGGGTTGTGCAGGCCGGTCGCGTCGCGCGCGGCAACCACCGCCGCCCCAAGATGAAAATGATCGCCGTGCGGATCGGGCAGTTCGGTGATCGCCAGGCCGCCAGCCTCGTCCTCCGCGGCAGGTTTCCCGGCGATGCGCGCCAGCTCCTGCAACAAGGTCAGGGTCTTCAGCTGCAACGGGTTGAGATTGAGCGGGTTGCGTTTCGCCGGCATCCGGCTTGATTAGACCGTCGCGGCCGAGGATGCAAATGCGGACCGGCGATTTGCCGGCGGTTTATCGACCCGCCCGCCGACCAATCCTTGGAAAAATCCCCCGCCACTCAAGCGCGCTTGGCGTGGCGGGCGGTAGAAGCCGAACCGGCTGCCATCGCTGCGGTGACCCTGTCGGGCCGGGTGAAGGCGAGGTATTCGCGCGCGAATTCAGGCGGGAGAATCTCGACCATCGTCTGATTCTCGACCCAGACCTCGATGACGTGAAAGGGCCCTCGGTCGCACACGAAGCATTGCCAGCCGGCGCGGCGCGCAATCGCTTCGACGGTATCGGCATCGGTCGCAACACTCAGGGCGAAATGGGTGGCGCCGTAGCCCCGCCCGGCCTTCTTTACAAAACTGCCGCCGTCGCTGCCGTTCGGCTCAAGCTCCGTCCCCGCCGGGTAGATTTCGACGCCCGACCCGTGATCGTCCAGCTGAAGCGCGAAAAAGCTTCCGGGGTTGGGCGGAAACGGCACTGCGGTGCCGCCCATCAGCTCGGCCAACACCCCGGCGGCATGCTTGGGATCGCGTGCGGCGATCGACAGATGATGGATCATCACACCCTCACAAATTGCTCGGACGAGGAATATCATGGCAGGGCCGTTTGCGATAGGTCGCGATAGATCACGCCGCGCCAAGCTGACGCCACCAACGGCTTGTGGCGGCGAGCGCAAGTAGGCCCAGCGCGCCGGTGATCGCGGTCGCCCAGGGCGCGCCAATCGCGTCGGCCAGAAGGCCGAGAAAGAAGAACCCGATTGGGCCAACGCCGATGCAGACCGACAAGACACCATACATCCGGCTGCGCATCTCGGCCGGGGCCGAGAGATAGATCAGCGTCGCCTGCATCACGCTGAAGGCGGCGTTCGACAACCCGGTGAACAACAGCGCGGCGCCGGCGAGCGGCACGTTGGGGACCAGGGCGAAGACGATCAGCATCACCAGATAGGCAACGACGCCACCGATATAGAGCCTGTGGTAATGCACCGGCCGGGCATAAAGGGCGATCGCGATCGAGCCGCAGAACGCGCCGATGCCGTCCATGCTCGCCAGGACGCCGATGCCGCTCGCCCCGAGGTGCAGATTGTCCTGCCCGATCACCGGGATCATCGCGGTGAACGGCCAGCCGAACACATTGTAGATGACCGTGATCGTCAGGATGGCGATCAGCTTCTTGTCGCCCCGCACCAGCAACACGCCCTCTATCATGCGGGCGAGCACGGTGCCGACGGTCGCGCCAGGGGCTAGGCTGTTGCGGTGGCGCACAAGCAGCGCGGCGACGAGCGCGATTGCGTAGCAGACAACGCTGACCGTCAACGCGCCGGCAATCCCGACCCCGGCGAGCAGCAGCCCGCCAATCGTCGGGCCGAGCATGCGGCTGGCATTGTTGGCGCCGACATCGATCGACATCGCCGCGCCCATCCGGTCGTGCCCGACAACCTCGCCGATCATGACCCGCCGCACCGGGTTGTCGGCCGCCCAGGCGATGCCGTTGCAGAAGCTGGCAACCGCCAGGTGCCAGACCGCGAGGTATCCACCGTAAGCGAGCGCGGCAAGACAGAGCGCGGTCGCCAGCATCGACGCGACAACGCCGATCAGCGCGGTGCGCCGTTCCACCCGTTCGGCGAGCGCGCCGATAATGGCGCCGAACAGCGCCATCGGCAGCATGCGCAGCAGCGTCATCAGCGCGACGGTGAATGCCGATCCGGTCTGCTGATAGACGAAGACCCCAACGACCAGCATCTCCAGCCAGCGCACCGCGCACACGACGAAGCCAACCGCCCACAGCCGGCGAAAATCGGGAATCGCCAACACCCCCCGGCGCGGCGCCACGCCCGGCGTGGCGGATTGGACCGCGCCGGCACGCCCGCGCACGGCGCCGAGAGCGGCAAGCAGCATTCGATCGAGGCGCATGTCTCGGGAGGGTTCCAGGTTTACCGGTGGGGCGTAACGGTGGGCGGGTGTTGTTGGTCGCAGGCCGGCCGGCGTAATCTACAACAGACCGGCCGGGGTCGGTCTTTCGCGGGTCGCGCCGCGCTGATTATCGTGGCCCGTCGCGATCGCCGCACGCAGAGGATGGCAAACCCAATGGATCTCGGACTGAAGGGCAAAAAGGCTATCGTCACCGGCGGCACCCGCGGGATCGGCCATGCCGTTGCGACATTGCTCGCCGCCGAAGGCTGCGACGTCGCGATCTGCGCGCGCAATAAGGGACCGGTCGACGAGACGGTCGCCGCGCTGGCGCGCGCCGGCGTCAAGGCGACCGGCGGCGCGGTCGATGTTGCCGATCTCGCGGCGCTGCGCATCTGGGTCGCCGAGGCGGCCGAGACCCTCGGCGGCCTCGACATTTTCGTCGCCAATGTCAGCGCGCTCGCCCAGGGCATGGACGAGGCGGCGTGGCGCCGCGGGTTCGAGATCGACGTGATGGGCACGGTGTTCGGCATCGAGGCTGCGCTGCCGATCATCGAGCGGTCCGATGCCGGCTCGATCGTCGTGGTCGGCAGCACCGCGATGGCCGAAGTCTATGGCCCGACCCGGTCCTACGCGGCGGTCAAGGCGACGCTGGTGCCCTATGTCAAGGGCCTCGCCCGCAATCTCGCCGCCAAGAATGTGCGGGCCAACATGGTCTCGCCCGGCAATGTCTATTTCAAGGGCGGCGTGTGGAACATCGTCGAGGAGCGCAATCCGGAGATGTTCGCCTCGATGCTGGCGAAGAACCCGACCGGCCGCATGGGCAAGCCGGAGGAAGTCGCCAACGCCGTCGTCTTCCTGGCAAGCCCGCGGGCGAGCTTCATCACCGGCACCAACCTGATCGTCGATGGTGCGCTGACCCAGCGCGTGCAGTTCTGACCCGAAGCGCACTCAGTAATAGAGGACCGTGTTGCGGAAATACTCGGCGCAGACCTGCCGCAGATTGACAACCACGATGGCCGGCCGTGCGCCGGTCCTGAGCGAGACGGCAACGGCGATGCCCTTCAGCTGCTCGCCGTAATGCGGTGAGAAGCGGCTCACCTCCGGGATCGCCGAAACGCCGCGAACGATGCCGCCCGGGGTCGAGGACACAACCGCGACATCGACCTTGCCGATGCTTCCGGTCGCGATGAAGCTGCGCATCTCGTCCCGGCTCTCATCGACGAAATCGCTCGAATTGAGCGTGATCTGCGCGCTGCGAGTGGGGCCGGCCGGGTCGTATTGGTCGCAGGGAGCGGCCGACAGCGCGGCGGGGCAGCACAGGATGAATAGCCCGGCGCCGCATGCTGCCGCTGCCGATCGCCACCAGCGCCGCATCCTCATTCCCTCCCCATCGTCTTGTCGGATATAGAGCAGTTAATCGGATGCGAGCGTGCGTAAACTTGCCGCGACCCGGGCGCGGTTCCCGCAAGTGGTTCAGGGGCGCACGCAATCGTAAACCGCGAGATCGGCGCCGGCATCGAGGAGGCGGGGGACCCGCTCGAACTGGGCGCAGTGGCGGCGCGCCAGCGGCAGTGCGCTCGCGACATCCCCGCCATAGGAGACTTCAACCGAATTCGCATCACCTTTAAGGACGATCGGGTGCGGCGCGGTGCAGCCGGACAGGGCCGCACCGGCGGCGCTTGCCGCAAGCGCCAGGGCAACGGCGGCGATCGATCTGGTCATGGGCCCGGCCAACTCGTGCTGGCCGGCACTGTGCCGATTTTCCTGGCGCCTGTCGATTGCCGGGCGGCAGCGTCACGCTCTGATCGACGGCGGCAAGTCATCTACGTCAAGTACAAGTTCGTCCGGGCGAAACAGGGCAGGTCAACGGTATCGTGTGTTATAGTATGCCGTCGGATGTAGCCGGCAACGGGAGGAAACCCGATATGCGCCCAATTTTCCTGGCGGTGGTCGCCATCCTGAGCTTCTGCAATATTTCTGCTCAAGCGCAAAGTGCAGACGATAAGGCGGCGCTTCAAGGACTGAGTGAGGTCAAAGTTGTTTTCGATCTTACGAATGGAGATGGTAAGACCCTGAACACCTTTCTCAATGTTATTGATGAGGCTCGTCAGTCTCTGATCAAACAGGGAGTGAAACCTCAAATGATATTGGCTTTCCGGGGCCCGGCAACCAAGCTGGTTCAGACCGATCAGAGCCAGATCAAACCGGAGGATCGTGAGTACGCCGCCAAGATTGCCCAGACAATCAAAGCGTTGAGTTCAGCGGAGGGCGTGACTGCCATCGAACAATGCGGAGTGGCAGTCAGGATGGCTGGAACGAAACCGGAGAACGTGGTTCCCGGTGTCAAGGTCGTGGGAAACAGCTGGATCTCTTTGGCAGGTTACCAGGCGAAAGGCTACGGCTACGTTGCTCCGTAGTCATCCCGATCTCCTCGGATGCTGTCGCTGTTATGGGATAGCCCGCGGGCGCCGGATGCGTCCCTCGCGAGCGTCGCCCGGAATGGCAGGCAGTCGCGGCGCGTATGGCGGCAAGGGATGGGTCAACCCAGGCGCCTGCCGCGAAGGGCTCTCGCGCCTCTTTCACCCTGGGGCGCTCTTCCCGTAAGATCGGGCGCGTCGCGAGGGCCGCGCAAGAGGGGTTAGGCCAGGAGGGCTTAGGGCGGTGACGCTGCGCACTCCGTATCTGCTGTTTCTCGGCGACGCCCCGGACCAGCTCGCCGCCAAGACCGCGGCTGGCATCGCCTTCTGGCGGCCGGAAATCGCGCGCGGCCAATTCCGGCTGCCCGGCTGCAACGCCGATCTCGGCCTCCCCGACATGACGATCGAGGAGGCCGCCGCCGCCGGGGTCAAGACCGTGATCGTCGGCACCACCAATCGCGGCGGCGTCCTTGGCGAAGGCTGGGAGGGGCTGCTGGTGCGGGCGCTCGAGATCGGCATGGATCTCGCGAGCGGCCTGCACCACCGGCTGACGGACATACCAACGCTGCACGAGACCGCCGTCCGGCTCGGCCGCCAGATCGCCGATGTGCGTCACCCGACGCGCGAGTTCGCGGTCGGCAACGGGTTGAAGCGCCCGGGCAAGCGGCTGTTGACGGTCGGCACCGACTGCTCGATCGGCAAGATGTTCACCGCTCTGGCGCTCGAAAAGGAAATGCGGGCGCGCGGGTTGCAGGCCGATTTCCGCGCGACCGGCCAGACCGGCATCTTCATTGCCGGGGACGGCGTGTCGATCGACGCGGTCGTCTCCGATTTCGTATCGGGCGCGGTCGAATGGCTCTGCCCGGCCGCCGATCCCGATCACTGGGACGTGATCGAGGGCCAGGGCTCGCTGTTTCACGCCTCCTATGCCGGCGTCACGCTGGCCCTCATTCACGGCGCCCAGCCGGACGCGCTGGTGATGTGCCATGAGCCGACCCGCCCCCATATGCGCGGCTTGCCCCACTACAAGCTGCCCGACCTCAAGCTGTGCATCGACGCGAATGTCGAGGCGGCGCGATTGACCAACCCGGCGGCGCGCTGCGCCGGCGTCAGTGTCAATACCGCCGCGCTCGATGCCGCGGCGGCGCGCGATTATCTGCGCCGGACCGAGGACAGGGTCGCCCTGCCCTGCATCGATCCGTTACGCACCGGGGTCGGCGCGATCGTCGATCGCCTCGTGGGCTGACCGGGCATGGCGCCATCGCCGCAGCGCCTCCGGGTGGTCCGCCAGTCCTGGCCGCTGGCCCAGCCGTTTGCGATCTCGCGCGGCAGCCGGACCACGGCCGAGGTGGTGGTCGCCGAGATCTTCGACGGCGATTTCCGCGGACGCGGCGAATGCGTGCCCTATCCGCGCTACGGCGAGAGCGTCGATGCTGTGGCGCGCGCGCTCGAAGAAATGGCGGGGGCGGTCTTTTCGGGGCTCGACCGCGAAGCGCTGCAGGCGGCGATGCCGCCCGGGGCGGCGCGCAATGCGCTCGACGCCGCGTTCTGGGACCTCGACGCCAAGCGTGCCGACCGCCCGGTCGCCGAACTCGCCGGATTGGGCCGGCTGCATCCGGTCGTGACGGCCTATACGCTGAGCCTCGATACGCCCGAACGGATGGGGGAAGCGGCGGCGCAACACCGTGCGCGCCCGCTGCTCAAGCTCAAGCTGACCGGCGACGGCGATGTCGAGCGGGTGCAGGCGGTGCGTCGTGCCGCGCCCGCCGCGCGGCTGATCGTCGATGCCAATGAGGGTTGGACCGCGCGGCATTTTGCCGAGCTGGCGCCGGCCTTGGCAGAACTCGGGGTCGAACTGATCGAGCAGCCGCTGCCGGCCGATGCCGACGAGGCGCTGGCGCATCTGCCGCACCCGATCCCGGTCTGCGCCGACGAGGCTTGTCACACCAGCGCCGATCTCGACCGGCTGGAAGGCAGATACGATGCGGTCAACATCAAGCTCGACAAATCCGGCGGGCTGACCGAGGCGCTGGCACTTGCCGCGGCGGCGGCTTCGCGTGGTTTCGCGATTATGGTTGGCTGCATGATCGGCACCTCGCTGAGCATGGCGCCGGCCATGCTCGTGGCGCAGCAGGCAGACATCGTCGATCTCGACGCGCCGCTCCTCCTGGCGGGCGACCGGGCGCACGGGCTGCGCTACGATGGCAGTACGGTCTACCCGCCCGAACCGGCCCTATGGGGCTGAGAGACTCGGGGGTGATCTATGCACCGCAGCGTCTCGCGGAGGGGATCGAAGCACTCCGCGGCGAGGCGGTGTTTCGCACCATTCTCGAGCGCGCTGGAGCGCCGCGGTTTCGCCGTCGCCGCAACGGCTTTCCAACCCTCCTGCATATCATCCTGGAGCAGCAGGTCTCGATCGACGCCGCCGCGGCGATGCACCGCCGGCTCGCCGGGCTGTGCCGGCCGCTCGCGCCCGAGCCGTTCCTCGCGCTCGACGATTCGGTGCTGCGCAGCTGCGGCTTCAGCCGGCAGAAGACGGATTATGCCCGCCGGCTGGCCGCTTCGGTGGCCGCCGGCGAGTTCGATTTCGCCCGGCTCGATGCCGCCGACGATGCGGCCGCGTTTGCTGCCCTGATCAGCCTCAAGGGCATCGGGCGGTGGAGTGCCGAAATCTATCTGATCTTCGCGCTCGGCCGCCCCGATGTCTGGCCCGCCGGCGACCTCGGGCTGCAGCTCGCGGTCAAGGAGTGTCTCGCGCTCACCGACCGTCCGAGCGAGCCCGTGCTGCGCGAGATCGGTGAGGCGTGGCAGCCGTGGCGCTCGGTTGCGGCCTGCCTGTTCTGGCAATCCTATCTCGATGCGCGCGGCCGCGCCGCCCCGACTCTGATGCCCGAGCTCTATCCCGTTGACCGGTAGGATGGGCTGAGCGCAGCGAAGCCCATCACCGCGAGCCGTGCCGAGGACGATGGGCATCGCTGTGCTCAGCCCATCCTACGACGACGATCTCGGTGGCAGCGGGCTCAGGATTTCGGCAGCTTGAAGAGCTGGCCGGGATAGATCCGGTTCGGGTCGCGGATCTGGTCGCGATTGGCGGAGTAGATGGCGGTGTAGCGGGTGCCCTTGCCATAGATATGGCGGGCGATCAGCCACAGGCTGTTGCCGCGCCGGACAATGTAGCTGCCGCCCGCCGCCAGCGCGCTGGCGCCGACCGCCTGGAGCGGCGTGGCGATGCGGCGCGCGACGGTGCCATCGGCGGCGAGCTCGTCGAGGCGCAGCTCGACGCCGCCCGCCGCTTCCCGATGCGGCGCGGTGAGCGACCATTTCCCTGCGGCATCCGCGGTGACCGTGCCGAGCGGGCGATCGCCCGCGTAGACATTGAGGTGCGCCCCGGGGGCGGCATGTCCGGACAGCATCAGCCGGCTGCGCGCGCCATACTCCGCGGTTTCGAGCGACAGCTTCGGGCTCACCGATGGGGGGGCCGGCTGCTGCAGCACCCGTGACGGCTTGTCGGCATCGCCCGGGATGAGGACAGCGAGGGTTGACGGGCTGCGTTCGGCCGGGGCGGGGGGCGTCACCGACAGCGCCACGACATCGCCCGAGCGGCGAACCGGTCCGCCCTCGCGGCTGGTGGCCTCAAGGGCGAGCTGGCGGTTGCCTTGCATCAGCGGCGCGTCCGGCACCAGCACCCATTCGCCGCGCGAATCGGCGGTGACCTCGCCGATCGGCTTGCCGGCATCGAGCACGCGAACCCGGTCGCCGGGTGCGGCTCGGCCGGCGATCACGGCCTGGCCTTGCGGGTCAACCCGGACGATATCGAAGCTGGGCAGCGTTGCGGGGACAACTTGTGCGGTTGCCGGCGTCGTTGCGGCTGCCGCCGGAAGCGGTGCGGTCGGCACAGCGGGCTGTGGCGCCGGTGTGCTCGGCGGCGCCGTGTCGCGCAGGCCAAAGGCGGCGGCGAGCACGATCAGCACTGCCGCGGTGGCCGATCCGAGCCAAACAACACGTCGCACCGATGCAAGCCGCCTGGGTTGATGCCCGGGCAACTCTATGCCGGGCCAGGCGTGCTTGCAATCGCCGCCGGATCGGACGAAGACGGGGGAGGAAGACGAGCCCGTGTGGCGGGTGATCGGCGGGGTGCGATGCAGCACGTAACGCGACTTTGCGTCTATTGCGGCTCTGCCGTCGGGCTCGATCTGCGTCACCGCGCCGCCGCGCGGGAGCTGGGCGAATCCCTGGCGAAGGCAGGCATCGAGCTGGTCTTTGGCGGCGGGCGGATCGGGCTGATGGGGGTGCTTGCCGATGCGGCTCTGATGGCGGGCGGCCGGGTCGTCGGCATCATCCCGGACAGGCTGCGCGATGCCGAGCTGGCGCATCCAGGCGCCAGCGAACTCGTCATCGCCGGCAGCATGCACGACCGCAAGCGGCTGATGGCCGAACGGGCGGATGCTTTCGCGGTCCTGCCGGGCGGCATCGGCACGCTCGACGAGACCTTCGAAATCCTCACCTGGCGCCAGCTTGGGCTGCACGACAAGCCGATCTTTCTGGTCGATGTCGCGGGCTATTGGCAGAAGTTGCGCGATTTGCTCGACCATCTCGTCGCGCATGGGTTCACCGCTCCGCTGGTGCCAAGATTACTGAAGATCGTGCCGAATGTCGCCGAGCTGATGAGCGCGCTGGCCTACACCCAACCGGGTGGGATGCCCCGCTCCGAGTTGCTATGATCGCCAGCCCGCTTTCCAAGACCTTGAGGTTTCGGGATAATCCGCAGCGAAACCGCTGCTATCCACGGAAACGGTGGATAAGGTTGTGGAAAAGCTACCCTTTCGATCCCTGCGGAGCGCCATCTCTCGCGGCAAACCGGTGTTTGCCTATTTAATAGGCATCTGTCCAAGGCGTTGAAATATAACGGACGCAGTTGGCCGGCCGACGTTGTTTGCTAAACCGCAAGTAAATACCTGGTCACAAAATCGTCGTTTTCTAGGGTATCCGAGCCTTAGCAGCTCGCTTCGGCGGTGCTGTTAGTAACCGGACGCCCACCTGCTGCTGACGAGAGCGGAAAGGCTGTCGCGGCACGTTTCGGGAAATGGCCCCGTCAGCTTGCCTCGGCGCACCGCGGCCGTTATGGTCGCGCCCTTGCAAGGGGCGGAAGGTGCATGCGAGGGTGACAGCAATGCCGAAGATCAAGGTGGCGAACCCCGTCGTCGAACTCGACGGCGACGAGATATCATGTGGAGCTTTATCAAGAATAAGCTGATCCTGCCGTATCTTGATATCGACCTGAAATATTACGACCTCGGCATGGAGAGCCGCGACGCCCTCACGTCAGTACGACAAGACAGGCCATAATCGTCAATAGATCAGCTCAGCCGAAACGAAAGCGGCGCGCGGAGGTGCAAGCATGTCAGATCTCGAAATCGTTTGGACGAAGGTTGATGAAGCACCTGCGCTTGCTACGTTGTCCCTTCTGCCGATCGTCCAAGCCTTCGTCGGGGCGGCCGGTGTGAAGATGAAGCTGAAGGACATTTCGCTGACTGGCCGCATCATCGCCAACTTCCCCGACAAACTGACGCCAGCGCAAAAGATTAACGACGAGCTCGCCGAACTTGGCCAACTTGCGATGCGCCCCGAGGCAAACATCATCAAGCTGCCCAACATCTCCGCCTCGATCCCGCAGCTGAAGGCTGCGATCAAGGAGTTGCAGAGCAAGGGTTACGACGTGCCGGACTATCCGGACAGCGACGCGACGCCAGCGGATAAGGAAATCCGCGCCCGCTACGGCAAGGTGCTCGGCAGCGCCGTCAATCCGGTGCTGCGCGAGGGCAATTCCGACCGCCGCGCCGCCGCCGCCGTGAAGCAGTACGCGCGCAACCATCCGCATAAGATGGGCGCCTGGACCAAGGACTCGAAATCGCACGTGGCGCACATGTCGGGCGGCGATTTCTACGGTTCGGAGGTCGCGACGACCATTACGGCGCCGACGAATGCCCGTATCGAGTTGGTCGGTAGCGATGGCGCGGTCACGGTGCTGAAGGCGAAGACGCCGCTTCAGACCGGCGAGATCATCGACGCGGCGGTGATGAACCGTAAGGCGTTGCGCGCCTTCTTCGCCGCGCAGATCGACGCCGCGAAGAAGGACGGCGTCCTATTCTCGCTGCACGTCAAGACAACCATGATGAAGATCTCTGATCCCATCCTGTTCGGTCATTGCGTTTCCGTGTTCTTCGCCGATGTGTTCGAGAAGCATGGCGCCACACTGACGCGCCTGGGCGTTGATCCCGACAACGGCGTGGGCGACATGCTGACCCGGATCGAGACGTTGCCGGAGGCTGAAAAGGCGGCGATTAAGGCCGATATCCAGGCCACCTATGCGAAGCGGCCTGGCCTAGCCATGGTCAATTCCGACCGGGGAATCACCAATCTGCACGTGCCGAGCGACGTGATCATCGATGCGTCGATGCCGGCGATGATTCGCGAATCCGGGCGCATGTGGGGCGCTGACGGCAAGCTGCACGACGTGATCGCCGCGATCCCCGATCGTTGCTACGCGACGCTGTTCCAGGCCGTCATCGAGGACTGCAAGGCGCATGGCGCCTTCGACCCGAAGACGATGGGCTCTGTGCCGAACGTTGGGTTGATGGCGCAGCAAGCCGAGGAATATGGCTCGCACGACAAGACGTTTGAGGTCGCCACGGGCGGAACGGTGCGCGTGGTCGCCGATGACGGCACGGTTCTGCTGTCACAGCCGGTCGAGACCGGTGACATCTTCCGGATGTGCCAGGTCAAGGACGCGCCGATCCAGGACTGGGTCAAGCTTGGGGTGCGCCGCGCGCGCCTGACCAGCACCCCAGCGGTGTTCTGGCTCGACGCCAAACGCGCGCACGACGCGCAGTTGATCGCCAAGGTCGAGACATACCTGAAGAACGAGGACACATCGGGTCTCGACATCCGCATCCTGGCGCCGGTTGAGGCAATCAAGTTCTCGTTCGATCGCATCCGCAAAGGGCTTGACACCATCTCCGTCACTGGCAATGTGCTGCGCGACTACTTGACCGATCTTTTCCCGATCATGGAGCTGGGCACGTCGGCCAAGATGCTGTCGATCGTTCCGCTGCTGGCGGGCGGCGGGTTGTTCGAGACCGGGGCCGGCGGTTCGGCGCCCAAGCATGTGGAGCAGTTCCAGCACGAAGGCTATCTGCGCTGGGATTCGCTGGGCGAGTACCTGGCGCTTGGCGCTTCGCTGGAACATCTGGCGCAGACGAGTGGGAATGAGGACGTGCGGGTTCTGGCCGAGACGCTCGATGAGGCCAACGGCAAGATCCTTGAGTACAACCGTTCGCCTGCGCGGAAGGTTGGCGAACTGGATAATCGTGGCAGCCATTTCTACCTGGCGCTGTATTGGGCACAGGCGCTGGCCGAGCGGGGCAACAGCTCGGCACTGGCAGCCCGCTTCAAACCGCTGGCGGAGGCGCTGGCGGCCAACGAGGCCAAGGTTAATGCTGAGCTGATCGCCGCGCAGGATAAGTCGGTGGATACTGGTGGCTATTATCTACCCGATCAGGCTAAGACATCGGCGGCGATGCGGCCGAGTGCGACGCTGAACGCTGCCCTCGCCGCTCTCTGACGCGGCGTCAGGTGGAGGCGCCCAGGGCAGCCCACCGACGACCAGATCACCGTCGACGCGGCCAACGCGATCAAAAAATATGGCGTCGGCATCAAATGCGCCGGGATCACGCCCGACGAGGCGCGCCTCGAGGAATTCCACCTTAGACGCATGTACAAATCGCCGAACGGCACGTTGCGCAACATCATCGGCGGCACGATCTTCCGCGAGCCGATTGTCTGCAAGAACGTGCCGCGGCTCGTGCCGAATTGGACGCAGCCGATCGTGATCGGCCGCCACGCCTATGCCGACCAATACGCCGCGACCGATTTCGTCGTGCCCGGCGCCGGCACGTTGACGATGACGTTCACGCCCACGGGCGGCGGCGAGCCGGTCATCCGCAAGATCTTCGATTTCCCGGCCGGCGGTGTCGGAATGGGGATGTACAATCTCGACGATTCGATCAGGGGATTCGCCCAATCCTGCTTCAATTTTGCCTTGCAGCGCGGCTGGCCCCTTTATCTGTCGACCAAGAACACGATCCTCAAGGCCTATGACGGCCGTTCAAGGATCTGTTCCAGGAGGTGTACGACAAGGAATTCGCCGCCGAGTTCAAGAAGCGCAACCTGACCTATGAGCATCGCCTGATCGACGACATGGTGGCGCTGGCGCTGAAGTGGAATGGCGGCTTTGTCTGGGCCTGCAAGAACTATGATGGCGACGTACAGTCCGACACGCTGGCGCAAGGCTTTGGCTCGCTCGGCATGATGACCTCGGTGCTCTTGACCCCGGACGCCAGGACGGTGGAGACCGAGGCCGCGCACGGCACCGTGACGCGCCACTATCGCCAGCACCAGCAGGGCAAGGAGACCTCGACCAACCCGATCGCCTCGATCTTCGCCTGGGCGCGCGGGCTGCGCTATCGCGGGACCTTCGACAACACGCCCGATGTCGTGCGGTTTTCCGAGGCATTGGAAAAAGTGTGCATCGACACGGTCGAAGGCGGCGACATGACCCGCGACCTCGCGATCCTCATTCGCGCCGACCATCCCTGGCTGACGACGAACCAGTTCCTCGACAAGCTCGACGCCAATCTGCAGCGCGCGATGGGTTAGCAAGGAAAAACCGTGTTCCCGGCGAAGGCCGGGACCCATTTTTCGGCTCCCGAGATGGTTGAACGATGGATCCCGGCCTGCGCCGGGAACACGGTTTGGAAGGCAGGCGCTGCGGGTTAGCCTGCGTAGATCTCGCCGATCACCTCGGCCAGCGCCTCGCGCCACGCCCGCGGCACGATGCCGAACGCCTCGCCGATCCGGCTGCAATCGAGCACCGAATTTGCCGGGCGGCGCGCCGGGGTCGGGTAGTCGGCGGTGGTGATCGCCTCGACAAGCGGTGGGGGCCCTCGCCACGGCGATGCCAGCTCGAAGATCGCCACGGCGAAACCGTGCCAAGTCACCGCCCCGCCGCCGGCGAAATGGTAGGTGCCCCATCGGGTCTCGCCGGCCGCGAGGCGCTGGACGACGGCGCCTATCGCCACAGCGATGTCGGCGGCGCTGGTCGGCGAACCGATCTGGTCGGCGACGACGCGCAACACCGGGCGCTCTTGCCCTAGCCGCAGCATCGTCTTGACGAAATTATGGCCGTGCGCGCTGTAGACCCAGGCAGCGCGCAGGATCACATGCTGGGCGAGCGCAGCGCGCACCGCCCGGTCGCCGGCCTCCTTGCTGCTGCCATAAACCCCGAGCGGGTGGACCGGATCGTCTTCGCGATAGGCGCCGGTCTTGCTGCCGTCGAACACGTAATCGGTCGAGAGGTGGATGAGCGGGATCGCGGCGTCATGGCAGGCAGCGGCGAGGTTGAGCGGACCGGTACAGTTGCCAGACCAGGCCCTATCTGTCTCAATCTCCGCGCGATCCACCGCGGTATAGGCCGCCGCGTTGATGACGATGTCGGGGCGCTCGCGCGCCACCGCGGCGAACACCGCTTCGCGTTGCGTGATGTCGACACCGCCGTGGTCGAAGGCGGCGATGCTGTAACCGGCAGGCCAGGCGAGGCGGCACAGCTCATGCCCGACCTGACCGCCGGCGCCGAGCACCAGAAGCTTCATGGCATTGCGTGCCTATTCGTAGCGGTAGTACGGCGGCAGTTCGGCCAATACCGGTTGGCGCCGGTCTTTGTCGGATAACAGCGCCTCGTCGTCGCCGACCGGCCAGGCGATGCCTAACGCGGGGTCGTTCCAAGCCAAACCCAAATCGTGCTCCCGCGAGAAATAACGGTTCACCTTGTAGACAACCTCGGTGTTCGCTTCGAGCGTGCAAAAGCCGTGGGCAAACCCTTCCGGCACGAACAGCTGGTTGCCTTCGGCCGCGCTCAGCACGACCGCGACATGGCGGCCGTAGCTGGGCGACCCGGCGCGAATGTCGACGGCGACATCGAGGATCGACCCGGCGCCGACCCGGACGAGCTTGGCCTGGCCAGCCGGGGGAGACTGGAAATGCAGCCCGCGCACGACGCCGCGGTCGACCGACAGCGAATGGTTTTCCTGGACGAAAGCGACATCGATCCCATGCTGCCGCAGCACGTCCTCGCGAAAGATCTCGGAGAAAAAACCCCGCGGATCGCGATGGCGAACCGGCCTGATCTCCTTTACCTCGGCAATCGCGGTGGGAATGACTTGCATGCGGCAGGGGTCCTGAAATCCGGCAAAGCCGAGCGTCGGCCTGATGGTGAGCAACATTGATTATACGGCCGGGTGCGTTGAGGTCAAAGGTGCGCCATGCCGCGCGCGACAGCGGGCCGCATGGCCGCTTGCCGCGGCGCCGCCGGGTGTGCCAGTCTCCACACATGCGATCGCCCAATTACTACGCCGCGCCGGGCTTCGAGCGGGCCGGCCTGCGTCGCCGCGAGCCCGAGTGGATCCGCGCTCGGGTGCTCGATCCGAGAAGCGTGTTTGTCCCGGTCTGGCGCAGCCAGAACCTGGTCATCGAGGTCGAAGGCGGCGAGCCGCGCGCCGCGGTGCTGACCATCGATGCGCTTGGCCCGGTGCTTGGCGGCCCGGTGCTTGGCGGACTGACCGACGATGAGGTCGAGGAGCGTTTCGTCCGCGGCGAATTCGTCTTTCTCGGCCTGATCGACGAGCGCGCCCATTTCGCCCTCGATGTGTCGGGTCACGAGGCGCCGCTTGAGATGCTCCGCTCGCCGGCGCTCGCCGCCGCCGGGATCGGGGAAGCCGGGGTTCGGTTCGCCGATCTGCGCCAGCTAGCCGGCCGGCTCGAACGCCACGAGGGCGCGCTGTTGGCCCTCGCCCGCGCCATGATGTTCTGGCATTCGCGCCATCGCTTTTGCGGCCTGTGCGGCAGCCCGACGCGCAGCGAGGAAGCCGGGCATATGCGGCGCTGCAGCGATCGCGGCTGCGACACCATGCATTTCCCGCGCACCGACCCGGCGGTCATCATGCTGGTGACCGATGGCGATCGCGCGCTGTTGGGCCGCAACAAGAACTTCCCGGTGCCCGGCATGTATTCGACGCTCGCCGGTTTCGTCGAGCCGGGCGAAAGCCTCGAAGACGCGGT
>CAYMRQ010000093.1:0-8857 GCA_964392845.1 uncultured Rhizobium sp.
CGCTGGCCGAGCTGCGCAGCGATCGGCCGGTGGCGCTGATCCTCGGCAACGAGGAGACCGGGGTCGATCCGGCTGTCCTCGCGCTGTGCGACACGGTGGTGACGATCCCCGGCAGCGGGCGGGTGCAATCCTTGAATGCCGCGGCGGCGGCAGCGGTCCTGCTTTACGCGCTGACCGCGGGCTGAGCCGGAAGGTGGAAGTGTCTCGGTTTGACGTTCCGCTCACGGTGGGAAACGGCCAACCACAGCAGGTGTATATAGTATATTTCTCTATCGTGACCGGGGAGTTTGGGATGAACGTGGACCGCTTCGGCAACCCGCATGCGCCAAACCTGCCCTACGCGCGAGGCAACATCCTCGCCGGCACCGAGGACGATTTCCAGAAGCTGCAACTCGCCTGGTCGCTGATCCGCGAGAAGGGGCCGCGCAACGTCTTCGTGTTCACCGGGCTCGAACACGCGATGCCGCTGGCGGCGGAGGAGCTGGAGTTCGCCGACGACGAAATCGGTCCGGCCCTTTCCTTCGACCGCCTTAAGGCACTGGCGCTTGAGCATCTCGGCGGCGCGCCGGACAAGCATGACATCGCGGTGTTCAACCGGCTGACCGGCGCGACGATGGCAACCCATCTGACGCTCGTCAAACCCGGCGATGTCGTGATCGGCGTGTCGGAAACCCACAGTCACCCCTCGGTCGTGCGCGCGGCCAATCAGGCCGGTGCCCGGTTTATCGACACTGCCGGGCTCGCCGCCTTCCGCGATGCGATCGCTGGCGAGCGGCCCTCGTTGGTCGTGCTGACCCGGTTGGCGGTGACCTACGATTTGATGCCGATCGATGCGATACGTACGGTTGTCCGGATCGCCCACGACAAGGGTGCGCTCGTCTATGTCGACGACGCGGGCGGTGCGCGGGTCGGGCCGGCGGCCTTCGACCAGCCGCGGACGCTGGAACTCGGCGTCGATATCGGCGCGACCGGCCTCGACAAATACGGCACCAGGGGCCCGCGCTTCGGTCTACTCGCAGGGCGCAAGGATCTGGTCGGCCGCATCCGCGCCAAGGGGTTCGAATTCGGCATGGAAGCCCGGCAGGCGCTCTATCCCGCCGTGGTGCGGACCCTCGAACAGTACGACCCGGCGCGGGTGCGGGCGCTGATCGACACGACCAAAAGGATTGCCGACGAGCTGCGCCCGCTGCTCGGTAACCGTCTGCGCGAGACGCCGACGACGGTGCAGATCGCGGCCGACGACATCCTCGACATCGCGATGGAGCGAGGCGGCCTGACCGAGCCGCCGGTGGTGCCCTACGAGGCCTCGGCGGCGCTTTCGATGCTGCTCCTCAAAGACCATAACATGCTGATGGTGCACTTCGTCGGGCTGCCGCCGGGCACCGCCGATCTGCTCGTCAAGTTCGTCCCGCCCGAAACGCTGGAGCGCTTTGGCGGCCCGAAGAAATATGCCGACGCCGTCAACGTCTGCCTGACCAAGGTGGGGCAGCTTCTGCGCGAACCGGATCAGCTTCGCCGGCTGCTGCTCGGAGGGAGCGCGTAGATGGGGCGGCCGTCCCGAGACTGCCCTGAGCGCGGCCGGGGCTGCTGAACCTCCGATCAGGCCGGTCCCGGCCAACAGGAGAAGGCGCGGAAACAGCCCTCCATAACCGAATGGCCGAGAAGGGTCGGAAGCCGAAATTCAAACTGAGACACTGCCCGGCCGAAGCGCGGCTTCCATCAGCCGGTCGAGCGCTGCGATCAGCGCGTCCGCCGCTGTCGGCCCGGCTTCGAGATGGCGCAGCACCAGGGCGGCGGCTTCGAGCGTCGACAAGGCTTCGCGGCGCGGTTCACGGCGTAGCCGGCCGATGCGTGCCGGGCGCGGCGGGTTCGCCACCAGGCGATGCAGCTTCAGGAGCCACGGGTTGCACCACCACAGCGTCTTTGCCTCTTTCCAGCTTCCGTCGAGCAGCACGATGCCGTCGAGGCCGCGCAGGATCGGGTCGGGATCGGCCGCCGGCTTGCCGTCGCGACCCAGGACGATGATCTCGCGCTCCCGTCCGAGTGCGTTCGGGCGCGCCGAACCGAGATAGAGGACGCCCCAGCGCCTGGGGTCGGCCGGGTGCCCGAGCGCCCGCGCCAGGTTCGGCCACGACAGGCCGGCGACGAGCCTGGCGCGGCGCAACAGGGCGACGGTAGCCGGCGCCGTCGCCAGCGCCTCGCGCCGCTCCTGCGGATGCTGCAGGACGAGCACGAACACGCGGTTGTCGATAACCGCCTGGGGGGGCGGCTCGGGGGCCGGTCCAGGGGCTGGCTGGGGCATCGGCCTATTGGTTTTGACCGGTGGAGCGATCGACAAGCTGGCACCAGGCGGAAGCTTCGACTCAACTTTTGGTACAGGCACCATATTGTTCACACGTGTTGGATTTCCGGTCTCGGTTCTGAATTAATCTGGTCTGCCGCAAAAGGTAATGCAAAGTTCATCACCAGCTCGCTGTCGATGGTGATTAACTATCGCCATATCTCCATTCGCCCTGCAACCTGGAGTTTGCTCTCGATACCTTGACCGCGATCTGCCGCGGCCTGATCCTAGGGGTGCATCATCGAGCGGCGGATCTCCACGTGCGCCTCATTCCCAACATTCGCTACGGTACAGAGCGATACCCCGAAAAGGTGGCCCGACGACTACGGGCGGTCAACATCGCAGCTTGGCTTGCGGCCATCGTCGCGGCGTTCTTCGCTTTTTTTCGGTTCCTCGATGCGAGGCCGGGGATGTGGAAGATTGCCGCCGTAAACGTACTTGCGGCGCTGGTTTATGGGTCAATTCCGTTGCTTCATCGCTTCAGCCCGCAGGCGGCACCGCTTGCCTTCGTGGTCTTCGCTTTCGCGTTCATCTTCTGGGTCAGCTCCGTTGTCGGCACTGACGGAGGGAGCCACATGTACTACTTGTCGGCTACCGCGCTCGGCATCCTGCTGATCGGCGCCGAGCGCTTTCTCCTCACCCTCGCCATCGGCATCGTCGCTGCCGCGCTGATCATTATTCAACAAACGGTCTTGCCGCGAGATGCGGGCTTCGTGTCGCCAACGGGGCTCTTCCTCGGAAACTACGTCACCAGCGTCGTCGCCAGTTCGGCAATTTTGTACGGGATCATCTTCTACGCGGTGCGGCAGTTCACGCGCGCCGAGGAGGCGGCCGAGCGCGAGCACCAGCGCTCGGAAGGCTTGCTGGTCAACATCCTTCCGCCGAGCGTTGCCGAGCGCCTCAAGGACCGCGTTGATTTGGAGATCGCCGACGCTTTCCCCGAAGCATCGATCCTGTTCGCCGACATGGCGGGCTTCACCGCGCGTGCAAGCGACACCACACCGCAAGACCTCGTCCGGTTCCTCAACAGCGTGTACACGCGGCTCGACAGCCTGGTCGAGCGCCATGGCCTGGAGAAGATCAAGACCACAGGCGATGCCTACATGGTGGTGAGCGGCGTGCCGGAGGCGCTACCGGATCATGCCGCTGCGCTTGCCGATCTCGCCCTCGACATGCGCGACGCGCTTGTCGGGCTGGTCGATCCCAAGGGCCGCGCGGTACCGGTGCGCATCGGCATCGCATCCGGGCCCGTGGTGGCGGGTATCGTCGGTACGCGCAAGTTCTTCTACGACGTTTGGGACGATGCGGTGAACACGGCATCGCGCATGGAGTCCACCGGCGAGGCTGGAAGGATTCAGGTTGCACCTGAGACCCGTGAACTGCTCGCGGACCGCTTCGAGCTCCAGGAGCGCGGCGTGATCGAAGTCCGTGGCAAAGGTCCAATGACAACGTGGTTTCTTATCGGACGAAAACCGGTTTGCTTCCAATGAGCGACATCGCCGACCGCCGGCCCGACGCCGCGGTGCCGGGGTGAGCCCCGCGCGCCTCGCCCCGCGCCGGCGCCAGCTGATCACCTCGCTGATCGTCGCCTGTGCGATGTTCATGCAGAACCTCGATTCGACGATCATCGCGACGGCTTTGCCGGCGATCGGCGAGTCGATCGGCGAGAGCCCGCTGCGGCTCAACGTGGCGATCACCTGTTATCTGTTGAGCCTGGCGGTGTTCATCCCGATCAGCGGCTGGACCGCTGACCGCTTCGGCGCCCGCCGCGTGTTCAGCGCGGCGATCATCGTCTTTACCCTGGGCTCGATCGCCTGCGGCCTGTCAAATTCGCTGTGGATGCTGGTCATCGCCCGCATCGTGCAGGGCATGGGCGGGGCGATGATGGTGCCGGTCGGCCGGCTCGTCCTGTTAAAGACCGTGCCCCGGTCCGAGCTGGTGCGGGCGATGTCCTATGTCAGCGTGCCGGCGCTGGTCGGCCCGGTGATCGGGCCGCCGCTCGGCGGCTTCATCGTCACCTACGGCTCGTGGCCGTGGATCTTCTTCATCAACATCCCGATCGGCGTCATCGGCGTTGTGCTGGTGCGCCTGTTCATCGACAACATGCGCGAGACGACGGTCCGGCCGTTCGATCTGCGCGGGTTCGTGTTGACCGGCATCGGGCTGGGCAGCTTCGCCTTCGGCTTTGAGATGAGCGGAAGGGGCGAATTGCCGCTTGCCGTGGTGGCGGGGCTGCTCGCGCTCGGCGCACTGTGCCTGACCCTCTATGTGCGCCATGCCAGGCTGGTCGATCATCCGATCATCGATTTCGCGCTGATGCATATTCCGACCTATCGGGTGACGACGGTCGGCGGCTTCATCTTTCGCATGGGGCTCGGCGCCTTGCCGTTTCTGATGCCGCTGATGCTGCAGGTCGGGTTCGGCCTTGACGCGCTCACCTCGGGCCTCATCACCTTTGCCAGCGCCGCCGGAGCGATGAGCAACAAGCTCGTGGTCAGCGCAATCATCCGCACCTTCGGCTTCCGCCGCGTGCTGATCGTCAACACGATCGTCAGTAGCGCCTTCCTCTTCTCCTATTCGTTTTTCCAGCCGACCACGCCGCACGCCGTGATCTTCCTCGCATTGCTGGCCGGCGGGTTTTTCCGCTCGTTGCAGATGACCAGCATCAACACGCTATCGTACGCCGACGTCCCCGCCGCCATGCTGAGCCGCGCCACAAGCCTCACCAGCATGGCGCAGCAGCTGTCGCAGAGCATCGGGGTCGGGACCGGCGCTCTCCTGCTCTATCTGATGCTGGGCATCCATCACACCGAGGTGTCAGGACCGGCCGATTTCTCGTTCGCGCTCGCCGCGGTCGGGGTCCTGTCGCTGCTGTCGGTGCCGTTCTTCCTCAGGATGTCGCCCGACGCCGGCGCCGAGGTCAGCGGCCGCGCCGTGGCCAGGAAGATGCCGGGAGAGTAACGGAGGTGCGCCTCCTGGCCTGGAACATCCGGCAGGGCGGCGGCGCCCGGCTCCCGGCGATCGCGCAAGCCGTGGCGCGGCACGACGCCGACATCCTGGTGATTTCCGAATATCGCGGCGGCGATTCGGCGAATCGGCTGCGCGCGGCGCTGGCCGGCCTCGGCTATCGGCATGCAACCAGCCTCGTGCCGCCGCCCGGCAAGAACGGCGTGCTGATCGCGGCGCGACGCCCTTTCCGCGAGCACGGCGCACTCAGCACCGCGCTGCCCGAGCCCTACCGGATGGTCCGGGTCGAACTTGCGGGGCTCGTTCTATGCGGCATCTATATGCCGAACCTGTTGGCCAAGGTGCCCTATTGGGAGGCGCTGATCGCCGCGCTCGCCGCCGATCCGGGCGAGGCGGCGCTGGCGATCGGCGATTTCAATACCTGCCGCGCCTATGTCGACGAGCCCGGCGCGATCGACGCCACCGCGCATTTTATCGACAAGGTCGAGGGAATCGGGTTCTGCGATCTGTGGCGCCGGCGCTACCCCGAGGGCCGCGAATTTTCCTGGTACAGCACCCGTGGCAACGGGTTTCGCATCGACCATGCGTTTCTGTCAGCGGCGCTGGCGGCGCGTGCCGGTGCGGTGCGTTATTCACACGAGGAACGCCTAGCCGGCCTCTCCGACCACTCGCCGCTGATCCTTGATCTCGGAGTTTGAACCAGGTCGTTTTCGTAGGATGGGTTGACCCCGGCGAAAGCCGGGGGAAACCCATCACAGGTACGGCGGGTCAGGTCAATCCGTGGGTTTCGCTGCGCTCAACCCACCCTACAGGCTGTTGCTAATAGCCGTTGGCTATTCGCGCATCAGCTTGTCGACGATCTCCTTGGGGATATCGTCTTTCCAGTTGCGACCGGTATTCCAGCCCCACGGGCGGATCGCGTCGCGCTCGGTGATCAGCGCCTGGATTTCGACCTCGATCTCGGCGCCGTCTCGCGCGCCATTGGCCTTCTCAAGGTAAAGCTCGTAAAGCCGGTCCCAAATTACCGTCAGCCGGGCGCTCTCCTCGGGAGTGAATGGCGGAATGGCGGAGGACATGACCCGTTCTCTCTAACCCATCTCGGACACGTAACGGTAACACAGCGTGGTGACCAAAGGGTTAAAATCAACGATAATATCGCGTGTTTTCAATCCCGACGGCGCGCACCGGTGAGCGAGCGCCGCCCGGCTGGCGGCGAATCAGCCGGGCATAGCGGCCGTTGCCGGCGATGAGCTCGGCATGCGGCGATGAGCGGGGGATCACTCGATGATCTCGTCGGCGCCGGCGAGGATCAAGGGCGGGATCGTCAGGCCGAGCGCCTGCGCCGACTTCAGATTGACGACCAGCTGGAATCTGGTCGGTTGCTCGACCGGCAGGTCGGCCGGCTTGGCGCCTTTGAGGATCTTGTCGACATAGCTCGCGGCGCGCCGGAAAAGGTCATTCAGATCGGGTCCGTAGCTCATCAGCCCGCCAGCTGCCGCGAAATCGCGGTTTTGATAGATTGCCGGCAGCTTGTGGATCGCCGCGAGCTCGACGATCCGGCTCTTTTCCAAAAAGAAAACAGGATCGCCCGTGACGATCAGGGCCTCGGCGTGCTGGCGCGCCATCGTGGCAAAGGCGCCGGCGATCTCGTCGGCAGCGCCGGCTTCGACCGGAAGGAGTTCTATGCGCAAGGTTCCGGCCGCTTGCCGCACGACCTGCAACAAGCCGGCGGCGTGGCCGGGGTTCCCGGGGTTGACCAGGACGGCGAAGCGCTCGGCATCGGGAATTGCGGTCTTGAGCAGCTGCATCCACTTGCCCACCATCTCCCCCGAGACGCTGGACCCGCCGGTGACGTTGCCGCCAGGGCGCGCCAGGCTGGCGACGAACCCGATGGCGACCGGATCGCCGGCAGACACCATGACGATCGGGATCGTCGCGGTTGCCTGTTTGGCAGCATGTATCGCCGACGGCGCCACGGCGACGATGACTGCCGGGGCGAGGCGTACCAGTTCGGCGGCGAGGTCGGGAAGGCGCTCCAAATGACCGTCCGCATAACGTTCCTCGATCTCAAGGTTCTCGTCGCCGTAGCCGAGCGCGCGCAGCCCCTCACGGAATGCCCCAAGGAGCGGCACGCCGGCGGCGCGCGATGCGGTGGCAAGGACGGCGATCCGGCGGCGCTTCGCCGGCTGCGCCCGAGCGGCGCGCGGCAGCAGCAGCGTCCCGGCGGCGGCAAGGACGAGGCGGCGGCTCGGCGACGGGCTGGGGCTCATTCGATGACCTCGTTGGCGCCGGCGAGGATCAAGGGCGGGATCGTCAGGCCGAGCGCCTGCGCTGTCTTCAGATTGACGACCAGCTGGAATCTGGTGGGCTGCTCGACCGGCAGATCGCCCGGCTTGGCGCCCTTGAGGATCTTGTCGACATAGAAAGCGACGCGCCGGGTGAGGGCGTCATCATCCGGTCCGTAGCTCATCAAGCCGCCAATCGCCACGAAACCGCGAAACTGATGGATTGCCGGCAATTTGTGACGCGCCGCGAACTCGACGATCCGGCTCCTTTCGGAAATGAAAATGGCATCGTTCGGTACAATGAGGCCCTCGGCGTGCTCGCGCGTCAGGGTGGCGAAGGCGCCGTCTATCTCACCGGGAACGCGGGCTTCGACCGGGTGGAGTTCTATGCGCAAGGTCCGAGCCGCTTGCCGCGCGACCTGCAATAGGGGGACGTGCCCGGGGTTGCCCGGGTTGACCAGGATGGCGATGCGTTCGACGCTTGGAATCGCTGTCTTGAGCAGGTCCAGCAACTTCCCCGCCATCTCCGGTGAAAGATTGGCCAGGCCGGTGACGTTGCCGCCCGGGTGCGCGAGGCTGGCGACGAACCCGGCGGCGACCGGATCGCCGGAAAACATCATGACGATCGGGACCGTCGAGGTCGCCTGTTTGGCCGCCTGTATCACCGGCGGCGCCACCGCGACGATGACTTCCGGGGCGAGCCGTACCAACTCGGCGGCGAGATCGGCAAGGCGCTCCACCCGTCCGTCCGCATAACGTTCCTCGATCGCGACGTCCTCGTCGCCATAGCCGAGCGCGCGCATTCCTTCCCGGAACGTCCCAAGGTACGGAGCGAACGCGCGCGAACCGACGGCCAGAACGGCGATCCGGCGGCGCTTCGCCGGCTGAGCGCGGGCGGCGCGCGGCAGCAGCAGCGTCCCGGCGGTGGCGAGGATGAGGCGGCGCGTCGGCGCTGGACCGGGGGTCATTCGATCAATTCCCGACGGCGCGCACCCGCTCGCGGTCGCCGCCGAGCTGGCGCCGGATGAGGCGGGCATAGAGGCCGCCCCGGGCGACCAGCTCGCCGTGCGTGCCGAATTCGGCGAGGTGGCCGCGGTCGAGCACGACCAGGAGGTCGGCGTGGCGCACCGTCGACAGCCGGTGCGCGATGACAACGGTGGTGCGGTCGCGCATCAGCGCGTCGAGCGCGCTGCGCACCTGCGCCTCGCTGACCGCGTCGAGGTGCGAGGTTGCCTCGTCGAGGATCAGGGTCGGCGCGTTCTTC
>CAYMRQ010000093.1:8867-13689 GCA_964392845.1 uncultured Rhizobium sp.
CGCGGGCGATCGCCACCCGCTGGCGCTGCCCGCCGGAGAGTTGCACGCCGCGTTCGCCGACCCGCGTGTCGAGGCCCTCCGGCAGGCTGGCGACAAAATCGGCGAGCGCGGCCTGTTCGAGCGCGCGCGCGATCGCCGCCTCGTCGGCATCGGGCCGGGCCAGAGCGACATTGGCGCGCAGCGTGTCGTTGAAGAGATAGGTGTCCTGCGACACCAGCGAGATGCGCCGGCGCAGATGGTCGAGCTCGAAATCCCGCAGATCGACCCCGTCGATCAGGATGCGGCCGGTCGCCGGGTCCCAGAAGCGCAGCAGGAGGTTGGCGAGCGTCGTCTTGCCGGCCCCCGACGGGCCGACGATCGCGACCGTTGCCCCGGCCGGGATGTCGAGCGTCACGCCGTCGAGCGCCGGCCGGTTCGCGCCGGGATAGGCGAAGCCGACATGCTCGAACTGGATCGCCGAGCCGCCGACCGGGGCAGGCGGCCGCGCCGGCCCGTCGCGCACCGCCGGCACCTCGTGCTGCACCGCATGGAACCGTCGGGTCGAGGCGATCGTGTCGGCGAGCTGCCGGCTGACCTGGGCGATCTCCGAGATCGGCAGAAACGAGGCGAGCGCCAACAGGATCAACAGCGGCAGCGTGGTGGCGGCGAGCCCTTGCTCGGCGACGAGCCAGGCGCCGACGATCGCGACGGCGAGGCCGCCCAGCCCCGTCGCGATCTCGAGCTGCGCGGTCTGCGACGACAGATCGCCTAAGAGGGTGAGGCGGGTCTTCTGGTAGTCGCGCACCGCGCCCATAAAGCCGCCGCGCCGGCGGCCGACCGCCTGGAAGGCGACGAGGTCGGAGAGGCCCTGGATCGTCTCGGTGACATGGGCGCCGAGCATCCCCAGCGCCTCGCGCGCCTCGCCGCCGAGCCGGTCGATGCGCGCGCGCATCAGCACCGGGGCGAGCCCGGCGTAGAGCACGAACGGCAACAGCGCCGCGGCGATCGGCCAGGCGACGATCGCCAGGCTCAGGAGCACCGTCGACGGCACCAAGAGCGCCACCAAGGCCGGCGCCACGGTGTGCGCGAAAAAGTATTCGATCGTCTCGATATCCTGGCTGGCCAGCGCGATCAGATCGCCCGAGCGCCGCCGCACCAGATAGGCCGGCGCCAGCGAATCGAGTTTTCGGTAGAGCTCGACCCGCATCTCGGCGAGCAGGCGATAGGCGATGTCGTGCGCCAGCCAGGATTCGATCCAGTGCAATATCCCGGCGAGCGGCGCGGTCAGCCCAAGGAGGATCAAGAGGTAGGCGAACGGCGCCCCGGTCTTGACCGCCGCGACCGCCAGCGCGCCGATTATGCCGACCCCGATAAAGGCGGCGACCCGGCTGATCCCCGAGGTTACCACCACCGCGAAACGGCGGCGCCACGGCTTGATGATGCCGACGAGCGCCAAGAGGGTCGTCGCCGCACCGACCTGCGCCGCCGCGGCGGCCGCGGCATCGGGCGCCGCCTCGCCGTAATCGGTGGCTCCCGCTTCGCCGGGGATCGCCGCCACCTCGTCGGCGGCGAACGCGATGTCGGAATCGCCGCGCTCCTCGGCCTGCGCGCCCATCAGCCGGCGATAGGGGCCGTCGCGGCGGATTAGCTCGGCGTGGCGGCCAACTTCGACGATGCGGCCGTGATCGAGCACGAGGATGCGGTCGGCGCCGATCACGCTGGAGAGGCGATGCGCCAGAACCAGCGTCGTGCGGCCTTGCGCCAGCCGGTCGAGCCCGCGCTGGATCAGCGCCTCGTTCTCGGCATCGACCGATGACAAGGCCTCGTCGAGGATCAGGATCGGCGAATCGCGCAACAGCGCCCGGGCGATCGCCAGACGCTGGCGCTGGCCGCCCGACAAATTGACCCCGCGCTCGCCGAGGATGGTCTGATAGCCGTAGGGCAGCTGAAGGATGAAGTCGTGGGCGTTGGCGTCGCGCGCCGCGTCTTCAAGTTCGGCCTGGGTCGCAGCCGGCTTGCCGAGGCGCAAATTCTCCTCGACCGTGCCGTGGAACAGATAGGTGTCCTGATGCACCACGGCGATCTCGCGGCGCAGCGCTTCCGGATCGAGGTCGCGCACATCCTGGCCGCCGACCCTGATGATGCCGGATTGCGGGTCGAAGAGACGCAAGAGCAGCCGGGCGATCGATGACTTTCCGGCGCCGCTCGGGCCGACGATGCCGATCTTCTCGCCGGCAGCGACCGTGAACGAGAGGCCGTCATGCGCCGCCCGCCTGCCGCCGGGATAGGCGAAACCGACATCCTCGAAGGCGATGGTCGGGGCCAGCGGCGGCGCCGCAAGCGGTCGCGCCGCAGGCACTGAACGCACCAGCGGCTCGGCCGCCAGCAGCGCGTTGATGCCGGCGGCGGCCGACTGTCCGACCATGCCCTGATGCAGGACCGACCGCAGGTCGCGCAACGGCCGGAACACCTCGGTCCCGCACATCAGCACGATGAGCAGCGCCTCGATCGTCATCTGCCCGTCGGCGACCCGCCAGACACCGAGCGCCAGCGCCGCGGCGGCGCCGATCGCGACCCCGGCATCGGTGATGCCGCGGGTCATCACGCTGGTCGAGAGGACGCGCATCGTCGTGTCCGACAATTGCCGCGCGCGCCGGGCGAGCCGCTGGCCGTAGGCCGTGCTCTGGCCGAACGCCTTGAGCGTCGGCAAGCCCTGCACCGCGTCGAGGAATTCCGAGCCGAAGCTCTTCATCGCCTGCTGCCGCGCCGTGCCGGTGCGGCTCTCCACGGCATGGAACACGGTCGGCGCGATCAGGGTCACCAGAGCCCCGACCAGCATCACCGTAGCGACCGGCAGGTCCCACCAGACGATAAAGGCGAAGATCGCCAGCGGGGTCAGCGCCGCGACCGAAACCTGCGGCAGGTATTGCCCGAAAAAGCTTTGCAGCTGCTCGACCCCGTCGACCAGGGACAGCATCACCCCGCCGGTGCGCTCGCCGGCGAACCAGGCGGGCCCCAACTCGGCGATCTTGTCGTAAAGCCGGCCGCGCAGATCCTCCTGCACCCGGCTCGCGGTGCCGTGCGAGATTATCGTGCGGGCATGGTCCAAGAGGGCGCGCAGCAGCACCGCGGCGGCGACCCCGGCCGCCAGGGTCGCGATGACCATAACATCGGCGCCGGTAAAGACCCGCGCGAGCAGCACGCCCAACAGCGCAAAGCGGGCGATGCCGAAAGCCGAGGCGAGCAGCCCGAGCAGGATTGAGAGCCCAATCCGGCCGCGCAGCCCCGATGTCAGCTCCCACAAGCGTCGATCGAAAAACATCAGCGCCACTTCTCCTCGGTGGCGTCGGATTTCTGCGCCGGGCTAAGCGTTCGCGGATCCTCGACATCGACGGTCAAATGCTCGGTCGGCTTGGGCGTCGCAGTGATCAGGCAGACCCCATCAGGTGCCTCGAACCGATGCCATGCGCCCTGCGGCACGACGACCAGCATGCCGGCCTTGAGGGTATGGGTCTGCTTGCCGTCGTCGGTGATGATGTGGAACTTTGTCTCGCCCTCGACGACCTGCACCAGTTCGTCGCCGTTCGGGTGGCGTTCCCAGGCGCCGTTGCCAGAAAATTTGGCGCTGAAGATGTTGCCGTCGCGAAACGGCGTCAGCGTCGCGAATGCATTGGTTCCTTTCCGATCGGCCTCGGTCATCTCTGGCCGGCGTCCGCGCAGCATCGTCAGCTTCCCGAGTTCCGCCTTGAGATCTACGATCGTGATCACCTGTCCCTCCATTCGCCGATGGCGTGCCGAGACGGCCCTGGTCGCTTCGCATCATAATCGACGATCGACGCAACGCGGGACGCTTTCTCGTCCAGGCCGATCTGCGGTTGCCGTGATAAAGGGATAAATTCAGGAAAGAGGAGGCAGAGATGCATCGGGTCTTGATCACCGGGGCGGGCGGCGGGATCGGCCGCTCGTTGCGCGAGACATTGCGCGGGGTCTACCCCGTATTGCGGCTGTCCGACCGGGTGAGGCTCGCGCCGCCGCGGGACGTCGAGGAGGTCGACCAGACCGATATCGCCGACATGGCTCAGGTCGAGCGCATGGTCGAGGGCGTCGACGGCATCATCCACCTCGGCGGGATCTCCGGCGAGAACAGCTGGGAGAAGATCCTCGAAGGCAACATTATCGGCCTCTACAACGTCTTCGAGGCAGCGCGGCGCGCCGGCGTCCGGCGCATCGTCATGGCGACCTCGAACCACGCGGTCGGGTTCTACCCGCGCAACCAGACGATCGACCACCGTGTCGTGCCGCGCCCCGACAGCCGCTACGGCGTATCGAAGGCGTTCTCCGAGGCGCTCGCCAGCCTCTACGCTGACAAGCACGGCATCGGCTTTCTGTGCACCCGGATCGGCAATTTCGGGGTGAAGCCGATCGACAGCCGGCGCCTGGCGATCTGGATCAGCCCGCGCGACTACACCCAGCTCGTCCGCATCGGGCTCGAGCACCCGGACATCCGCTACGAGATCGTCTATGGCGTCTCGGGCAACCAGCGCTCGTGGTACGACAATTCGAACGCGGTTCGGCTGGGCTACCGGCCGCAGGACGATTCGGAGCCGCAGGCCGCCGCGATCCTCGCCGCCGAAGCCGGCCAGCCCAAGGACCCGATCGCCGAGCGCTACCAGGGCGGCACCTTCTGCGCCGATGACTACACGGCCAAGACGCCGCGCGATTAGCGGAGCCACCCGACCGGCGAAATCGAACATCGTTGCCATCGTAGCCCAAAGAGGCAGACAATCACGCGCACGGCCCTCCTACTCGGGCAGCGGGCGACATAATCCCACCACGTCAGGAA
>CAYMRQ010000093.1:13699-16609 GCA_964392845.1 uncultured Rhizobium sp.
ATCATGAGAACAGGATCAGATCAGCGTCCGCGCGGGCGCTATAACGGCAACCGGCCGTTCCAGCAGCAGCGGCCGCCGCAGCAGCAGCGCAACCAATCCTTCGACAGCAATGGCCCCAACATCAAGATTCGCGGCAGCGCCTATCAAATATTCGAGCGTTACGTCGCCCTCGCACGGGAAGCCGCGATCGGTGGCGACCGCATAGCGGCGGAAAATTTCTATCAGCACGCCGAGCACTATTTCCGCATCGCCAATGCGAGCCGCGAGAGCGGTCAGCCGGGGGCGCCGCAGCGGCCGACCACGCCGGCCGACCTCGAGATGAACCCGGCCGAGGCAGCATCAAGCGAGGTTCAGGGCACCCGCTCGCAGCCCTGGCGGGACGACGATGATCCCGATTCCTCGGAGCCGTCAATTCGCTGAACCGATCCCGTCCCGGCCAATCGTCCCGCCCACAGGCGCCGCGTTGCGGCCGGCGCAGCGATGAGCCAATCCCCACCCTTTGCCCTCGAAATCCGCGGGCTCGCCAAACGGTTCGAACGTCCGGCCGTCGACGGGCTGGAGCTGAGCGTGCCGGCCGGCGAATTCTATACGCTGCTCGGGCCCAACGGCGCCGGCAAGACGACCACCCTGCGCATGGTGACGGGCCTCTTGAAGCCGGATCGCGGCTCGATCGCGGTCTTCGGTATCGACGCTCTCGCCGATCCCGTCGCGGCCAAACGGATCATGGCCTGGGTCTCGGACGAGCCGATGATTTACGACAAGCTGACGCCGATGGAGTATCTCGACTTTGTCGCCGGGCTGTGGACGGTCGACAGCGCTCTCGCGGCGGCGCGCGCGAGCGATCTCCTCGAGTGGCTCGGTCTGGCGCCGCATGCCCGGGAACGCTGCGAGAGCCTGTCCAAGGGCATGCGCCAGAAGGTGGCACTGGCCGGGGCGCTGGTGCACGATCCCAGGCTGATCATCCTCGACGAACCGTTCACCGGCCTCGATGCCGGCTCAGCGCGCCTGATCAAGGACATGCTGCGCCAGCGCGTCCAGGCCGGCTGCTCGGTGGTGATGACGACCCATATCCTCGACGTCGCCGAGCGCATGGCCGATCGCATCGGCGTGATGGCCGACGGCATGCTGATCGCCGAGGGCACGCTCGACGAGTTGCGCCGCCGGGAGGGCTCCGGCCACGCCACCCTCGAAGACACGTTCCTCGCCCTCGTCGCCAAAAGCACGGTCGATTGAGAGTCGAATGACCCGGCCCGGCTCGATCGGCTGGCTCGCGCTGCATGAAGCGCGGCTGAGCTGGCGCGACTGGCTTTATCTGATAACCGGGGGGCATAGCCGGCGCGCCGTTACCTCGGGTCTTGTCTTCATCGCCTTCGTGCTCTTCCTCCACGCACTCGCCTATCTGATGCTCGGGTCTTCCGCGGACCTCGCCGACCCGGCAGATGTGCAGGTGATGGTGGTCGTCACCGGCTCGTTGGCGATGGCGTCGTCGCTGATGCTGTCGCAGGCGTTGGAATCGGTGACGCGTGGGTTCTATGCCCGGGGGGATCTCGATCTGATCCTGGCGTCGCCCGTGTCGGCGTGGCGCCTGTTTGCCGTCCGCATCACGGCAATGGCGGTGGCCGTCGCGGTCCAGGCGCTGGTGCTGGCGTCGCCGTTCGTCAACGTGCTGGTCTGGCGCGGCGGAGCGCACTGGCTGGGGGCCTATGCGGTCGTCGTGGCGCTGGCGATGGACGCCGTCGCGGTTTCGGTCGTGCTGACCGTCGCGCTGTTCCGCGCGATCGGCCCGCGGCGCACGCGGTACGTCGCGCAGATCCTCGCGGCGGTCATCGGCGCCGCGTTCGTCATCGCCGCCCAGTTTGCGGCAATCCTCTCATTCGGGACAATATCGCGGACGGCGACGCTGCAAACGGCGGCGCTGGTCGAGCTCGCGCCTGATGTCGACAGCATCATGTGGTGGCCGGCCCGCGCCGTCATGGGCGAGAAGCTGGCGCTGGCCGCTCTCTGTGGCCTCAGCATAATTGCCCTGGCCGGCGTGATCGCCGTCTTCGCGCCGCGCTTCGGACCGCTCGCCCTGGCCGCGGGCACCATGTCGCACGACACGGCGTCGCGAAGCCGGCGACCGGCGCGGTTCCGCAATTCCGCGCCGCTGCAGGCTCTGCGCCGCAAGGAGTGGATTCTGCTGCTGCGCGATCCCTGGCTGATGTCGCAGACCCTGATGCAATTGCTCTATTTGTTGCCGCCCGCCTTCCTCTTGTGGCACAGCTTTTACGACGGCGGCGGCGCATCGGCGCTGTTGGTGCCGGTCCTGATCATGGCGGCGGGACAATTGGGCGGGGGCCTGGCGTGGCTCGCGGTGTCCGGCGAAGACGCGCCTGAACTGATCGCGTCGGCGCCGGTGTCGCGCACCCGGGTTCTGCGTGCCAAGATCGAGGCGGTGCTTGGCGGGATAGCCGTGGTCTTCGGTCCCTTTGTCGTCGCGCTCGCCCTTTTCGCGCCGTTTGCCGCGCTCGTCGCCGCCCTCGGCGTTGCCATCGCGGCGGGCTCGGCCACCGCGATCCAATTCTGGTTTCGCACCCAGGCACGGCGCAGCCTCTTCCGGCGTCGCCAGGTCTCATCGCGCATCGCCACCTTTGCCGAGGCGCTGGCTTCGACCGGCTGGGCCGGCACCGGTGCCCTGGCGGCGATGGGCACCGGGCTCGCCATAATCCCCGGCCTCATCGTGCTCGCCATCCTCGCCGGCGCCTGGATGATCAGCCCGGTCCGCAGCCCATCGCAGATTTGAGGAAGCTTCGGCCCGAAAGCGACCTGAGGTTTGTGCGCGTCAGGTTCTGTCGGCAGCAATCGGCTCGAACACCCTGACATCTGCTTCGAGATCGTCTACGGCCTCTCGGGCAACCAGCGCTCCCGGTA
>CAYMRQ010000094.1:0-1553 GCA_964392845.1 uncultured Rhizobium sp.
AGAGCAGAAGCTTCCCAAGCTTACGACGAGGGTTCGATTCCCTTCACCCGCTCCAATAACTTAACCCTTTCCGAACCTCGCCGAGGCAGCGTTTTGGCACCGCGGCGCCGCTTGCCGCCCGCCGGCATCCGATGCGCCGCTCAAATGCGCTCCGGCCATTCCCTGGCACCATGCAGCACCGAGAGGAGCATCAGCCGATTATCGAGGACGACGTAAGGAGTACTGGCAACAACGAGTTCGCGGGTCTCGCCGACCCGGCCGGGACGGCCAGATTGGGGTAATCGGCGAGACGCTCTACCGCTGCGCGGATCGCGGTTCGCATTCGATCGGCCGCCGCCGGGTTGTCCTGCGCGATGTATCGGTGCGCCTCTTCAAGACCTTCCGGCGCGATGGGGCGCCAAACAATCTCCATCCGGCGTTAGGATTTCTTTGCTGTCGGGCGTGGCAGCTCATGCTCGGTACCCACGACTCCATCCATTTGACTACCTCCGCGTGCGGCACGCCGGGAGCGCCGGATTTCGCCTCCGCGAGCGCTTCTTTGATCCGCGCGACCTGCCAGGCGTCGCGGTCGACATAGGAGGCGATCGCCTCGCTGGCGAGGTACGATTTGCTGCGCTTGGTGTCGCGCGCCAAGACTTCCAGCTTCTCGCTTAGCTCCGGCGTGAGCCGGACGGTCATCATCGCGCTTTTCGCCATGTCTATGTATTCCAGCTGCATTTTCGACCGCATTGTATCCTGTAGGGGAGGTGAGGCGTGGCTGGCGCTGGGTCGGGCACCGAAACCCTTGAGGGAGCTGTTCCATAGAGTTACGGTGCGTTGTCCAAGGCTTGGCTTTGCACTTTAGCCGCGAGAGGCGACCGCTCGCCAGAGGTTGCCGGACCAGAAATTGAATGGGGTACGCGATGAGCCACGGGACGGCACCGATCGTCGAATACCTGGTGCAATCGCGCGAGGTGGTCGAGGCGGCGATTGGCGACCCGCTGCTTATCGCGACGATCCTCGCGGTCGTCGACCGGGTCAGCGCCGCGCTCGCTGCCGGGAACAAGCTGCTGCTGGCCGGCAATGGCGGCAGCGCGGCCGATGCGCAGCATCTCGCCGGCGAGTTTGTCGGGAGGTTCAATTACGATCGCGCGCCGGCGGCCGCGATCGCCCTGACGACGGACAGCTCGGTGCTGACCGCAATCGGCAATGATTACGGGTACGATCGCGTGTTCGAGCGCCAGGTGCTCGGGCTCGGGCGGCCCGGCGACGTCTTGATCGCGATCTCCACCTCCGGGCGCTCGCCGAATATTTTGAAGGCGATCGCGGCGGCGCGGACGAGCGGCCTCTTCGTAATCGGCTTCACCGGGAAAAGCGGCGGCGACATGGCGCCCGAATGCGATCTGTGCTTGTGCGCGCCGGCGGACTCGACGCCGCTGATCCAGCAGCTCCACATCACGCTCGGGCACATCGTTTGTGGACTGGTCGAGGAACGGCTGTTCCCCCGAGCGAGCACGCCGCAGCCGCTCGCCGCCATCGCCGACTGATCGACCATTCCCCGATTCCGCGTGCAG
>CAYMRQ010000094.1:1563-10903 GCA_964392845.1 uncultured Rhizobium sp.
GCGGGCGCTATCGACCGGCGAATCACCAGGCCCGCCTTGGCCATTCCGGCGACCAAACGCGCCTGCAACAGGTCGATGTTGGCAAGCTGACCGGAATGCGGAAGAGTGGTCGAATGACCCCGAGGAAGATCAGCATCCATCAGGTGAGCCCCGGGTCGGCTGTCCGGGACGGTGCCGCCGAGACGATGTTCCTCGTCAGGCAACTGCTCGTGGAGCTCGGCTTCAACTCGGAAATCTTTGTCGATGGCGGCGAGCGCTCATCGCCGTCGCCGTTTCGCCACGCCGGCGAATTGCGGCCCCGCGCCCAGGACCTGCTGTTGATCCATCACTGCGGATGCCAGGACCGTCTCGACTGGCTGGCCGGTCTGCGCTGTCGCAAGGCACTAATGTACCACGGCATGACGCCGCCTCGATATTTTGCGCAAGACAGAAGCGACTATCACCTGTCCGTCAAAGCCCATGCGCAACTCGCAACCTTGCGCGGCATCGTCGAAGCCAGCATCGCGCTGTCGAACTCGACCGCACGCCGCTTGCGGCAACGGGGCTTTGCCGATGTCACCGCCATCCCATTTTTCAAGGACTGGAGCGATCTGAGATTCACCGGATATTTCAATCCTGTCGATCCCGATCGGCCGCCCGGGTTCCGGATCGTCAACATCGGTAGAATAGCCGACGACAACCACCAGCGTGATCTCGTTCGCTTGGTCGACCGGGTCAGCTCGATCGGCGGACTTCCCTTCGAGCTGATCCTGATCGGGCAGGGAGAGCCGGATCGTCGATACCGGGCGGAGCTGGACGAGGAAATTCGAGGATCGGGTCTCGGCGATCGGGTCGTGGTGATCGATAAGGTCAGCCGGAACGCCTTGGCGGGGTATTGCCGGACGGCAAACGCCTATCTTTCGCTGAGCGAGCGCGACGCGGCCATGGGCCCGATTTTCGCCGCGATCGCGCTCGATTTACCGGTCGTCGCCTATGTGGCGCCAGGGCTTCCCGATCCGCTGGGCGACGCGGTGATCGTGGTCCGCGGCCGGGATCCGGCAACCATCCTCGATGCCCTCTATCGCCTGCATCGGGATCGCCCGTTTCGCCGCGCGCTGATCCGCCGAGCGCGCGCAGCGGGCGGCGCCGACCGAACCGATCGCGTGCTGCGAGATTTCCGGCAGTGGCTGATCACAAGGGGCGCCTACGAGACGCGGCCGCTCATTGCGCGGCTGGTCGGCTGGCGCGCGCCGACAACCCTCATTCCCAGCCACCCGACGCGCCGCAACGGGCATGGTGAATATGCCGCGAACCGGGTAACCCGGCCGAGCGCGATCCACTACATCATCGAGGCTCCGATCGAGCCTTCCCGGCTGCTTGAAAATGCCGATCAACAAATCGCGCTCGCGCTCAGTCGGCTGCCGGAGCGGACGGTTTCCATCCGGCCGGCGAAGCAATCCGCTCCGTTGCCGCCTCGCGGGATCGCCGGCCCGCTGCCCGCTGGTGTGGTCAGCCATTTGATCGGCCCGGCGCCGGCTCGCGCGGACCGGATCGTGACGATCCGCCGCGCGCACCCGCCCTGCCCGGTCGGGATGCTTGGCGATGTGCGCCTCATGCATGTGACCGAGGCGGAAAGCACGATCGCGGCGGCGCTGGCGGGGCTGATGAACCTTCACCTCGACGGGGTTCTGGTCGTCTCGCAATTCGCCCGACGGGCGGTCCGCAACAGCGGCGTCAATCTGCCGATCGCGGTTATCGGTCGAGGCGTCGACGAGTTGGCCGGCTCACCATCGGTGGCCGAGCACGGCGCGACGCGCGGCAAGGTGAGCGCTGCGGCGCCGTTCACCTTCCTTTACGTCGATGGCGCCCGGGGGGCGATGGGTGTCGAGGAGCTGCTCACCGCGTATTGCCTTGCCTTTACCAGCAACGATCCGGTGCTGCTGGTGATCTGCACCGCCAGCCACGAGCACAAAATCGTCGATTTCTGGGTCAAGCGGCTGGCCGGGGGCGCCTTTTCGCCGCCGGTTCAGATCGTCCCCGAAGCGCTCAATCCGGCCGAGAGCGAGCTGCTTTATGGGCTCGCCGACGCGGCGGTCCTGCCGATCCTGGGCGAGGAGTTCAATCCGGCGGCGGTGGCGATGGCGTACGGCATTCCGCTGATTGCCGCGGGTTTGGGCGGGCATCTCGACTACTGCAATGCTGAAAACGCCACGCTGATCGATTACCGATTCGATGTCTCGACGAACGAGGTGAACCCGGCGGCCCGGCCCCGAATCCGCCTGGCGGTGCCGGATCTGATCGCGGCGATGAAGGCGGCCTACCGCGATCGTCGCGGCCCTGAAACCCCAAGCGTCCGCCGCGCTCGGCGCGGACTACGCGACTCGGCACGCTTGCGCTGGCGTGGCGTCGCTGAAAAAATCGATGACTTCGTGGTTTCTCTGGACAAAAGGCCGGTCATGAACCGCAAGATCCGCCTTGCCTGGGTCTCGACCTACAATTCGCGATGCGGCCTTGCCACGCACAGCGAGCACCTCCTCGAACACTTCGATCGCCAGTTTTATGACATTACCGTTATCGGCAACCACGAGGCGCCGGTGAAGCCCGATCCGGCCAATCTGGTTCGCCTGTGGCCGGATCGTTCTGGTTCGCTTGCTTCCGTGCGCGACTTTATCCGCAAGTTTGATGCGGTATTCGTCAATTTCCATTTTTCCCTGATGGAGATTCACGATCTGGCGGAGACGCTGAAGGCGGCGCAGCGTGCCGGTATCGATACCTACCTCACCTTGCACAAGACAGTAGATACCGTGATCGATGGTCGGGCGGTCTCGCTCGGCGAAATCGCTGACGTGCTGCGGTTCTGTACCCGGCTGATCGTCCATACCGAGGCGGATATTGCCCGGCTCAAGACATTCGCAGTGGTCGACAACGTCGTGATGATCCCTCCGGGAGTGATCGATCGGCCGGCACTGAACGCTGCGACCGTACGCAGCCTGTTGGGCCTGCAGCAATTCCATCCGATCGTCGGAACCTTCGGCTTTCTGCTGCCCCCCAAGGGGCTGCAGCAGCTGATCCACGCCTTCGCCCTGGTCCTGCGTCACTTCCCCGAGGCGACGCTGTTGATGCTGAACGCCGAGTTTCCCGGCGCCGTCGAGTCGGCCGAGGAACGCGACCGCTGCCTGGCGCTGATCGGCGGACTTGGTCTCGACGATCGCGTCAGGTTGATCGGCGAATTCCTCGAAACCGAGGAAATCCTGTTGCTGCTGAATGCCTGCGATCTGACGGTCTTCACCTATCAGAACACCGGCGAATCCGACAGCGGCGCGGTGCGCTTGGGACTGGCGGCTGGCCGTCCGGTGGCGACCACCCCGCTTCCGGTCTTCGCCAACCTGGCCGGCGTGGTTCACCAGCTCTCGGGAGGCAGCGCCGCCGACATCGCCGAGGGCATCGTCGCGCTGCTGCGCGACCCCGATTTGTCGGCGGCGATTTTGCAGCGACAACAGGATTGGATCAGGCGCAACAGCTGGGCAGCCCAGGCCACCCGCATCGACAATATCATTCGGGGCTGTTTCGAGGAACGGCACGGCGTCGAGCTGCGCCCGCCGGCACCCTCGCCGCTCGAGCCGGCCTTCGCCGATTCCGGGGCTGAGCCCGAGGCGAGCGGCACCAGAGCGCTGCGCGAGATGATCGGGCTGGTCGATTCCGGTGAGCCTGCCAGATCGCCGGCGCCGGGGGTGCCGGACGAAGCCGCTATCGGCGCGCCGGATTGGCGGGCGCGGCGGGCGCGATGAGCCAAGGCATCGAGCGGCAAAACAAGGCTGATTGGCGCTCGCGGTCGGCCTGGGTTCAAGGGGCATTGTCGACCCTTGCCGAACGCGAGCCGCCGGATCCGCACCCGGAAAACCGGCAAACGCGGGCGGCGGAACCCGATCGTCTTGCTGCGGCGAGGGAGGGGTTGCGTGCCGCGCCGCGCCGCCTCGCCGGTCTGGCAGGCGAGCCGCTGATCGAGGCTGTTGCGCGCATCGAAAATTCCTATGGCGAATTTCCGGAGCTGGAAATCGAGGTTCCACGCCGCGCGCTTGTCGAAGAATTGCGGTCCTCGCTCGACAGCGTCGCCGGCCAGGCAGCCGTGGCGCTGCTGATGGCCTGCACCGCGCTTGACTCGTCACCACCTTCGGCATCCGTTGCTGCCTTGCTCGACACAATGGCTCGGGCCGGCCAGGGCGACCAGATCGCCGGCGTCGTTGCGATCCTGGCGCGGCGGCGCGCCTTTACCTGTGACGAGATCGCCCCCGCTGTCGAGGAGCTGTGTCGGCAGGGCCGCCTTCCGGCGGCGCTCGCTCTGACCTCGGCGGCATCAGGCCCTGTCGATGTCGATCCGGGCGCGGCAGCGGTCGCGTTGGGCGCGGGGCTGAAACGCATCCTTTTTGCCGGCGGCGACGCGCCGGTGGATCCGGCCGGGCTCGCCAGGATCGTTTTGTCGGCACGAAATCGGCTGCAACGCTCGACCCGGCCGCCGGCCAAGAGCAGTCCCGGCCCACAGCCTCTCGCCCCACAGCTTCTTGAACTGGCCGAACAGGTCGCGGCCAAGCTGCCGCGGCGGACTTTGTCGCCGCCGCCTGCCGCCACGACAACGGCGCCGTGGCGCACCGGCCGGCTTGGCTTTGCCGAGTTCGCGGCACAATGGCCGGAGATCTGCGGTGTGGAGATCGAGTGGCTGCCGGTCATGAAGGTGGGCCGCGCCGGCGAGCGCCGCCATGCCGGCATCTGCGCGAAACCGGGCCAGACCGGCCACCTGCTATACGGCCCTTATGTAAAGCTGGGCGCGGGCAATTATCGGGTGCGCGTTCGCTGGAGCGCCGGGCGGCCGGCGCGAACCGTCCCCCGCTTCCAGCCGGTCGCGACGATCGAGGCCGTATCGCGTTACGGAAAGACCTATTTGGCCCAGCGCCAATTGCGGGTCGAAGACACCCTCAGCCCGGAGCACGAGATCCTGTTTCACATCATCGGGAGGCCGCCGCCCGCTTTCCCGATCGAGGTGCGGGTGTGGACCAGCGGCGCGGTGCCGTTGACCGTGTCGTCGATCACCGTCGAGCGGATCGCCGCGGCTCCGAGCATCGCCCGGGCCCGTTGACGAGGTCACGCTGGCGGGAGCGCTGGACACGCCGATTTGCCTGATGCCGGAATATGACCCTCCGCCGCGCGTTCTTGGCTCGACCCGATCGAGGCCGCACCGGCCTCCGGTTCAGGAGCAAGGGTTCGTGAAACCACTGTCTGATACCCGTTTTGCCGCCTTCCGCGGCGCCCAGGTGATGATCACCGGCGGCGTTGGCCTGATTGGTTCGGCGCTGGCGCGGCGTCTGGTGGGGCTCGGCGCGGAATTGCTGCTCGTCGACAGCCTGGTGCCCGAGGCGGGCGGGAACCTTGCCAACATCGCCGACATCCAGGACCGGGTGCAGGTCAACATCGCCGATATCCGCGACGCAGCGGCGCTGCGCCACCTGCTTCAAGGGCGGGATTTCCTGTTCGATCTCGCCGGCCAGACCAGCCATCTCGATTCGATGACTGCGCCGGAACACGATCTGGCGGTCAATTGCACGGCGCAATTGCAGCTCCTGGAATTGTGCCGGGCGGTGGCGCCGGCGATCACGATCGTGCATGCCGGCACGCGCCAGATCTATGGCCGGCCCCGCTATCTGCCGGTCGATGAGGCGCATCCGTTGCGACCGGCCGATGTCAACGGCGTCAACAAGATGGCGGGCGAGGCCTATCACCTGCTGTTTCACGATGCCTATGGCATCAACACCCGCTCATTGCGGCTGACCAATGTTTACGGGCCGGGGATGCGGATCAAGGACGCACGGCAGAATTTCCTCGGGATCTGGCTGCGCCGGGCGCTCGAAGGCGCCGCCTTCGAGGTGTGGGGCGGCGAGCAGCGCCGCGAGCTGCTTTATGTCGATGACGCGGTCGAGGCGTTTCTGGGCGCCGCGCTCAGCCGCGACACCGCCGGCCTCGCGCTCAATGTCGGCGGCGGCGAGCCCTATACGCTGCTCGCCCTGGCCGAGGCGCTGATCCGGGCGAATGGCGGCGGCGCGGTCGAGCGGCGCGAATTCCCGGCCGACCGAAAGCGCATCGATATCGGCGATTTCGTCACCGACGACCGCCGCTTCCGCGCGCTGACCGGGTGGGCGCCGCAGATCGGCCTCGACATTGGCCTCTCGCGCTCCCTCGACTATTACCGCCGCAATCTGGCGAACTATGTCTGATACGAAAATCATAATGCCTTGAGGGCTGGCTGGCTTCTTTTTGGATAAGATTATATGAGACCGCAATGACAGCCCTGCCGATCCCGCAGACCGATCCGCGCGCCGGCTACCTCGAAGAGAAGGCCGAGATCGATGCCGCGATTGCCCGGGTGCTGGCCAGCGGTCAATACATCATGGGGCGCGAGGTCGAGGCGTTCGAGGCGGGTTTTGCCGCCTGGCTCGGCATCGGCCACGCGGTCGGCGTCGGCAGCGGCACCGACGCCATAGAGCTGGCGCTGCGCGCCTGCGGCATCGGCCCGGGGGAGGTGGTGTTCACGGTATCGCATACCGCGGTCGCGACCGTCGCCGCGATCGAGCTGACGGGGGCGGTCCCGGTACTGGTCGACATCGAGCCGGGCGGCTTCACGATGGATCCCGCCGCCCTCGAGGCGGCATTGCGCCACAAGCCGCCTGGCCGGCCGGCCGCAATCCTGCCGGTGCATCTCTACGGCGAGCCGGCCGATCTGGCGCCGATCCTGGAGCTTGCTCGCCATCATGGACTGCGCCTCATCGAGGATTGCGCGCAGAGCCACGGCGCGGCCTATCGCGGGCGGACGACCGGCTGCCTCGGCGACATCGCCTGCTTCAGCTTTTATCCGACCAAGAATCTGGGCGCACTGGGCGACGCCGGGATGACCGCGACGGATGATCCGGAGCTTGCCGTCGCTCTGCGTGAACTGCGCGAATATGGCTGGCGCGACCGCTATGTCAGCGCCCGCGCTGGCATCAACGCAAGGCTCGACACATTGCAGGCGGCGATCCTCGCGGCTAAGCTGCCGCACCTCGACGCCGATAATGCGCGCCGGCAACGGGTCGCGGCCCGCTATGACGCCGGCCTCGCCGGCCTGCCGCTCGCACTGCCGCGCCGCCGCGCCGGGTGCAGCCACGTCTTTCACCAATACGTGATCCGCAGCGGCCAGCGTGACGCGCTTCGCGAGCATCTGCGCGCCTCGCAAATCAGCACCGGCATTCACTACCCGGTGCCGGTGCATCTCCAGCCGGCCTATCAGGGCCGGCTCGGCGAGTTCCCCGCCGGCCTGCCGGAAACGACACAGGCTATGCGCGAGATCCTCAGCCTGCCGATCTATCCGCAACTCGGCGCCAATGCCGCCGATCGCGTGATCGCCGAGATCCGCCGCTTTTTCGAATAGCGGCGCACAGCGTCGCGATCGTAGCTCTTGTCGCCGTGCAGGAACCCGGCGGGACCGGTTTACCTCCCGCTGAATGCCCCCGGCGAAAGCCTTGCCGAACCCTGCAAGAATCGCCAAGCTTGACGACAAGCGGCCGACCGGGCGAGATCGGTTAGAGCCGATAATCATGGCCGAGGTCTCAACCAGACACAGGCGGGCGATCCCATGGCAACCAACGGCGCGACAAACCAAACATCCTATCTGTACCTGGGCCTGGCGGGTGAAACCGGGCGCGGCCGGGTCGTGCACTCCGGACTTTTCCGGCTGGCCGACGGTAACGGGGAATGGGAAGCGCTTGAGCGTGGCCTGCCCGAGATGCCGGCGGTGCGTGCCCTGGCGGTGCACCCGCTAAAGCCCGAGATCGTCTACGCCGGCACGCAATCCGGGCTCTATCGCAGCGCCGACCGCGGCGAGCGCTGGGAGAAGGTCGAGATGCCCGACCACGGGCTACCGGTGTGGTCGATCCTGTTCCACCCGCACGATCCCGACGTGATCCTGGTCGGGACCGAGAATTGCGAGATCTACCGCAGCGACGATGCCGGTGAACATTGGACCCGCCTGCCGGTCAGCGTGCGCTTCCCCGAGATCACCACCGCGCCGGGCGCCAACCCGGCAAAGCGCGTCTTGATGCTCGACGCCAGCGCCAGCGAACCCGACCACCTTTACGGCGCGATCGAGGTCGGCGGCACGATCCGCTCAATAGATGGCGGCGAGCATTGGGAGAATCTGAGTCACGGCCAGTATCTTAACGACGACTATGTCGACATGCACGGCGTCCTGGCCAGCCGCTGGCGGCCCGGCACGGTCATCGGCATCGCCCGCGCCGGCATGTTCAGGAGCGCCGATGGCGGCGATCACTGGAGCCATGTGCCGTTGGAGCCGCTCAACCCGAAGGGCCACATCTACTGCCGCGACATCCGCGAGGTGCCGGGCAACCCGCGCCATCTATGGGTGGCTGCGGGGGCGGGCTTCCAGAGCGACGCCGGCACCTTGCTCCACAGCCGCGACGGCGGCGACAGCTGGACCCGCGTCGAGATCGGCCACCCGGTGCCGCACACGATGTTCAAGCTCGCTTTCGACGAGCGGCAGCCCTCCCGCATGTCCTGCGCCACCAACGGCGGCGAGGTCTGGACCAGCACCGACGCCGGCGAGACCTGGACCGCCCAACCCTCCCCGCCGGGCGGCACGCAGGTCTACGCCCTGGCGCGCGGCTGAGCGCCGTCGAGGGGCACCGGCCAGCGTCGGAGGAACGCCGGCGCATAGACCTAGACGCGATCGACCGCATGATACGCAGATACGCCGGCGCGCTTGGCCGCGGCTGGCGGCGCACCCGATGCGGGCGACCTTCGTCGCCACCGCGCTCGAAAGCGGCGCTCGCCCGCCCCTCGCTCGCGCATGACACCACGCGAATTACGAGTCAGACTCTTAAGCGTTTGAGCAGGGCGCGCAGATTTTGCGGAACCGGCTCGTCGAGAACGTGATCATAGAGCGCATGGAGGAGGTCTCCCCCATCGTTCTTGCCGGCTAGAAAGTCGCGGATATCCCTGTCTATCGACGACATTGCGATCGAGGGCTCGGCCGCGAGCCGTTTTACGGTGAGGTACATGGCGAGGTCTTTTTCCCGCGGCTGGAGATCTGCCTTTGTCACATGTTGAACCGGCGCGCCCGGTTTGGTCACTCCGATGTCTCACTGATGACGAAATGCCAACAGTTTGTAACAGGGGTCGATCCATGCCGGATCGCAAGGCAGCCATGCGTTATTGCATGATAAATGGAGACACCCGGCTGATGCGCGATTATGGCGGCAAGGTGGTGCGGTTTTCGCCGGTCGCTTCGGTTATGATCGCGGCGGGTCGCAGGATGACGGGC
>CAYMRQ010000094.1:10913-16532 GCA_964392845.1 uncultured Rhizobium sp.
GATGAATGGGTCGACCGAGGCTGCCGGTTTCCTCGACACCTTCCGGGCACGGGGCGCGGCGATCGCCGACGCGTGCACCCGGTGCGGCGATTGCTTTCGCGCCTGCCCGATGACCGGGCCCGCCGGGATCGCCGAGGCCGATCCCAGCGCGACCGCCGGCGCCATCGTCGACCTGATTATCGGCGGCGAGGGCAGTGAAGACGCGGTGCGCTGGGCGGAAGCATGCAGCGGCAGCGGCTATTGCATCCCGGCCTGCAAGCAGGGCATCAACCCGCGCTTCATGGTGCAGCTGGCCCGCGGCTTCGCCCGCCGCAATGCGGGCGCGAGCCCGCTGCCGACGCGCTGGCGCCAGGGGTTCCAGTCGATGAGCCGCGGCGTGCGCGTGCTGTCGCGCTTGCAGCTGCCGCCCGAGGTGCTGGCGCGGTTCGCGCCGTCGAAGGAGCCGCGCACCAGCCCGCCCGACATCGTCTTCTATACCGGCTGCAACGTGTTGAAGACACCCCACATCGCGCTGCTGTGCCTCGACATCCTCGACCTGCTCGACATCGATTACGAGGTGATGGGCGGGGTCGGCCAGTGCTGTGGCGTCTACCAGTATCGCGAGGGCGATTTCGCCGCCAACAGCAAGGTCGCCTACGCGACGATCGACGGCCTCGCCGCGGCCGGCGCGTCGACGGTGCTGTCGTGGTGCCCCTCCTGCCAGATCTCGATCGGCGAGGTGTCGCTGCCCAATTATGAGATGCAGTTCGGCGCCAAGCCGTTTGACATGAACCCGTTCCTCGGCTTTCTCGCCGGTCATGCCGACCGGCTTGCCGGCTTGATGAAGCAGCGGGTCGAGAAGCGCATTGCCTTGCACGAGCGCCCGGTCTTCCCCGAGGTCATCGCCGCGGTCAAGAAGCTGCTGTCGATCATCCCCGGCGCCGAACTCGTCGAGATCGACGTGCCGCGCGTCGGGACGCAGGCCAACTCTCTCGCGCAATTGCCAAAATTCAAGCGCGAGCTGGTGCAGCGCGAGCTGGCAGCGGTCGCCGATGCCGGGGTGACCACCTTGGCGACGATCTATCACGCCTGCCATCGCCAGATCTGCGATGCCGGCGACGGGCGCGGCTTCGAAATCGTCAATTTCATGGAGATCCTCGGCGAGGGGCTCGGCCTTTACAGCGAGGACCTCTACAAGCGATTGAAGGTGATCGGCGACATCGACGAGATCATCGTCGAGACCGCGCCCTTGATCGAAGCGCACCGGCTCGATCTCGACACCGTGCGCGACGCCCTCCTGGCCGAATTCGGGGCCAAGGCGAATTCGTAGGGTGGGTTACGCTTCGCTTACCCACCCTGCGCGTTCTACGGCTGCAAAGTTGACGCCGGTCGGCACAGCCGTTAGCGTCCGCGCCATGTATTCGATCGTCCTGCGCGGCGAACGACTCCGACGCCGCACCAGCGGCGGGGCTCTCGTGTGGTGCGCGAGGCATGCGGCCGGTCATCGAAGGGGCGTCTTGACGCCGCGCTGACCCGCATTGCCGACGGCACAGACCAGGACCCCGCCGGTTGCGCCCCCGGTGGGGTTTTTGTTTTAAGGAGCAGGAGATGGCGAGCAACAAGCCGAGTGTGTTCATCGACGGCGAGGCGGGAACGACGGGCCTCGGCATCCGCACGCGGCTCGAGGCGCTGCCGGAGATCGCGCTCAAAAGCCTGCCTGCGGCGCAGCGCAAGGACAAGGCGGCGCGACGCGACATCATGGGGCAAGTCGATCTCGTCATCCTCTGCCTGCCCGACGAGGCGGCGCGCGAGGCGGTGGCGCTCGCCGATGGGCTCGGGCCGGACATGCCCAGGCTGCTCGACGCCAGCACTGCGCATCGGGTCGATCCGCGCTGGACCTACGGCTTTCCCGAGATGATGCCCGGTCAGGCCGGACAGATCGCCGGCGCGCGTAAGGTCGCCAATCCCGGCTGCTATCCGACCGGCGCGATCGGCCTTTTGCGGCCGCTGGTCGAGGCCGGGCTGATCCCGCGCGATTACCCGATCGCGATCAACGCGGTCAGCGGCTATTCCGGCGGCGGCCGGGCGATGATCGAAGCGCATGACCAGAATGCCGGCCCGGCCTTCGAACTCTACGCGCTCGACCTCGAACACAAGCACGTGCCGGAGACGCAGCTTTACGCCGGGCTCTCCCGCTGCCCGATCTTCGTGCCGTCGGTCGGGCATTTCCGCCAGGGCATGCTGGTGTCGGTGCCGCTGCATCTCGAAGCGCTGCCGGGGACACCGCGCGGCGCCGATCTGCACGGCGCGCTCGCCGCTTTTTACCAGGGCTGCGATTATGTCCGGGTCGTCGAACCCGCGCGCGACGGCAAGCTCGAGCCGCAGGCGCTCAACGACACCAACCGGCTCGAACTGTGCGTCTACGCCAACGAGGCGCGCCATCAGGCGGTTCTGGTGGCGCGGCTCGACAATCTCGGCAAGGGTGCGTCTGGTGCGGCCGTGCAGAATTTAAGCCTGATGTTGGGGCTTGATGCCGGCGCGCTGCGTTAGGCGCTGCGCTCACCACGCCGGAACGGGATCATCATCATCATTGGCGAGGTCTGGTAAGCCGGCGAGCTGAACTCTGCGAGCCCGAACTCCAGGCGGCGCCGATCTTGCCGCACCGGCGCGGTGTAGCTCGCGAACAGGCGATCCCAGAACGAAAAGACCGTGCCGAAATTGGAATCCGCTTCGCTGCGCTCGATCGAATGGTGAATGCGGTGCATATCCGGCGTGACGATGATCGGCGCGAGGACGCGTTCGAGCCAAGGTGGCAGCTTGACATTGCCGTGGTGAAAAACGCTGGCGACGGCATCGACTACGCCGTAAACGATGATGACGTCACCCGGAATGCCGATAGCCATCGCCGAGAGCGGCAGCACGAAGGACAAAATGACGGGTTCAAACGGGTGGTGCCGATAGCTCGTGCTGACATCGACCTCGCGATCGGAGTGATGCAGCGCATGGCAGCGCCAGAGGACCGGCACCGCATGCAACACTCGATGCGAAACCTGCGAGGGTTATTTTCTCCGGCGCAACTTGCGCATGACGTATATCGCACCCATACCGGTCGCCAGCAGGGCGAGGCTCGACGGCTCGGGGACCTCGAAGCGTTGGGCGAGGGCCATCGTCGTCATTGCACCGGTCGCGAGCACTGCCAGCGTCAAGACCGAAACGAAACGGTTCATCATTCTGTCTCCATACCGGACAGACATCCGATCCTGATACCGTGCAATTCGCGAGCCATCTGTGTAAAGCCAAATGGTTAGGACTTACGGTCAGAGGCTTTGAGGTGCCTTTTGTAAAAACTTCCGACACTGCGTCCGGCTCATCTGACACTGCGCCCGCCGCAATGGATCCCGCCTCGCCGGTTGTCGGCGATAAATCGATGACTCTCTCCCACGGCCGCTTGCCCTTGTCGCGCGCCGGCTTCCTGCGCATGCTGGCCGGCACGATGTTGGCGATGGCGGGCGCGCCGCGTGGCGGCGGGGCCGCGCCGGCGAACGAGGTCGCGACAATCGATAGCACAATAATCACCCGCCCGATCCCGTCCTCCGGCGAAGCGATGCCGGTGATCGGGCTCGGCACCTCGCAGACCTTCGATGTCGGCGCTGACGAGCGGGCTCGGCAACCGTTGCGCGCGGTGCTGCAGGCGTTCGTCGATGCCGGCGGCCGGATCATCGACAGCTCGCCGATGTACGGGCGCGCCGAGGCGGTGACCGGCGATCTGGTCGCCGAGTTGGCGGTGCGCCCGCGCGTCTTTCTCGCCACCAAGGTGTGGACCAGCGGGCGCGAGGCGGGGATCGCGCAGATGCGGCGCTCGGCCGAATTGCTGCGCAGCGACGTCATCGACCTGATGCAGATCCATAACCTCTTGGACTGGCGCACCCATCTGGCGACCTTGCGGCGGATGAAGGACGACGGCCGGATCCGCTATATCGGCCTCACCCATTACACGACCGGCGCGCTCGCCGAACTGGCCCGCATCCTGGCGAGCGAGCCCGGCATCGATTTCGTGCAATGCGCCTATTCGCTGGGGATTCGCGCCGCGGAAACCGCGCTCTTGCCGATCGCCGCCGAGCGCAAGGTCGCGGTCATCGTCAACCGGCCGTTCGAAGACGGCGCCCTGTTCCGCCGGGTGCGCGGCCGGAACTTGCCCGAATGGGCCGCCGAGTTCGACTGCGCCAGCTGGGCGCAATTGTTCCTCAAATACATCATTGCCGAACCCGCCGTGACCTGCGCGATCCCGGCGACGAGCAATCCAAAGCATATGGCAGACAACCTCAAGGCCGGGTTCGGCCGCCTGCCCGATGCGAAGCAGCGCCAGCAGATCCGCCAGCTCTGGGATTCGCTCTAATCGCGACCGCTTGCGTCTTGCGGGGGTTACACGACGCCGATCCCACCAAACTTCCACCCATGGCCGCCTGAACAATGGCCATCTCTTCGCTAACCCGTTTTTCCACCACCTTAACGGACGTGATCCTTCATTTCGCGGACAACTGGCACGAGATTGCTTCGCTTCGCTCGGAATGACAGGAAATAGCTGTCATTGCGAGGAGCCCACGGGTCGGCGCGCCGCGCCGCCCGAGGACAGGCTCCGCGACGAAGCAATCTCGTCGGGCCCCCAGGCACTCCGTTACTCGCGGCGGATGCGGTCGATCGACGACCGCGGGCCGGGCAGTCGCGCCCGGCGGTTGCGAATTTGCCATCGCCGAGAAATTCCGGCGAAACCGAATTCGGTTGAGCGGGTCAGGGCGGCTGCAACGCACCGCCTTCGCTGCGCAGCCATTGATGCGCCGGTTCCGTAATCGGTACGCGAGGTTATACTGTCGCCGACAGGGAGCCTCATGGCCGAAACCTCGCCCGTTCAGCGCAAGCTCGCCGCGATTCTGGCCGCCGATATCGCCGGCTATTCGCGGCTGATGGGCGCCGACGAAGAAGGCACGCTGCGGCGGCTGAAGGCGCTGCGCGCGGAGCTGATCGACCCGGCCATCGCCGAGCACCATGGCCGCATCGTCAAGACCACCGGCGACGGGATGCTGGTCGAGTTCGCCAGCGTCGTCGATGCGATGCGTTTCGCCAACGCGGTGCAGCGCGAGATGGCCGGCCGCAACGCGGCGGCACCGGCGGATTCGCGCATCGCGTTCCGCATCGGCGTCAATCTCGGCGACGTGATCATCGATGGCGACGACATCTACGGCGACGGCGTCAACATCGCCGCCCGACTCGAAGCCATGGCCGAGCCCGGCGGCATCTGCATCTCGCGCACGGTGCTGACCCAGACGCGGGGAAAACTCGATTTTCCGGTGGAGGACCTCGGCGAGCAGACATTGAAGAATATCGCCCAACCTGTGCATGTCTTCCGCGTTGGAGCGCGGGCGTCCCGCCCGCATGCCCCCACCCTTCCCTCCCCCGCAAGCGGGGGAGGGTTAGGGAGGGGGGCGGCCGGGACGGCCGCGGTCCCGATGCCCGAACCCGCCGCGCTGCCATTGCCCGACAAGCCGTCGATCGCGGTGCTGCCGTTCCAGAACATCAGCGGCGACCCCGAGCAGGAATATTTCGCCGACGGCATGGTCGAGGAGATCATCACCGCGCTCTCCC
>CAYMRQ010000095.1:0-4807 GCA_964392845.1 uncultured Rhizobium sp.
ATCGGCTTTTCCGAGATGATGCTGCGCGAGGTGCTGGGCACGCTCGGCAACGAGCGATACCGGGCCTATGTCGCCGATATCCACGAGAGCGGCACGCATCTCTTGCGCATCATCAACGACATCCTCGACCTGTCGAAGGCCGAGGAAGGCAAGCTTGAGCTCCATGAGGAGGTCTTCGACCTGCGCGACACCATCCGCTCGGTCCACCAGTCGATCAGCGCGCACAGCGGCGAGGGCGGCGTGTCTGCTTCGGTCAAGCTGCCGGCGGACCTGCCGCTGCTGCGCGCCGATGAGCGCAAAACCAAGCAAATCCTGCTCAACCTGGTCACCAACGCGGTCAAATTCACCCCGTCCGGCGGTCATATCGAGATTGCCAGCCGGTTCGATCCGGAAACCGGGCTGGTTCTGACGGTAAGCGATACCGGCATCGGCATCGCCCCGGCAGATCTGGCGCGCGTGCTCGAACCCTTCGAGCAGGTCGATTCCTCGTTCAGCCGGTCGCATCAGGGAACCGGGCTGGGCCTGCCGCTGGTCAAGACGATCGTCGAGCTGCATGGCGGCAATCTGGAGCTGCGCAGCGCGGTCGGCGTGGGAACGCAAGTCAGCGTGACCTTCCCGCCGCAACGGGCCGTCTTTGAGCCCTCGGCCGCGCCGGCGCGCAGCGCGGCCTGATCACCCGATCGCGCGACCCCATAGCTGACGCCAGCCCGGCAAGCCGAACACGGTGGTGCCGCCCGAATTCGACGCGATGCGTCCGTCGGTGTGACAGCCATTGCGTGCTGTTGCAACCCATGCGAGCATAATCATATTAGAACCTCCTAAACCGGGTAGCGGGTTAACTGCGCTCGGCCAAGCGAGGTAAGCATGGGTCACGAGGACGGAACCGTGCGTCCGGTTCTAATCATCGACGACGATCTCGGTTTTGCCGAGTCGCTCGCCGACATGCTGCAGCACAAGGGCTATGCCGCCTGCTGCGTCGATACCGCGGAGCGGGCGCTCGCGGCGCTGCGCGAGACGCCCGACGGCGGTGCCCGTGCACCGGTCGCGCTGATCGACGCGCGGCTCGGCGGGATCGCCTGCGGCGTCGATCTGATCCCGAGTTTGCGCGCCGAGCAGTCGGAGCTGATTTGCGTGCTGATGACCGCCGATCTCGACAGCCAGACGGCGGTCGCTGCGATGCGCAGCGGCGCCTATGATTATTTTGACAAATCGCGCGACCCGAATTCGCTGTTCGCAGTGCTCGATCGCTGCTTCGATCGGGTCGCGTTGCAGCTTGAGCGCGAGGCGGCATACGATTCGCTGCGCCTCGCCAAGGAAGCGGCCGAGGCAGGGAGCCGCGCCAAGTCGGGTTTTCTCGCGACGATGAGCCACGAGCTGCGCACGCCGTTGAATGCCATTATCGGCTTTTCCGAGATGATGCTGCGCGAGGTGCTGGGCACGCTCGGCAACGAGCAATACCGAACCTATGTCGCTGATATCCACGAGAGCGGCATGCATCTCTTGCAGATCATCAACGATATCCTCGACCTGTCGAAGGCCGAGGCCGGCAAGCTCGAGATCCATGAGGAGGCCTTCGACCTGCGTGACACGATCCGCTCGGTACGCCAGTTGATCAGCGCGCGCATGTGCGATGGCGGCCTGTCCGATTCGGTCGAGCTGCCGGCGGACCTGCCGCTGCTGCGCGCCGATGAGCGCAAGACCAAGCAAATCCTGCTCAACCTGGTCACCAACGCGGTCAAATTCACCCCGTCCGGCGGTCATATCGAGATTGCCAGCCGGTTCGATCCGGAAACCGGGCTGGTTCTGACGGTAAGCGATACCGGCATCGGCATCGCACCGGCAGACCTGGTCCGCGTGCTCGAACCCTTCGAGCAGGTCGATTCCTCGTTCTGCCGGGAGCAGCAGGGCACCGGGCTGGGCCTGCCGCTGGTCAAGGCGATCATGGAGCGGCATGGTGGCACAATCGAGGTCAACAGCGAACTCGGCGTGGGAACGCAAGTCAGCGTGACCTTCCCGCTGCAACGGGCCGTCTTTGATCCCTCGGCCTTGCGGTCGCGCAGCGCGGCCTGATCAGCCGATCGCGCTTCCCCATCGCTGACGCCAGCTCGGCAAGCCGCCGAGCGGTGCGGCTTCCATAATCGCGCGCATGATCGCGCGTGCCAGGCAGGACGCGGCGGCGCTGCCGAGCCGGGCCAGCGTTGCCGGATCGACCTCGCCGCCCGCGCCGCCCGGGCTGCCAGGACTGATCGCCAGCGCGAATACCGTATCGCCATCGAACGGCGTGTGCGCCGGGCGGATCGCCTGCGCCAACCCGTCCTGCGCCATGATCGCGAGCCGGCGGCACTGGCTTTTGTCGAGCGGCGCGTCGGTGGCCACCACCGCGATCGTCGTATTCGCCCCGGCGGCGGCCGCCGCGCAGGCGGAGAAATCCTGCGGATCGAGCGGCGCGGCCGGCAGCGCCGGCTGGGGCTCGATCTCGCCCGCCAGCGCCTGCTCGGCCGCCCATAGGCGTCCGCAATCCGGCCGCACCGCCGACCCCCAGCTATTGACCGCGACGAGCGCGCCGACCATCGCGCCCCCCAAGGCGCCGGGGCCGAGCCGCAGCGATGCGCTGCCGATGCCGCCCTTGAGGCGGCCGGCCTTGGCGCCCAGACCGGCCCCCGCATTGCCCAGCCGGAAATCCCGACTGGCGCGCGCCAGCGCCTCGCGCCCGAGCCGGCGATAGGGCGGTTCCCCCGACCACGGCAGGCGCCCCGAAAACGCCAGATCGAACAGGATCGCCGCCGGGACGATCGGCACAAGCACATCGCGGACGGCAAACCCGCGCCCCATTGCGGCGAGCCCCTCCATGACCCCGCCAGCCGCATCCAGGCCGAAAGCCGAGCCGCCCGACAAGACGATCGCATCGATGCGCGAGACGAGCGCGGCCGGATCGAGCAGCTCAGTCTCCCGGCTGCCCGGAGCGCCGCCCCGGACATCGACCGCGGCAACCGCCGGCACCTCGCACAGCACCACGGTCGTCCCGGTGATGCCGGCCGAGTCTTGCGCCTGGCCGACGAGCAGCCCCGGAACGTCGGTGATCAGATTGCGCGGGCCGGGCTCGGCCATGCCATGTCTCCGACAGAAAACCGGACGGCGCGAGATTGCTTCGTCGCTCCGCTCTTCGCAATGACGTCACCTTCATTGTCATTGCGAGCGAAGCGAAGCAATCTCGATCGGCCAGGGCTTCCCTCAAGGGTGCGCGACATGTCGACGACCGTGATCAGGAATGCCGCCTGGGTGATCGCCTGGGACGAGCGGCTGGGCCGGCAGGTTTACCGCCGCGGGGTCGACCTCGCCTTCAGCGACGACCGCATTGCCTTTCTCGGGCGCGATTTCGCCAAGAGCGGCATGGGGCCGGCCGACCGGATCATCGACGGCCGCGCCCGGCTGGTGCTCCCCGGCCTCATAGACATCCATTCCCACCCCGAGCACGAACCGCTCTACCGCGGGATCCGCGAGGAGCACGGGCTGCCGAGCATGCACATGACCGGGCTCTATGAGCGCTCGCAGGCCCTCTCGGCGCCCGATGACGAGGCCCGCGCGGCGAGCGCCGAATTCGCCTATTGCGAGCTGCTGCTCTGTGGCGTCACCAGCCTGGTTGACATCTCGCCGCCGTGGGCCGGCTGGGTCGAGCTGTTCGCGAAGAGCGGGCTGCGCGGCTTTCTCGCGCCCGGCTATAATTCGGCGCGGTGGTATCTCGAAGACGACCACGAGCTGCGCTATGCCTGGGACGAGGCGCGCGGCCGTGCCGGGTTCGCCGCCGCGCTCGCAACCATCGACGCGGCGCTGGCGCATCCCAGCGGCAGGCTGTCGGGCATCGTCTCGCCGATGCAGATCGACACCTGCACCGCCGATCTCCTGCGCGACAGCCATGCCGCGGCGCGCGACCGGGGCCTCCCCCTCACCGTCCATGTCGCGCAGAGCGTCAGCGAGGTGCGCGAGATGATCCGCCGGCACGGCCAGACCCCGGTGCAGTGGGCAGATTCGCTCGGCATCCTCGGCCCCGGCACGATCCTCGGGCACGCCCTCTACCTCGACACGCATTCGTGGATACGCTGGTGGACCAAGTCAGACCTCAAGATCCTCGGCGACAGCGGGACGGCGGTGGCGCATTGCCCGACGCCGTTCGCGCGCTATGGCCACATCATGGAGAATTTCGGCGACTATTTGCGCGCCGGGGTGACGATGGGGCTCGGCACCGATTGCGCGCCGCACAACCTCGTCGAGGAGATGCGCAAGGCCGCGGTCTTGGCCCGCATCGCGGCGCGCGACATCACCACCGTGACGACGGCCGATCTGTTTCATGCCGCCACGGCCGGCGGCGCGAAGGCGCTCTTGCGCGACGATCTCGGCCGGCTTGCGCCGGGCAAAAAGGCCGACATCGTATTGGTCGACCTCGAATGTCCGCAGATGCAGCCGGCGCGCGACCCGCTGCGCTCTTTTGTCTATCACGCGGCCGACCGGGCAGTGCGCGAGGTGTTTGTCGACGGCAGGCAAATCGTCGCCGACGGAAGGGTGCTGACCCTCGACCAGGCGGCCGCCGGCGGCCGCCTGCGCGCCGCGCAGGAGCGCATGGAGGCGGCCGCGCCCACGCGCGATTACCGCGGCCGAAGCGCCGCCGAGATCACGCCGCTGAGCCTGGAGATATTGGATTGATGATCGGCTTGTATCGGTTGGCGCGCCGCCACGGCCGCTGCAGCGCGGTCAGTCCACCGACCATCGCGGTGAGCACCCTGCCCTAGCGTTTGCTCATCGCTCAGCCCCG